>NZ_CP081149.1:3250143-3575158 GCF_019665785.1 Deefgea piscis
CTCAACGGCACCACGCAGCGAGCTCTCATCACAAGGATGCACCACCGCCGTGGCCACAGGGGTCAGCGCCTGACTGCGCGCGATCAGATTTTGATATTTTTCATGCGCCATTTGTAGCCTCTAGGGTCGATTGATATTGGGTTTACCCGCGGCTTTGCTGCGGATTTTGGCCTAAAGCAAGACCAAAACCGCCAACGCAAAGCCATCGCTAATTACAGTGAATGAACTGGTTTTTTTTCTACCATAAACAATGCTTCAATTTGATGTAAGCGTGCCGTTGCCACCGCGCTCATCTCTCCTGCAGCCCCTGCGATGCGCCGAATCACATCCAATGCCGCCTGCTTTTTGGCTGAATCTGCGGGCAGCATCTCCACCATGGTTGCCAACGCGCGCTCTTGATCTAAGCGCAATGAAAAATACTGCTCACGCAGCTGCTGCTTAAACTCACTCAATGGCAGCGCCTCATTTTGCGAACGAATTAAGCGCAAAGCATTAAACGATCGCTCATCCACGCCGTCCCCCGCCATGCCGATATACAGCAAGGCGCGAATCACCGCCTCACGCAAACCGCCTTCGGCCATATTGGCGTTAAAGTGAGCGATGCGCTGCTGGATAAAGGCTTGGCGCTCTGGCGTGATGGCTGAGATCGCAGGACAAGACGCCTCGGTGATGCTCAGCATCTGCTGCAATAGCGGCGAGCCATAAATCGAGATAAACAATTGCTCCATCGCGTGATCGCGCTGATCACGGTAACCATTGAGCGCGCTCATCATTTGCTCTGAGTACCACTCTTGCCATTTTAAAAATGGATTATCCGCGGCCACTGGCTGGCGATGCTGGCGAACCCACTCAGCGCATTGCGGCAAGATCGACATCAATGGATTTTGAGGCGAAAAAACTGAAGCTGGTGCAAGCGCCGCAGCGCAGGCTTTAAAGTATTGATTAATCGGGGTATTGACCGCCAATCTAACCCAAGGTTGAATCCAGCGTCGATACCCCTCTAAATTGATTTCAGACACTCGCGCCACTGTGGCAAAGCGTAGTGCGTCATCCTGATTGGGCTGAACAATCTGGCGAATATCGGTCAAAGTACGCGACTCAAATCGCACAATCCAATCGCCTTCAACCCATTCTGGATTAAGCACCTCGGCGGTTTTGGGCGTCAGAACCGCCTCGTACAAGCCCGGCGGCAACACATCAATCAGGTCAATATTGCTGGCAAACTCTTGATGCTCTTTTTTCGCCACGCTGCCTGAGACAAAAATCCCTAAATGCCCCACGTGATCGTGAACTGCATACACAATGGTTTGCCCACATAGCCGCAGCTCGTCATCACTGGCATACACATCGTTAATCCAGCCTAGCGCCTGCTGTGGCGGGGTAATGTTGTCGCCTTTGGAGCAAAAACAAATAATTGGCGAATGAATATTGCGTAAATCAATGGGCTCGCCCACTTGCGTCACAATCTGCCCGCTCGAGAGGCGATTACCGATAAACAGTTGATCGACAATCCATTGGATTTCTTCGCCATTTAAATTGACATGGCCACCCCACCATTTTTCAAACTCTAAAAAGCGCGCGCCACCATGATCGATATTGGACCAAATATCATAATTCTTGCCCCACAAGGTGTTGGCGGGATTGAGGTTTTCAAAATTCTTCACCAAATTACCGCCATCAAAAATCCCACCACCCAAATCGCTAGTAAGCGCAGTAATCCAACTGCCACCGCTTAAACCGCCGGTATAACGCATTGGATTTTCACCCTCTACGCCCGCCCAATACGACAGCGGCGCGCCAGGCACAATCACCGGGCCACATAACTCAGGTCGCGTCGCCGCCAGCATCATCACTGCCCAACCCGCTTGGCAATTACCGATAATGCACGGTTTGCCTTCGGCATCAGGATGCAGCTCAATGACTTTTTCGAGGAATTTTGCCTCGGCATGCATAATGTCTTCTATGGTTTGCCCGGGCATTGGGTCGGGCGTAAAGCCAACAAAATAACAAGGATGCCCAGCCGCCATCGCCACGCCAATTTCGCTATCGGCTTTAAAACCACCAATGCCCGGGCCATGTCCCGCACGGGGATCGACCACCACAAAGGGGCGTTTTTTGGGATCAATGACCTGCGCCGCAGTGGGCTTAACGCGAACCAATAAATAATTGACCGCAGTGGCAAAAGTGCGCGCATCCAAAACTAATTCAGCGTCAAAACTCAGCACATGCGGCACGGCCTTGGCTTGTTGCGCTTGGTTTTGTTCACTGCGCTGGCGCAGTAAATCAGCAAACAGCGCCGTTCGCTGCATCGCATCAATCCAATATTCAAGCAAGGGATTTTGCGCGTAAGGCAACTGTGGCTCGGGCGTAGCCGGCTTGGTCACGCTACTGGTCGCACGACGACGGGAACTCTGACTAGCCACTTTCGACATCTCACTACTCCACAATGATTGAATTTTTAACCGATCACGCTGCATTGAACTGGGCGAGCCCCTGCTCAAGCCATGATATTGACGCCGCCATCGATATAAATCGTCTCGCCAGTCAGGCGGCGTGCATACGGTGTTGCCAGATAAGCGCAGGTATAACCGACATCCATAATGTCAACTAACTCGCCCACGGGCGCGCGCTCTGCCGCCTCATTGAGCAATAAATCGAAGTCTTTTAGTCCAGAAGCGGCGCGGGTTTTGAGTGGTCCGGGAGAAATCGAGTGCACTCGAATCCCCTTGGGACCCAATTCATACGCGAGATAACGGCATGACGCCTCCAGTGCGGCTTTCACTGGCCCCATCACGTTATAGTTGGGCACCACTTTGCAAGCGCCGTGGTAAGTCATCGCAAAAATAGTGCCACCATCGCTCATTAAAGGCGCCGCCAATTTGGCCATACGAATCAAAGAATGCACCGAAATATCCATCGCCAGAGCAAAACCATCGGCCGAGCAATCGAGTAAACCGCCTTGGATATCTTCTTTTTTGGCCGACGCAATCGAATGCACCAAGATGTCGATCTTGCCCCATTCTTTTTCTATCCGCGCAAACAAGGCTTCTAATTCACCCGGTTTGGACACATCCAATGGTGCAAAGATCGCAGCGTTGAGGGCTTGCGCCAGTGGCTCCACATGCGGTTTGGCTTTGTCATTTAAATAAGTGATCGCCACATCCGCGCCAACGGCGCGAAAAGCCTGCGCGCAACCATAGGCAATCGAGTCTTCGTTAGCGACCCCTACCACCAGCGCCTTATAGCCAGCCAAAATAGGAGTCGGGTTTTCTATCGTCATCATTTGGTTTTCCGTCGAGTTGAATCCATCATCACACTGATCGCAGCGGCGATTTTACCCTCAAACATATTACGCCAAAATTTCTAATAAATAACACCAAAAGAAAATCTCGAGCACATTAATGATGCACCGCAACAATAAAGCCGATTAAAATGCGCCGAAGTCTCGGCGCAGGCAAAAAAAATACCGCCATATTTGGCGGTATTTTTTGCAAGCAGCGCACGCTAACACGTGGCGTAGTGAATTAAAGCAATCGGTGTTGCATCGCGATAATCGCCGCGACATTGCGCGCCACGCGATACAAATTCTCGCTCGCGCCGGCGAGAGCTTCTTCCAGCGGCATGGCTTTATGCACGCAATCAAACACCGCATCAATGCCGTATTCATGCACAATATCCACGTCTTCACGCAAGCAACCGCCAATGGCAATCACCGGCAGATTAAATTGCTTGGCCATTTGCGCCACGCCAATTGGCGTTTTACCAAAAATTGTTTGCCCATCCAAACGGCCTTCGCCAGTAATGACTAAATCAGCGTCTTGCAGTTGATCGGCCAATTTAGCGGCATCAAGCACAATATCAATCCCACGTCGCAATTGGCAGTTGAAAAACGCCAAAGCGGCAGCGCCCATGCCACCGGCAGCACCCGCACCGGCAATCATCTCCACATCACGGCCAACTTGTTCACGAATCACCTGAGCAAACCGCGCCAATGCCGCGTCCAAGGTCTGCACCATTTCCGGCGTAGCGCCTTTTTGCGGGCCAAAAATACTCGATGCGCCATTCTCTCCAGTCAATGGATTATCCACATCGCACGCCACTTCAAACTGGCATTGGGCCAAACGCGGATCGAGCAAACTTAAATCAATCGTTGCCAAATGCGCCAAACTCGCGCCGCCCGCTGGCAAGGCTTGGCCTTGTGCATTTAAAAATTGGGCGCCCAAAGCGCGCATCATGCCCGCACCGCCATCATTGGTCGCCGAGCCACCAATGGCCAAAATAAAGCGCCGAGCGCCGGCATCTAATGCCGCCCGAATTAATTGCCCGGTTCCTTTGCTGGAGGTAATTAAAGGATTTCGCTGCGCAGCTGGCACCAAGGCCAAACCACTGGCGGCAGCCATTTCGATCACGGCAGTGATGCCATCCCCCATCAAACCCCAAGTGGCATTCACCGGCTCACCCAAAGGACCATGCACCGTGCATTGATGGCGACTACCGTTGGATGAATCAATCAGCGCATCCAACGTACCCTCACCGCCATCGGCAACTGGAATTTCAATCAATTCAACATCGGGTAATTGCGAGCGAAAAGCTTGAGCAATAATCTGCGCTACCGCTTGGGCGCTGAGCGTTTCTTTAAATGAATCCGGGGCAATGACAATTTTACGCATTTCAATTTCTCCACAGCGCCGCACCCGACGCCGTATCTGTTACTTCAACTTAGTCTCAATAAATACGATGGGTATAACCATGCAAGGCTTATTCAGCATTAACCTAGATTAAATACCCCATAAATTAATGTCGCAGTGATGGTGATACCCATACCAATGGCGGCTTCATACGGAATCATTTTGAGACGCTCTTTCATTTGCATGCCCACAGCACCAGCCGTGGAATGGAAGAAGCTACCGTGTGGCAAACTATCCAATACCGTCGCCCCTGAGTGAATCATCACCGCAGAACCCAAAGGCGCTACGCCTAAAGTGGTCAGCGTAGCGGCAAAGACTTGCGAAGCCACTGCCGTACCTGCTGTAGTGGATGCGGTCGCCATCGACATCAAAATACCCGCCACTGGCGCCAACACATAGGCTGGCAAGCCAAGGTTGGCAATGCCATCAATCAACACCGTTTTGAGTTCAGAATTAGCGACAATCCCGGCCAAAGTGCCCGTACCAAGCAGCATCACCGCCACCGGCAACATTCTTTGCAAACCAGCCGTGCTGAACTGATTTAATTGGCGAATTTTGCCCATCGCCAAAGTACCAGCAATCCCGCCCACCGGTAGCGCAATCAATGGATCTACTTTGATATCAAATAAAGGCCGTAAAGCCAGCAAACCAATGGCCACACTCGGCGCCACGATGGCGGCGCCAAAACTTGGCAGCACTTTATTGTGATCTTTGTCGTGCACTTCGCTGGCGTGCACCGCAGAACCAAAATTGCTTAAACGACGCGCCAATAGATAGGCGACTAATAAACCCACCAAGCCTGGAATCACCCCACCCATCATGACCGAGGTCAGCGATTGGTGAAAAGCATCGGCCGCAGCAATGGTATTGGGATTGGGCGACATCACATTGCCGGCCTTACCGCCACCGATCATCGCGAGTAACACCGCAAAACGCGAAATATTGGCTCGTTCTGCAATCAATAAGGCAATCGGTGCCACGGTAATCACCGCCACATCCACAAACACCCCAACCGAAGTCAGAATCATGGTCGCGACTGCCAACGCCAATAAAGCGCGCACTTCGCCCAATTTACCGACGATGGTATCGGCAATTCGCGCCGCGCCACCCGACTCGATCAGCACGCCGGCCAACACCCCGGCCGCCAAAATCCGCAATACCGCAGGAATAATATTTTTAGCGCCGCCCATCATTAATTCGACGGTTTGCACCAAATCAGCGCCGCCAATCAGCCCGCCGATCAGTGCACCGGCGACCATGCCGTAAGTCGGCGAAACTTTTTTTAGGATCAGGCCAATGGCCACGGCCAAGGCGACAATCGCGCCCAGTGTGCTGACTAATTCCACAATAAGACTCCTTAAATCGGATGTAGCGCTTCAATAAGGACTACATTTTCTGCCGATTTAAAACCGAAGTCATTGTGAAAACGCCCCAATATTAAATCAATTTATTATCAATTTTTGGGCGTTTTAACAATTACGGCGTTAACCCTGCGGTTTTTCATCGCAATTTGCAGCAACGATTACTTTCGCAGCAGCACGTAGCCATGGCGTCAGCAAGGCGCTTTAAGCGATTTAATGCGGTAACTGATCCAATTGCACGGCGATATACAGCTGCATTCGCTCTTCTAATTTATCCAAATTTAACTGCGTTAATTCAGCGATTTTTTGCAAGCGATAATCCAGTGTATTGCGGTGAATATGTAAAGCAGCAGCGGTTTGCGCGTAATGTAAATCGTGCTCAAACCAGCGCAGCAAGGTGTGATAGAGCAACTGATCTTTATCATGCTCAGCCAAGCGGCTCACTGGCAGGCGAAATAATTCGGCTTGCCAGCCACTGGCCAAAGGCGACAATAAAACCGGCAAGCGGCGCTGTTCAAACGCTTGCAGTAAAGGGCGCTTGGCTTGCGGCTGCAATAAGGTGGCTCGCGCAGTTTGATACGACAAAGCAATGCTGCCGTCCTGACTAAAATAATGCCCAAGCGCGGCATGAATATGCGCCACGCCATCGCGCTGGATATCTTCTAACCAACGATGTAATTCCAAACTTAAAGCGCTGGCATCCCACTGGCCGCGCCGATCCAGTGCGGGGTAGAGCACGACAAATTCATTTAAAGAGCGCCGCGCCGTTAACTGCCCGCGCCGATCTTGACTCAAACGCCGTTGCAATATTTGTAATGCCTCTAGCCCCGACTCTTCATTTAATGCCATGCCACTGGTTTGTATCACCAGCGCTACCCGCGGTTTCTGCAAATCCACATCCAAGCGCGCCGCCCATTGCTGCAAAGGCTCGTCCGGTGCGCTGGTGCGCTCAATCAGCTGCAACACCAGCTCTTCACTCATGCGGCTATCACGCTCAATGGTTTGCAGTAATTGCCGCTGATCAAGCATCATTTCCGCAGTCATGCGCACCAATTCACCAAATTGACGCACCTCATCGGGCTGGCCAGTAATGCCAATCGCACCAATCACTTTGCCATCGTGATGCAGCGGCAGATTCACCCCCGGGCGCACGCCCTGCAGTCGATTGACCGCCAGCTCGTCAATTTCAACTGTTCGCTCCTGACTAATCGCTAATACCGCGCCTTCATGTCGCTCGCCTAAACGCATTGGGTCGCCACTGCCCAAAATAATGCCCTGCTCATCCATCACATTGATGTTTTGCGGCAAAATCGACATGGTTCTTTGCACAATCGATTGCGCTAACAACACAGAAAGTAAAGACATGCTGGTTCTCGTTTACCGTTGAATTTCATACGCACTTGATAACACGAACGCCAGTCACTGTCTTACCAGCGCATCAGCAAAGTTAAAAAAATAGCGCCCTATTGGGCGCTATTGAGTGAATCACAGTGCGGCGTACAGACTTATTTGCGAAAACTGTCTTCGGTCCTAAGCGATGCGTCATAACCCCAAATCGCCGTTTCCTTATCCAGCCCCATCGCTTGCGCATGAATGCCTTGAATCACAAACAGCTCATGCGCCACATTGGGGGTAAAGCCTTCTCGATCACAGCGCGAGTCAAATAAGATCTCGTCCAAAAAATTCGCTAATTCCGGACTGCCCCATAAAAGGGTGATTTTTTCGATAATGCGCGGATATTGCGCGATCAATAAGTGCGGCAAGTTATTCTCGCCAATATATTCGGCCAACTGGGCTTGCAGTTTGTTATCCATTACGATGCTCCAAAAGCTGGTCTATTTCAGCTATAGACCAGCGCTTGGCAATCAGCAAAAAACGCCGCTGAACAACAACACTGCGCCGACTTACGGCAAGGATTTTGTACTGCAGTATTTAGCAAAGTCTGCTTGTAAGATTTGTTGTTTGTCTTTCATTCTTTGCACTGCATACGGCTGATTCGGCCCACCCAAACGGCGCTGAATCAAACGCTGCTCTTGCGTAATTTTGGCGCAACGCTGCGCCTCGAGCGCACGTAATTTATCTGGATCACCTTGGTAATATTGTTGAGCTGGCGCCAAGCTAGCGAGCCATAACACGCTACTGAACAAAACAAACTTCATCATGCAGATTGATTTCCAATGAATAATAACGACGACGTAGCCAACTGTCCGAGCCGCGCGGCGATGTCTGCCGATAATATCGGCCAATGCCGATCTGCCATTTGCCGTACTGGCACGCAAGCGGCCAAACTATTACACATAAATACCGCATCAGCGGCATACAGTTGAGACAAACTGATTTTGCGCTCAACAATGGGTATTTCATTGCAAGCAACATCATTTAACAGGATGGAACGATATACCCCAGATACACCGGATTCATTTAATATTGGCGTGCACCAAACACCATCGATCAAAGCAAATAAATTGCTCATCACGCCCTCCACCACCCAGCCATCTCGATCGAGCATAACCCCATCGAACACCGCCGGATCGGACCATTCTTGCCGCGCCAATACGTTTTCTAAACGATTCAGATGCTTAATCCCCGCCAACGCCGGTTGCCAGCTAGCCCGAGTCGCGCACAAAACCAGTTTGGCGCCCTCAAGATATAAATGCTCAGCATACGCAGGCAAGGCCGCCAATTGCACAATCCGATTGGGCTTCATATCAGCCGGTAGTGCATAACCTCGCGCCGACTCACCGCGCGTGATGATGATTTTTAAGCTGTGATCTACCGGCGCAAGCTGGGCGATATCGGCCAATAGTGTCGCCTCGCTGGGGGCCGTAATGCCAATGCGCGCGCAGTCCTGAACTAATTTAGCGTATTGCTGCGGCCAAAACTCCAGCTGCCCCGCACGCACTTTGAGTGTGCGAAATACGCCATCACCAAACTGAATCGCCCTATCACTTAAATTTAAATGCTCGGCCAAAACGCCATTCACTAAACGCATCGTGATCTTCCTGCTGGCAACGCCGTCATCCTGCTACACCCAGGGCGCGTAATAAACCACGCGCTTTATGCCGCGTTTCTTGCAATTCACGCTCAGCATCAGAATCGGCCACAATGCCGGCGCCAGCGCGGAAATACAGCTGGTCGGCGCGTTGCACAAAGGTGCGAATTAAAATATTGCTGTCCATACTGCCATCGCGATTGATGTAACCCAAGCTGCCGGTGTAGGCCAAGCGCGGCCGATCTTCGAGCTCGCGAATAATCTGCATGCAGCGCACTTTGGGGCAGCCGGTAATGGTGCCGCCCGGAAACAAAGCACGCAGCACGTCGGCGGTATTGAGGCCAGATCGCAATACCGCGCGGATATTCGATTCAATGTGATGCACAAAAGAATACGTTGCCACCGCCATTAATTCATCGACATGCACCGTGCCCGGTACGGCGATTCGCCCCAAATCATTGCGCTCTAAATCGACCAACATAATGTGCTCGGCGCGCTCTTTGGGGGTATTTAATAATCGTTGTTTAAGTTTTTCGTCTTCGATCGGATCGGTCGATCGGGCAAAGGTCCCAGCAATAGGCCGCGTTTGTACAATGCCGTCTTTGACTTGCACCAAGCGCTCAGGTGATGAGCTGATGATTTGTCCGGCGTCGCCCAAATCTAAATACGCGGAAAACGGTGCCGGATTGGCGGTGCGTAATGCCGCATAAACATCGGTGGCCTGTCCTTGCGCCAACGTGACATCCCAACCACGCGATAAATTCACCTGAAACACATCGCCATCGATAATATATTGCTTGGCGCGCTCAGCGCCGGCGATAAATTGCTGTGGTTCATCTTCCGAAATCGCCGCCACCACCACCGCTTGCGGCTGCCACACAGGCGCTTGCGCCAGCAAAGCTTGCAGTTGCGCTAAATCATGCTCGGTTTCAGCGAGCAAGGTCGCGGTTTGCGTTTCACGGTGCAGCAAGACCGCAGCTGGGCAACGAATTAAAGCGCCCAAAGGAAAATCAGCATACTGCCCAAGGGTACGTGTCGCGACACTAGGCTCAAAAATCTCTAGCAGCTCATACCCCGCATAAAAAAACCAGCCACCATGAAATGGCAACTCAGATTTTATGCTCGGGCCTTGTGGTAAAGCGGCTAAATCACGCACTAAAGCCGCGCCTTCATCGGCGCCATAGCAGCGGATTTCGCTCGGCAAGGCAAATAAAATATCCCAACCTTGCGTTTGCGATGATTGCAATAGCGCAGGAAAATGCGCACGAGAATACGCCAACAAACCGGCTAAATCCGGAGCTTGTGGCAATCTATGGGTAAAATAGTTAAATTCTGACATGGCGCTATTGTAACAAGAGCCCAGCGCACTCACACCACCGAGAACCCTGATGCCAAAACTTTTACTGATAATTTTATGCAGCTTGATCAGCAGCGCCTACGCCGAAATCACGCCAGTACGCAGTGTGCCGCAGCTGGATGTGGCGCGTTATCTGGGCACTTGGCATGAAATCGCACGATTTCCAATGTATTTTCAAAATCAATGCGTCGGTGAGGTAACGGCCAATTACACGCTGCAAGACAATGGCGATATCCAAGTGATTAACCGCTGCCGCACCGCCAATGGTGATTTCGAGCAAGCCAAAGGCCGCGCCCAAGTCGTCGCTAACACCGGTAATGCCCAATTAAAAGTCAGCTTTTTTTGGCCGTTTAAGAGTGACTACTGGGTGATTGGCCTTGATCCTGATTATCGCTGGGCGGTGGTTGGCAATCCTAATCGCAAATATTTATGGATTTTATCGCGTACGCCAACCTTGAGCCCGGCCGACTTGGCGCTGGCCAAAGCCAGCGCTGTGGCGCAAGGCTATTCACTCCAGCAACTTATTCCAAGCGATCCAGCCAGCGTTCAGCCATAAAAAAATCACCGCGCTGATTAAGCTGCGGTGATTTTTTGATTCATCAATCACGCCAATGGCGATTTTCTTTGGCTGATTTATTTGTAGTAAGCGCGGCGAATTTCACGTTTTGCTTCGCGCTTTTCTTGGCGCACTTCGCGGTCGGCTTTGCGTGTTGCTTGGCGAACTTCACGGCGTCCTTCGCGAATCGCTTGGCGACGCTCTTGTGGATTTTTGGCGCTATAAAAATCACGCGCTGCTTCGCGACGCTCGCTCATCACTTCACGCGCACCTTCAATTTTGGCTTGGCGAACTTCACGCGTGCCTTCACGCATCTCGTGTCCTACGCTGCTGGCCATCGCTGCTGTGCTGGAAATAGCAAAAAGTACTGTTAGCAAAAGTCGTTTCATGATGAATTCCTTAGATCAATTTAAGCCGGAGAGTGCTTTTGCACCTGCAATGTCGCCATCTTAAAAGTACCGCCCCAAGTGTGACAGGCTTTGTGCGATTGTTCACAAGCGGTTTGCATCACAGATGCCAAGCCGAAATTCACAAAAAAATCATCATCAAATCAATGCCAAATTAAGTTTCAACACCGCCCGAGAGACTGCATTCGCCTCGCTTAATGATTGGGCTGACGATTTTTATTTTTCCAACCTAATAAAATATAAAGCTTAGGTATTACTATCTAAATCATATTCAATAAAGCATAGCTAGCAATACCTAACGATTCAGCCACGACCAAGCGGGCTTATCTAATTGATGCTGCCCAGCAATCAATGTTTCGCCGCAGTCTTTTTGCAAGATAATCGAGTTGCAATCGACTTCACGCTCCAGCGCTGCGACTAGGCGGCTGGCATGACTCACCACAATCACCTGACTACACCTTGCCGCCGCAGCAATTAAGCGGGCTAAAGCCGGCAATAGATCCGGATGTAAACTGGTTTCTGGCTCATTGAGCACCAATAATTCGGGTGGCCGTGGGCTTAATAAAGCAGCGACCAAGAGTAAATAACGCAAAGTGCCATCAGAAAACTCACTGGCAGACAATGGCCGCAGTAAACCATGCTGCCACATCACAACGCTAAATCGTCCTTGTTGCACCTCAATTTGAATCCGTGCCCCCGGGAAAGCATCATCAATCGCCGCAGCCAGCGTTTCGGGTTCTCCGATTTCAATAATGGTTTGCAAAGCAGCAGCTAAATTGGCGCCATCGTTGGCTAAAATCGGAGTGTAAGTGCCAATTTGCGACTGCCGCGCAGGAGCGCCGGCATCGGTGCGTAAATGATCATAAAAGCGCCAGCGGCGCATCGCTTCGCGTAATTGCAAAACTTCAGGTGCATTGACGGGATCAGCGCACTGCGTAAAGACACTATCGTACGTTGGCACATGCTGATTGAGCACTTGCCAAGTACGGCCATCACGGGTGCGCGCCACAGCGCCACGCCGATCAAGCAGTAGTGTCGCATCGCGCTGTAGTCGCCCCGCCCAAATCAGCTCGCGCTTGATTTCTGGATCAGCTGCAAACAACGATAAGCTCGGCATTGGCAGACCCAAATCAATGGCGTATGAAAAATCATCCCCCGCAAAACCCAGCTTCAACGCCACCGTTGTTTGGCGAATCGCCCCTTGAATCGGCATCTCACCGCGGCGCATCACTGGGCTGATTTGTTCTGGCCCCGCCCATAAAGTCGATGTAAAGCCACCCTCTTGCGCTAAATGCGCAATCAAACGCCCTTCGGCGGCTTCGGCAGTTAAACGCAAAGCGCGGTACAGACTGGATTTGCCGCTGCCATTGGCGCCACTGATCACATTCAGCTGCGCCAGCGGTACGATCAAATCACGTAGCGAGCGATAATTGGCAATGGCCAGCGTATGTAGCATCGAATTTATTCACCCCAAAAAAACCATCATAAAGAGAAATTGCTGGCTCGTACTGTGTTTTTTGCCAAGTGATATTTGGTAGTGGCAGCGCAAAAAAAAAGCCACCCGAAGGTGGCTATTGTAGTGTGCTAAATCGCTTAAATCTTTTTGAACACCAGCGTACCGTTGGTGCCGCCAAAGCCAAATGAATTGGAAATCGCGACTTCAATCTTCATATCACGTGCGGTATTGGCACAATAATCAAGATCACAACCCGATTCAAAATCTTGCTCATGCAAGTTAATCGTCGGTGGAGAAACTTGATGATGTAAGGCCAAGATCGAGTAAATCGCTTCAACGCCACCCGCGCCGCCCAATAAATGGCCAGTCATTGATTTGGTTGAGTTAACAACTAATTTCTTCGCATGATCACCAAATGCAATCTTCAACGCATTAGTTTCATTGGCATCACCCAACGGTGTTGATGTGCCGTGTGCATTCACGTATTGCACTTGATCCGGATTTACACCGGCATCGCGCAATGCATTGGCAACGCCACGTGCAGGTCCTTCAGCGCTTGGTGCGGTGATGTGATGCGCGTCCGAGCTCATACCAAAACCAACCAGTTCAGCATAAATGGTTGCGCCACGCTTTTTAGCGTGCTCGTATTCTTCGAGTACCAAGACCCCAGCGCCTTCACCCATCACGAAACCATCACGGCCTTTATCCCAAGGACGAGATGCAGTTTTTGGATCGTCATTGCGCGTTGAGAGTGCCTTCATTGCGCCAAAGCCACCGATGGCCATTTTGCAAATCGTACCTTCAGCACCACCCGCGACCATCACATCCGCATCGCCGTACTGAATAATCCGCGCCGCATCACCGATGCTATGCGCACCGGTAGTACACGCTGAAACGATGCCATAACTCGGGCCTTGATAGCCTTTCATAATGGAAACGTGGCCAGCGATCATATTGATCAATGAACCAGGAATAAAGAACGGGCCGATTTTACGCGTGCCGCCTTCCAGATAAGCTGCATTGGTTTGTTCAATCAGTTGCAAGCCACCAATACCCGAACCGATATTCACCCCAACGCGGGTTTTATCCAGATCGCTCACATCATCTAAGCCAGCGTCGTTAATCGCTTGCATTGCAGCGGCAATACCGTAATGAATGAAATCATCCATCCGGCGCGCATCTTTCGGGCTCACGTACTGGCTAATATCAAAATCTTTTACTTGGCCGGCGATACGGCAACCCATATCGCTCGGGTCAAAACGGGTGATTAAATCAATACCGGATTGACCAGCAAGCAGGTTGGCCCAGCCAGTGGCAACATCATTGCCAACTGGGGAAACTTGGCCCAAGCCGGTGACAACTACTCTGCGTTTAGACACGGGGTGACTCCGCTTAAAACCGGACTGTGCCGGTTGCGCCATAAACCAATTCAAGAGCGTGTTTTAAAGCTATGCCGCGCCTAGCCTTAAAACACGATCTTAAACACTGCTTCATCGCGCTAAATATGAAAAAACCCCCGCGACGACACTGTAGTGCCGCAGCGGAGGTTGGATGTTCCTTCTTACTTGCTCAAATGAGCGCTGACGTAGTCAACTGCTTGCTGAACAGTAGTGATCTTTTCTGCATCTTCGTCAGGGATTTCGCACTCAAATTCTTCTTCAAGCGCCATAACGAGTTCAACGGTGTCGAGAGAGTCGGCGCCGAGGTCGTTTACGAATGATGAATCAATCTTAACGTCAGTTTCTGGCACGCCCAGTTGCTCAGCAACAATCTTCTTCACGCGCTGTTCGATGTTTTCCATGGATTTATCCCAAGCCTATTAAAAAGCAAATTTCGAAAAAAACGTCCGCATTCTACCAAAAAAATGGTGAAGCAAACAGTTTGGTGATGTTTTATTGCAAAAATACCTGCAATTCACATCGTTAATAAAGACTACAAAAATATGTCAATCTAGCAAAATGCAGTATCGCTGCTATTTTACTCGATTAATTCATAAACATGCCACCATTCACATGAATGGTATTACCCGTAATATAACCAGCTTTATCTGATGCCAAGAATCCAACCGCATCGGCGATGTCTTTTGGATCACCCAAACGTCCCAGTGCAATATTAGCAACTAGGTGGGCTTTTTGCTCATCAGGTAAATTACGGGTCATATCGGTATCAATAAAGCCCGGTGCGACGGCATTCACTGTCACACCACGACTACCGATTTCTTTGGCTAGCGATTTGGTAAAACCAAATAACGCTGCTTTTGCTGCCGAATAATTGGTTTGACCGGCGTTGCCCGTCGCGCCCACTACCGACGCAATATTGATAATCCGTCCCCAACGCGCTTTCATCATACCGCGCATCACGGCTTTAGATAATTTGTAAACTGGCTTCAGATTGGTATCCATAATGGCATCCCATTCTTCATCCTTCATGCGCATCAATAAGTTATCACGCGTAATTCCGGCGTTATTGACCAAAATCGCAATCGGGCCAAATTCTTTTTCAATTTGAGCCACGATGGCTTCACAAGCACCGTCTTCGGTGACTTGCAAACGTAAACCAGAACCTGCGGCACCTGCGGCTTGCAGATAATCGGCAATCGCTGTTGCGCCTGAATCGCTGGTGGCTGTACCAATCACGGTTGCGCCTTGCGCTGCCAACTCTAAAGCAATCGCTTGGCCGATCCCGCGTGAAGCGCCAGTCACTAGCGCAACTTTACCTTGCAAACTCATTCCTCACCCCTAATCTAGGTATACATTGCTAAGGCATAGCCACAAACGTATTGCAGCTTATACCCGTAATAAATCAGCAGATTACACGGCTGATTTTAATTGATCCATACTGGCTACGTCGACTAAAGCAACGCCTTGCAGATCACTCGAAATACGTTTGGTTAAACCAGCAAGCACTTTACCCGGACCACATTCAGCCACCACGGTAACGCCATCGGCGGCCATTTTTTGAATGGTTTCAACCCAACGTACTGGCTGATACAACTGGCGAACTAAAGCATCACGGATCTGCTCGGCATTGTTATACGCGGCAACGTCAGCATTGTGCAAGACAGGCACGATAGGTGTATGAATTTCTACCACAGCCAATTTAGCCGCTAATTTTTCTGCGGCAGGTTTCATCAAATCGCAATGCGATGGCACCGAAACCGACAACAGCATCGCACGCTTCGCACCACGGGCTTTACAGCCTTCGCATGCACGCTCAACCGCGGCTTTACTACCAGCAATGACCACTTGGCCTGGTGAATTAAAATTCACCGCCTGCACCACATCGCCCTGCGCTGCTTCTGCACAAGCCTCAATAATCAATTCATCACTCAAACCAAGCACTGCGGCCATTGCGCCGGTACCCGCAGGAACAGCTTCTTGCATTGCTTCAGCGCGTAAGCGCACTAATTGCAAAGCATCGCCAAAACTTAAGGCTTCAGCAGCCACCAAAGCGGTATATTCACCTAAGCTATGCCCAGCCATGACCGCAGGCATAGCGCCACCTTGCGACTGCCATGCACGCCAAACGGCAACACCAGCGGTCAACATCAATGGCTGCGTATTCACTGTGGCATTGATCGCTTCGAGAGGGCCCTCATTGGCCATTGCCCATAAATCAAAACCGAGCACGCTTGACGCTTCGTCAAATGTGGCTTTCACCACGGCTAAATCAGCCCAACCATTCATCATACCGATTGATTGCGAGCCTTGACCTGGAAACACAAATGCTAATGACATTTCACCACCCCTTTCAAACCATCCAACAGTAAAACGGCGCTTCTAAGCGCCGTTTACAAACCATTAAAATCAATATTTAACCAGCGCCGAGCCCCAAGCAAAGCCACCACCAATCCCTTCCATCAACAAGGTTTGGCCGCGCTGAATCTTGCCGCTGCGTACACCCGCATCCAGCGCCAATGGAATTGATGCTGCCGAAGTGTTGCCGTGCATATCCACCGTCACAATCACATTATCCATCGACATATGTAGGTGCTTGGCCGTTGATTCAATAATGCGAATATTGGCCTGATGTGGCACCAACCAGTCCACATCACTTTTTTGCAAACCGGCTTTGGCCAAAGTGGTTTCAGCGACTTCGGCCAAGGCTTTTACGGCGAATTTAAACACCGCATTGCCTTCCATATACACATAAGGATCGCCAACTAGCTCACCCTGTTTTGGACGCGCATCGGTTTTCAAAATGCCACTATAACGGCCATCTGCATGCAGTTGTGTCGCCAAAATACCAGGCTCTTCTGATGCAGTAAGCACCACAGCACCGGCACCATCACCAAACAAAATACACGTGCCACGATCTTCCCAATTAATGAGATTGGTCACGGTTTCAGCACCAACAACAACTGCACATTTGGCTGCGCCGCTTTTTACAAATTGATCAGCAGTACTTAAGGCATAAATAAACCCTGCACAGACAGCCTGTATATCAAAGGCTGGGAAGCCATGCACCCCAAGTTTGTTTTGCAAAGTACATGCCGTAGACGGAAAAATACTGTCTGGGGTCGTCGTTGCAACGATCAATAAATCGACTTCGCTTTTATCAACGCCCGCCGCTTCAAGCGCACGTTCAACGGCGATCAACGCCAGATCAGAAGTACGTTGATCGTCAGCCGCAATATGCCGCTGACGAATACCGGTACGTGAAACGATCCATTCATCAGTGGTGTCGACACGTTGCGCCAGCTCGGCATTAGTAAGAATTTTTTCTGGCAAATAAGAGCCAGTTCCTGCAATACGGGAATACATGAACACCTCTGAATTTGATCAGGACTCGGCAGCTTCTACCGCAGCGTTAAGATGCAGCAACTCTTGTTGCACCTGCTCTGTAATGCGTTGAATCATGCCGGAGCGCGCTTCCTCAACGGCCTGAGACAAGGCCCAGTAAAACGCAATTTCATCCGCTCCGCCATGGCTTTTTACCACAATGCCACGCAAGCCAAGAAATGACGCACCATTAAAACGACGTGGATCTAAGCGCTTTTTAAAACGATTCATTAATGGTAAGGCCAGTAATGCCACGCAACGGGTCAGAATATTACGAGTAAACTCTTCCTTCAAGAAGGTGGTAATCATTTTGACTAAACCCTCTGAAGTTTTTAATGCCACATTGCCGGTGAACCCATCACACGCCACCACATCCACTGTACCGCGGTAAATATCATCACCTTCGATATTACCTTGGAAATTCAAACGGGTTTTACGCAGCATTTCAGCCGCTTCTTTCACCGCTTCATTGCCTTTGATGTCTTCCGAACCAATATTGAGCAAACCCACTGTGGGAGCATCAACATGCTTGAGCGCCGAAAACATCGCCGAACCCATGATTGCAAATTGCGTGAGCTGCAAAGGCGTTGAATCCACATTCGCACCCAAATCGAGCATCGCCGTTTGCCCCTTCATTGTGGGCATCAGCTTTGCAATCGCGGGTCGATCAATACCTGAGATTGTTTTTAATACAAACCGTGCCGTCGCCATCAATGCGCCGGTATTACCCGCGGACACACACGCATTGGCCTCACCGGACTTCACCAAATTAATGGCAACGCGCATCGAAGAATCTTTTTTATTTTTCATTGCCGATTGCGGAGACTCATCCATCGTCACCACCTCAGTGGCAGGATGAATTCGCAAACGCGGACTCGTTGCAGCATGCTGAGCCGCTAATTCAGCCGCAATCGCATCGGCTAAACCGACTAAAACGATATTGACATCGGGATTGTCTCGCAAAAAGCGCAATGCGGCTGGCACTGTAATGTGCGCGCCGTGATCGCCGCCCATTGCATCTACTGCGACAGTGATATCCATTCAAACACCTAAAATGACGAACGGCGCAAGGGAGTTATTCTCAGAGAGACACTCACTTGCGCCGTAAAGCTAGCCAGCATGGCTAAAAATTAACCCGCTTAGCTAAAACAGCAAGGCGGCGATTATTCGCCCTTAGCTTTGATCACACGACGGCCATTGTAAAAGCCGTTTGGAGAAATGTGGTGCGGGCGATGAACTTCACCAGTTGCAGCATCTACAGACAAAGCTGGTGCTGACAAGAAGTCATGAGCGCGGTGCATGCCACGTTTCGAAGGTGATTTTTTATTTTGCTGAACTGCCATGTGAAATACTCCTAATAACTCAGTTGTTTATTCCGCTTTCCTGGTTTTCAACTGAGCCAGGACTGCAAACGGATTCGGTTTTTTACTCGCCAATTTGGCCAGTGCATCGTCGCCACCACACACATCGTGTACCGGCGCCACTGGTAAAGCGAGTAACAATTCGTCTTCGACCAGTGCTTCAATATCCAGCTCCGGATCGATCAAAATGCCATCAAGGTCCTCATCGATGGCTTCCGCTTCATCGATTTCTTCCTCAGTAGCAAACTGGGTCAACACGGTTTCGTTATGAATTGACCAAGGCATACCCAATAGGCAGCGCTGGCAAATCAGTTGCAAATCACCTTTTACTTCTAAATAAAGCCAAGGGCGTTGCGTACGATCATCTACGCCACTTTCGATATGCCAAGCGATTTCGCCTGATGTATCTGCCAACAGGTCACTCAAACGTGAGAGCTGCGAAAGTGGGATAGAACCTTTAAGTTCTCGACCTTCTTGCGCAAATTCCGCGCTGTGAATCACCGTCATGGAGTTGCCGCGTAGAACTGGAAACCGCGCATGATATAATCTCCGGCTATCCTCTGTCAAAGTATTTTGCGCTTTTAAGCGCGGTGAAATTCATATGCGAACCACTTCTACCTCCTGCGAGTCACGCCAACTGGTTCTGGCGTCTACATCGCTGTATCGAAAAGAACTTTTAGAACGCTTGGGCCTACCGTTTGTCACTGCGGCCCCCAATCTGGATGAATCGCCACTGATCGGTGAGACTGCGGCCCAAACCAGCGAGCGTTTGGCGATTGCCAAAGCCAAGGTACTGGCCGATCAATATCCAAATAGTCTAATTATTGGCTCAGACCAAGTGGCGCTACTTAACGGTGTGCAATTAGGAAAGCCCGGTAATCATGAGCGTGCCGTGGTGCAATTGGGCGCCATGCGTGGGCAAAGCATTGCGTTTCATACTGCGCTCTGCCTTTACAATACGGCAACCGAACAAGTACAAAGCCATGTCGACATCACCACGGTGACCATGCGTGATTACAGCGACGCACAAATCGAAACCTATTTACGCCGTGAGCAGCCTTACAACTGCGCCGGCAGCGCCAAAACCGAAGGTCTTGGGATTGTGATGATCGCCGCGATTGATAGCACTGATCCAGCGGCGATTATTGGTTTGCCTTTAATCGAACTAGTGAGCATGCTCAATCGCGAAGCCTATCCAATTTTGTAATCAAAACCAAACAATAGTGGGTATATTCAACTAGATCATTTAAATAAAGTACTAGCAACATATACCCATCAAAACTGTACTCACTCTTTATTTGGATAAATGACCATGACGGGCATCTTGTATTTAATCCCAGCGCCAATGGGTGGCGATACCATCAACGATATTTTGCCGCTCGACGTGATTGAAACCGCCAAAAAACTGACGCATTTTGTCGTTGAAAATGCCAAAACAACCCGCGCGCATTTAAAAATGTTCGGCACACCCCATGAATTACGTAGCCTGACAATGGCCGAGCTTTCTGAGCATACCAAAGACCATGAAGTCACTGCGCTGTTACAACCGCTACTCGATGGTTTTGATGTGGGCTTAATGTCCGAAGCGGGTTGTCCGGGCGTTGCCGACCCTGGCGCACGTCTAGTACAACTAGCCCATCAACGTGGCATCCAAGTTGTGCCGCTAGTGGGGCCGTCGTCGTTATTGATGGCGTTAATGGCCTCAGGGGCTAATGGGCAGAAATTTCGCTTTAACGGTTACCTGCCTTCTGATGCAACGGGACGCGTGCAAGCGATTCGGCAGCTTGAAGCCAGCTCAAGCAAAGAAAATCAAGCTGAATTATTTATTGAAACCCCATATCGCAATGGCGCGCTGTTTCAAGCCTTACGCGACAATCTCAAAGCCACTACACGGTTAACCGTGGCTTGCGATATTAGTTTGCCAAGCCAAGAAATCTTGACGCTAGAAATAGGTCAATGGAAGAAAAAACCTGAGCCACAAATCCATAAACGGCCAACGGTTTTTATCATCCAAGCGTAAAATCACCGCATCGATCAACCCACAACAGCGCGGCTGCCCGCCGCGATCGATGCGCGTCATTCTCATTACTCATCGCGATTAATGCGCTTGTGTCACGCCTTGCAACGCCGAATTATAAAACAAGGCGGTATTTCGACCGGCAGCCTTGGCTTGATACATGGCGACATCAGCGTGTTTAAGTAAATCATCAATTGAGATTTGCTCTGCCAAAAATAAAGCCACACCAATACTGGGCGTACTCACATGGGTATGCCCAGATAAATCATAGGGCAGGCGCAAGCATTCCAAAATTTTATTGGCGACTGTTTTTGCTTGCTCGATTGCTTGTTCTGCTTGCTCGCTTAATGTTTCAAGCAAAACCACAAACTCATCACCGCCCAAACGCGCCACGCTGTCGTTTTCTCTCACACAAGACTGCAAGCGTGCTGACACCTGTTGCAGCAATAAATCGCCCATATGATGACCATAATGGTCATTCAAATGTTTAAAGTGATCGAGATCGAGAAACATCACCGCGCCATGTAAACCACTGCGGGCTGAGGTCAGCATGGCTTTTTTGATTCGATCCATTAATAAACGTCGATTCGGCAAGCCGGTTAAAGCATCAAAAAAAGCCAAACGATAGATTTCTTCTCGGCGCTGATGATCCAAAGTATTGTCGCTCACTAAACCAATAAAAATGGGCTGTCCGGCTCGTAAAATTTTGGACACCGATAAGCGCATCGGAAATAAACTGCCATCTTTACGTAAGCCCTCTACTTCACGCGGCACACCGACAATATTGGTATTGCCTGTTGCTTGATGGCGCAATAAATAGCCATCATGCTGGCCGGCAATCGGCTCAGGCATCAACATCGAAACATTTTTAAACAACACTTCTTCAGGCGAATAGCCAAAAATACGGCTCGCCGCCGAGTTAAAACTTTCAATTCGCCCAGTAATATCGATCGTAATCACCCCATCGGCCATATTGTCGAGAATCGTCTGCGTGTGCTGCACCGATTCTTGCAAAATCATTTTGTCTTGCGCCAATTGATTTTCGGTTAACTCATGCTCAATTACCAAACCCACCAAATACGCACCACGCTTAATCGCTTGTAACTCCTTACTCGAAGGCGAACACGGGTAGCGATGATAATTAGCAAAAGTACCGAGAACACGGCCTTTGGTCGACAAAATTGGAATAGACCAACACGAACGTAAATCATGCGACAAGGCCAAATCAGCAAAATTACGCCACAAAGGATCGCTGGCAATATCGGCCACAATGGTGTCTTGCCCGGTATACGCCGCAGTGCCGCAAGAGCCAATATTTGGGCCAATCGCCACACCATGAATCGCCTGGCAATAGGCCTCGGGCAAACTCGGGGCAATGGTATGCAATAAATGCTCACCCTGATCATCTAGCAATAAAATAGAGCACAAAACGCCGGGAAAATTCGACTCAAAACTATGCACAAATTGCGTTAATAACTGCATAAAAGGCACGTCAGCAGCCTGCATTTCCAATAGCTTTAATTCGGTATCAATTTGCAGTTGAAATTGCTTTTGCTCGGAAATATCTAAAATCGAGCCGACAATATATAAAGGCTGCCCCGCATCATCAGTAATGGTTTTTTGAATAACATAATCAGTTTGATAACGACCCAACTGGCTATTCCAGCGTGTTTCTTCATGCGTGGCTATTTTTTCATTCGCTTGTACGAACGGTGTTGGCGACACCAGTGGCCTGCGTGTCTCATTCACGCCAAGTTCAATCACTTTTAGCGGCACCACCGCTTCAGTGCTCGCATTTTGATACGCGGTATTGCTCAAAATAATTTGGCCGTGCGCATTTTTAACAAAGCATTGCAGCGGCAACGCATCCAAAAATTCGCGAAAAAAATCAAAATCATCGGGACTTAACTGGTTTAAGGCCATTTCAATCATCTACCTAGCAATAAAATCTAACACGCCATCGCTTCAACCAAGGGTCATCCTCAGTTGCAATGGCGTAGGCCTCAAAATGTAATGCACAAACAAGCTCGAAAAGCATCGCTCTAATTTTCACCATGCTTTCATAAAAAAACAATAGCTGTAAAACAAATACTAGATACATTCAAATAAAGATGAAAGTAACAAAACAAATTATGAAGTGTGCATTAAGCGAAAACTAACCGTCTGCCCCCAAAAAGTAAACATTACACTACGCGTTTTGAGTCAGCTGTCGATATAAAACACAGATTGTGTCTTTATTGAGGAGATTCACTATGTCCATCAGCGTCTCTAGTCTGAGCAGCATCCCGCCGCCAACTAACCGCCCACAGTTGCCGCAAAACAACGGCGCTCGCAATGAATCGAATTCAGAAAACGCACAAGAAACGGTGAGTCTAAGCACCAGTGGCAATGAGTCACTCACCTATAGCAAGCCACGCGCACTTCCCGAAAATTTATCGGCCATGCTCGAAGAATCAAATCGTAAAGTTGATGAGTTAATGAGCTTGATTCGGCCACTCATTGAAGGCCAAGGTTTGAATTTAGCCAAAGTCGCTCGTGGCGAACAAACGCTGACTGTCGATCAAGCCACCATTGATAAAGCCAAAGCAGATCTAGGTGAAGACGGTGAATTTGGCGTCAAAAAAGTCGCCGAGCGCATTTTAAGCTTTGCCAAATTTGCGATGGGCGACGACCCAGCCAAATTGCAAAAAATCCGTGATGCGGTTGAATTGGGCTTCACCCAAGCCAAAGCCATGTTAGGCGGCAGCTTACCGGACATCAGCCAGCAAACCCACGACACCATCATGGCTGAATTTGATCGCTGGCAACAAGAAGGCATTCCGAGTGGCGCAACCGTTAGCCTTGGGGCTAAACCAGCTCAAGCTTAAGTTGTGTTCAGACTACGGCGATTGCCTGAATCAAAACATAAAAAAACGGCGCAATGCGCCGTTATTTTTTTATAACCGCAGTTTAATGCTGCACTTTTTTACGCTTGCGGCTCAGCCATTGCACAAAATCATCAACAAAAGTAAACACCACCGGGATCACCAATAAACTCAAAAAGGTCGAGGTAATTAAGCCGCCAATGACGGCAATCGCCATCGGGGCACGAAAACTCGAATCCACACCCCAACCCATTGCAATTGGCAACATCCCCGCGCCCATCGCTATGGTCGTCATCACAATCGGCCGCGCGCGTTTGCGCCCAGCATCCATCAAGGCATCAAAGCGCGCCATCCCTTCTCGACGAGCAACAATGGCGTATTCAACTAATAAAATCGAATTTTTAGTCGCGACCCCCATTAGCATAATCAAGCCAATTAAGGTCGGCATCGAGAACGAACTATTGGTCAGCAATAACGCCACAAAAGCACCGCCAATCGATAAGGGCAGCGCCGCTAAAATCGTCACTGGCTGCATAAAATCACGGAACAACAGCACCAGCACCATATAAATACACAACACCCCAGTGAGCATCGCCAAACCAAAGCTGGCAAACAGTTTTTTCATTTCTTCTGCATCACCAAACACCGCTCGGGTGACCCCTGCTGGTAGGTTTTTTAAGCTTGGTAATTGATCGGCCTCAGCACTGGCCTCACCTAAAGTTCGGCCATTGAGCTCAACGTCAAAAATCACATTGCGCGCTCTATCGTAGCGGCTAATCACACTTGGTCCGCTGCCAATCTCAACCGTCGCCACCTGCCCGAGCATCACGTCTCCCTGCGTTGACGGCACACGCAAACGCTTGATTTGCTCAAGATCACTGCGAAATGAATCGGGTAAACGCACCACAATCGGAATTTGTCGCTCAGGGAGATTGAGCTTGGCCAAGGCGGTATCAAAGTCGCCCACTGTTGCTACACGAATCGTATCGGCAATCGCCAACGCGGTGACGCCCATCTCGGCAGCTTTACTCATATCAGGACGAATAATCAATTCAGGCCGTACCAAACTGGCGCTCGATGTAACCGCACCAATGCCGTTTAAAGTACGTAAGTCTTGTTCCACCGCTTTGGCAGCCACGGCTAAAGCTTCGGGATCATCCGACTTAATAATCATTTGCAGCTTTTCACCATTTTGCCCTAAGCCTACCGTCACTCTCGCCCCAGGAATCACTTGTAATAAGCCGCGTAATTCTTGCTCAATTTGTGTTTTTTTCGCGCGCTCAGAGCGTGAAACTAAAGTCAGCGTTAAGCTGGCTTTATTCACACCGCTACTGCCACCAGCAAAAGGATCAGACCCCGCTTTACCATCGCCCACTGCGGTATAAATGCGAGTGATAAACGGCAATGGGGCTAATATTTTTCGCGCTTGATCGGCAGCTAAATAAGTGTCGTTCAAGGTGGCGCCGGGCGGTAACTCGATTTTGACCAAGGTTTGCGAGCGATCGTCAGCCGGAACAAAACCCGTTGGCAATAATGGCACCAAAGCTAATGACGCAATAAAAAACACGATCGAGCAAATCGCGGTGATTTTACGATGCTGCAAGCACCACGCCGCGCAGCGCAGATACGCCAGCTTTAAACGCCCTTCTTGCTCAGCATGCGGCATCGGTTTAAGCAAATACGCCGCCATCATTGGCGTGAGTAAACGCGCTACGACTAAAGACGCCATCACCGCTAGCGCAGCAGTCCAGCCAAAGGGTTTAAAAAACTTCCCCGGAATACCACTCATAAACGCCGTTGGTAAAAACACCGCCACCAAAGCAAACGTGGTGGCGACCACCGCTAGGCCAATTTCATCGGCCGCTTCCATGGCAGCTTGATACGGCGATTTACCCATGCGCAAATGGCGCACGATGTTTTCAATTTCAACAATCGCATCGTCGACCAAAATCCCCACCACCAAGGCCAGCGACAATAAGGTCACGGTATTGAGGGTAAAACCAAATAAATACATGCCAATAAACGTCGGCAAAATAGATAAGGGCAAAGCAGCGGCAGAAACTAAAGTCGCGCGCCAATCGCGCAAAAAGAACCATACGACGATCACGGCCAACAAAGCGCCTTCGTACAATAAGCCCATCGAGCCATCAAACTCATCCTGTACTGGCGCAGCCATATCATAAGCGGGATTGACTACCAGAGCCGGATGCTCAAGCTGTAATTGCGCGAGGGCTTTTTTAACTGCTGCAGCCACTTCGGTCTCACTGGCGCCGCGTGCACGGGTGATTTCAAAGCCGACCACAGGCTGGCCATCGAGCTGGGCGATAGAACGACGCTCGGCAATGGTATCGTGAATGCTAGCGATTTGATCGAGGCGAATCCGGCGCCCATCCGGTAAAGACAACTCCGTTTGTGCTAATTCGGCCGCCGTTGTGGCCGCAATAATGGTGCGTAATGCTTGCTCTGAGCCGCCCAAATCGGCGCGCCCACCAGAGGCATCTTTTTGTGTTCGCGCCAATTGCCGTGAAATATCGCTACTGCTCACACCCAGCGCGGCCATGCGCGCCGGATCGAGCTCAATTTGCACTTGCCGCGTGACCCCGCCAACGCGAGAAACCTTACCCACACCAGGAATCGCTCGAATCACCCGCGTAATTTTATTGTCGACCAACCAAGACAGCTGCTCTTCATCGAGCTGCGGATCGGCAACGGTATACACCAAAAATGGCACACCAGAAAATTCAACTTTGCCAATAATCGGATCTTTTAAATCAGCAGGTAAATCACTGCGCACATTGGAAACCGCATCCCGCACATCGTCAACGGCCTCATTAATTGGTTTTTCCAGCTCAAACTCGACGGTCATTCCGACCACGCCATCGCTGATATTACTGTAAACGTGTTTCACGCCTTGCAAGGCCGAGACTGAATTTTCTAGCTTTCGCGCCACCTCGGTTTCCAGCTGCGCGGGAGCTGCACCTTCCAACACCGCAGTCACCGTCACCATCGGCAATTCGATATCTGGAAAGTCTTGCACCTTCATTTGGCTAAACGACCACAAACCGCCTAAAGAGAGCAGCACAAAAAGCATAATGGCCGGTATCGGATTTTTAATCGACCAAGCAGAAAAATTCATTGTGCATCCCTGGGTATATCAACAAAACGCTTTAAAGTTAATGCCTACAAGCCAATACCTAATAGACAAAACGCAATACAAACTGGCGTTACACTGCCATTCGATCAAGACGGTCCTACTGGCTTGGCTTACTTAACGACCTGCACCACATCACCATCGGCTAAAAAGCCAGCACCGCTAGCCACGACTGAAGTGTTCGGAGCCAAGCCTTCTACTTCCATCATGCCGTCCGCTTGACGGCCTAATTTCACGCGCACTTGCTTCACTTTATGATCGGCTTGCAACACAAACACATTGGCAAAACCATCACGTAATAAGATTGCGCTACCCGGTAGCGCTAAGGCTCGGGTTTTGCCTATTGCAATCTGGCCTTTAGCAAACATGCCCGGTTTGGCTTCAGCCAAAGGATCAGCCGCTGTTTTTAGATCGACATACACCAACACATTGCGGGTTTTCATATCAATCGTTGGCGCAATATTTCGCACCGTACCTTGCACCGTGTTGCCTGTTGGTAGCAGTAAAGACACCGTTTGCCCGGCTTTAATGCGATTGCTTTCAGCAGCCGTCACCTCCGCCTGCCATTCCAAGCGGCCTTGCCGTACTAAACGAAACAACTCTTGTCCTGGCTGGCTCACCGCTCCCAAGCTAGCGCTGCGTGCCGAGATCACCCCTTCATCGGGTGCCACAATACGCGTTTGGCTCAAGCGTACTTGCGCACTGGCCACTTGCGCTTTTGCCGATTTCACTCGCGCTTTGGCCATCATTTCTTTGGTAAAAGCTTCGGTTTTTTGTTGTTCTGACATGGCACCGGTATTGCCCAGTTGCCGCACCCGATTGGCATTTTGCTGGGCTTCGCCTAAAGCGGCCTCGGTTTCGGCCAGCGCCGCTTTGGCTTGGGCAACTTCGGCCTGAATCGTCGCATCATTGTATCGAGCGAGTACTTGGCCTTTTTTAACTTGATCACCAATGGCGGCATTGAGCTGAGTTAAGCGTAAGCCGCCAATTTCAGTACCAATCGATGATTCTTGCCATGGCAAAACATTGCCATTGGCGGCAATCGTTTGTGCCCACTCAATCGATTTGGGTTGAATCATACGCACCGTCAATACCGGTTTACTACCCACGGTTTTTTTGTCGACTGAATCGGCACGCACCATCGCGGCGGTCAAACTCAAACCCGCGAGCAGCACAAACACGCTGATACTCAATACCATGCTACGCCGCACTGGGAATCGCTTGAATAAATCCTTCATTACCCTACTCCGGTATATGTTCATACTCTTTATATAAAATGAATTAGCAAGCAATACCCTACTTAGTGATAGTTGCTTCGCGTAGGCCATCGACTGGCCATTGACCACCGACCGCTTTGTAGAGCGCAATCCATAAGGACAATTGATCACGCTGCAAGGCCATTTGCTTCACTTGCGAGCCCAGCAAAAAACGCCGCGAGACTTCTAAGTCCAATAAGCTGGCACTACCCGCTTGCCACATGGCGTTGCTGGCGTCTTGCTGCTGCTGATACCCCGCCACCGATCGCTGCATGGCGGCGATGCGACGTTGATTACCATCCAGTTGTAACAAAGTTTGCTCAACTTCACGGACCGCAAATCGCACCTTTTGCTGATATGCTGCCAGTGCCTGATCGTAGCGTGCCACCGCAGCTTCTTCTTCAGACTTTAAGCGGCCAGCATTAAATATGGGCAGTTTCAATGTGGGGCCAAACGACCAAGCATTGCCATTGATCGACAGGCTGCCAACGTCTTGCTGACCCAAGCTAATCACACCGAACAAACTCAGCGATGGTAATTGCGCTACTTTACTAATTCCGACTTCGGCGGCCGCCATATTGACGTTTTCAGCGGCAACGCGAATATCGTAGCGTTGCGTAATGACATTGGCTGGCAAAGCATTGATCGCAAAACCCACCGGCTGCGGCAAACGCGGCGCACCTTGCTCAAGTTGCGCGTTCACTTGCTGGGCTGACCAACCGGTTAAAGCCACTAAGGCTTGCTTGGCCATGCCAATGCCTTCTTGCGTTTCAACCCATTGCGCTAAGGCATCAGCGCTACTGGCATCAAGCAAAGCCACGTCCACTGGACTGGCAAGCCCGACTTGTTCTTTTTCCTGCGTCAATTTCAAGCTGTGATTTCGCGATTTTAAATCCTGCGCCACAATCTCAGCCAAAGCTTGATAGGCGCGTAATGCCACATAGGCATTGGCCACTTCGGCCGCTACGGTCGCTCGCGCATCTTGCCATTCGATGGTTTTGGCCGATAAATTGGCCAGTAGATTTTTTTCAGCGGTGCGCACGCCACCCCATAGATCGATCTCCCAACTGGCATCGAGGCCAACGCTACCCGCATTGATGGGCTGCGCAGGCGTAAGCATCGTGTTGTTACTGCGCGAGCCGCTGGCCGTTGCGCCGACGGTGGGCCATAAATAGGCTTTAGTCGCGTAGGCCTTGGCGCGTGCTTCACGAATCCGCGCTTCGGCTAATTCTAAAGTGGGGTTCGCTTGTTGCGCAGCATTGAGTAAGGTATTGAGGACCGGATCTTGCCAAGATTGCCACCACACTTGCTGCTCAGCGAGATGGTTGGTGGGCAATGGCGTCTGCCAAGCGCTTTCTTTGGGCGCAAGCTGCGCAGACTCAGGCTGCGGTAAGGTAACGGCACAACCACCAACGGTGCCAAGCAAGCCCAGCAAAAGCAAATTTAAACAGTGACGCATACAGGCGGCAGTTCCCTAATTCAGTAGCAGTGCATTTCAACGACAAATACAAGCAGCACGAAGGTGAAATTCATTGAGGCCAAGCGAAGAAATGCTAAACTGACCGAACGGTTCGGTCAATGACCAATGAATATTTATTTTGGGTATCGATATGCCAAGTAACAATCCGCTTAACCCAGCCAAACGTCAGCAAATCCTTGACGGCGCTCGGCGCATCTTTATTGAATCGGGTTTTGCCAGCAGCAGCGTAGAAAAAATCGCCAAAGCGGCCGGCGTAGCCAAAGGCACGATTTATAATTATTTCGACAGCAAAGAAGCGCTATTTGTTGCCTTAATTGCTGGCGAGTGCGGCGGCGAAACGCAATTACCGACGCTGGCCCAATTATTGAATACACCAATTGAAGCGGTATTAAACCGCTTTGCACATCAATGGCTGAGTAGTTTATTACAAGAAGAGCAAGCGGCATTGTTTCGGATTGTATTGGCAGAAGTGATGCAGTTCCCTGCACTCGGGCAATTAATCGAGTCATCAGGGCCAGCGCAGGTCGTGCAAAGGTTGAGTGAGTATTTGGCACAATTAAATCAAGATGAAATACTACAGATCGATGATGCCAGATTGGCTGCTGAACAATTACTGGCGCTCAGCGATGCCGGCATCATTCGTCAAATGCAACTCTCGGTGAGCAACCCCAGTTCCAGCCAGATCGAGCTGCATGTGAATAGTGCTGTGAGCGTTTTTTTACGTGCTTATCGTCGCACAGTCTAAGCAGCGGCTAAGCGCTGCATCAGTTGTTCGGCATTGGGATCATCCACCAGTACCAACCTGACTTTATTAAATGCCGTGGCGGCTTCTTCCGGATATTTTCCATACGACACGACGCTGGCATGCCGCCATCCTGCAGCAGTTAAAACCTGCTTGGCAAATTTACTGCCCTCGATGCTGCCACCACCCAATTGCAATAAGGCTTGTTCAATCAACACGTGCGGGAATGGATTACGCGATAAGGTATTAAAATGCGTCGGGAATACTTCATCAAATGGCATGATTAGCTCGCTCAAGCAAATTAAGAATGCATTGCTTGATGCACCCACTGCATCGGCTAAAGCATTCTCTTCTTTCATTTTTTTAGTGTTTTGCTTAGGAAATAGCAAGAAATCACTGACAAATAAAGAAGCTAAGTGGCCATCATCACCAGCCAAATAGCCCACACTTTCGACTTAGGGTATCGGCAGCCCAGCAGACTTACGACTATTGGCATCGCAATTTGCGCCCACACTGGCCAGCATCCCGCTAAAATAGCGTTTTTACCTTGCCCAATTTGCTGCTCATGAAAATCGCCCTTGCTCAAATCAACCCTATTGTTGGTGATATTGATGGCAACACCGAGCTTATTTTTGCTGCTGCTCGCGAAGCTGCCGCTGCTGGTGCTGATATTTTGCTCACCCCGGAATTAGCCCTTACTGGCTATCCACCGGAAGATTTATTACTGCGCCCAGCGTTTTTACAGCAATGCCGCGAAAAAATTGCGCGTTTCATTGATGAGCTTGACGGCATTACCTTGGTGCTGGGCTATCCATCAGTGAGTGGCGACGAAATTTTTAACTCAGCCTGCGCCATTCGCGATGGTAATTTTCTTGGCCGTTACGACAAATTACTCTTGCCAAATAATGCTGTTTTTGACGAAGTGCGTTACTTCACGCCAGGCTGTGTGCCTTTTGTCTTTGAACAAAATGGCGTTCAAGTCGGTATCGCCATTTGCGAAGACTTATGGGATACCGAACCGGCTGCCGCGGCTAAAGACGAAGGCGCTGAGGTGTTATTGGTCCTGAATGCCTCGCCATACCACCAAGCCAAACAAAGCACGCGCCGCGAGATTGCTCAGCAACGCGTGGAAGAAAACGACTTACCGATTGTGTATTGCAATTTGGTTGGCGGCCAAGACGAGCTGGTTTTTGACGGCCACTCCTTTGCGCTGAATAAATCCGGTGAATTAGCCCTGCAATTGCCAGCGTATCGCAGCCAAATTGGCTACTGCGATTTTATCGATGGTGATATTCAAGCGGCATCGATTGCGCTTGATGAGTCAATTGAAGCCAGTATTTACGGCGCTTTGGTGCTGGGCGTACAAGATTACATTGGCAAAAACCGCTTCCCTGGCGTGCTGCTCGGTCTCTCGGGCGGGATTGATTCGGCACTTACTTTGGCGATTGCGGTGGACGCACTAGGCGCCGATAAAGTCCACGCGGTGATGATGCCCTCGCGCTACACCGCCGATATTTCGGTGAATGATTCACGCGAAATGATTGAAATTCTCGGCTGCAAATATTCAGAAATCGAAATTTGGCCGATGTATGAAAGCATGATGGCCGGATTAAAAGACGAGTTTGCTGGCCGTGAAATGGATACCACCGAAGAAAACTTGCAAAGCCGTATCAGGGGTATGCTGTTGATGGCTATGTCGAACAAGGGCGGCACGCTGGTACTCACTACGGGTAATAAGTCAGAAATGACCACCGGTTATGCCACCTTATATGGCGACATGGCCGGCGGTTTTGCGGTCTTAAAAGACATCGCCAAAACGCTAGTTTATCGCCTATCCAACTGGCGCAATCAATTGGGTCTGGACTCAGGGCAAGGCATAGTGATTCCTGAGCGCATTATTACTCGCCCACCTTCAGCCGAACTGCGCCCAGATCAAAAAGACCAAGACAGCCTGCCTGAATATGAAGTGCTCGATGCAATTTTGGCCGCCTATGTTGAAGATAATCTGAGCATCACCGAGATTATTGCGAAGGGCTATGCCGAATCGGATGTGAATAAGGTGGTGCGTTTACTCAAAATCAACGAATACAAACGTCGCCAAGCACCAGTCGGTCCACGCATTACCCAACGCTCATTTGGTAAAGATTGGCGTATGCCGATTACCCAGCGCTTTACGCGTTAAATCGAATTTTCTATTTGTGCCTAGCCCAAGCGATTCATGCTTGGGCTTTTTCTTGAGCAAAACGGTGTGCTGTTTCAAAAAACCGCAATAAATATGCCAATGGCGTTTTTTGTAACAAAACATTCATCTTTCACTGTTACCTTACCGCCTCACACCAAACCATTGAGTTTGTATGATCCGCCACAGCAGCAATGAGCGCTATTGCGCCGAACTCGCCGACATCATTCAACAGCAACAGCTTAGCGCCGTTTTTCAACCGATTGCCGCACTCAATCAAGCCGTAGCCTATGGTTTTGAAGGATTGATTCGTGGGCCCAGTGGCCATCCCTTGCATGCGCCACAACACCTATTTCAAGCCGCGGCGCAAAGCCAATGTATTCCGCAATTAGATAGAGCTTGCCACCAAGTCATTATTCAAGCCTTTATCAAGCAGCAGCTACCCGGAAAATTATTTCTCAATGTCTGCCCACTCAGCCTGATGCAGGATGCATTTCGCGCCGATGCAATGCTCGATTTTATGCACGCCATGGGATTAGACCCTAGCCGAGTCGTCATTGAGCTCACTGAAACGCAAACCACTAGCGATTACGCACTCTTGGCTCACGCATTACAACAGTATCGGAACATGGGTTTTCAAATTGCGCTAGATGATTTGGGCGAAGGCTACTCTAGCTTGCGGCTCTGGTCGGAACTCAAACCAAACTTCGTTAAAATTGATAAATACTTTATTCAGGGCATTAGTCGCGATCGACAAAAACGCCAATTTGTTCGTTCTATCCAGCATATTGCCCTCAGTACCGGCTGTAACGTGATTGCCGAAGGCATTGAAAATCATACTGAGCTGGCGGTGATTCAACGCTTAGGCATCCATTTAATCCAAGGTTTTTTAATCGGTCGTCCCGAAACCAAACCCAAGCCCTTGCTAGATTTCCCCAAAAGCCAAACCGAAACACCACTGCAAATCGGCCAAGGCAGTAGCCACGCTGGCGCTTTATTGCAAATCGTACCGAGCGCCAGCCAAACCGATAGCAACGAAACCGTTTGGCGGCGGCTAACGCAGCAAGCCGATTTGAGCGCGATTCCGGTGGTCGACAATGAGCGTCCGATTGGACTGATTAAACGCAGTGATTTACTCGAGTTGTTTTCTCGACCCTTTAGCCGTGAACTCTTTGGCGCACGCAGCTGTAGCACGCAAATGGATTGCCACCCCTTAATTGTGGAACAAGCCACTAGCCTCACCGAACTTGCGCGTTTACTCACCTGCAGCGAGCGGGGTGATCTCAATGATGGCTTTATCATTACCGAGCAAGGGCGTTATTTAGGCATGGGGACAGGGCGAGATTTAATTCGCGCAATGACTGAGTTGCAAATTAGCGCGGCACGTCATGCCAACCCTTTAACCGGTTTGCCCGGTAATGTGCCGATTCAAGACGCCATCAGCCAGTATTTACAAACCGAATGCAACTTCACCGTGGTCTACGTCGACCTCGATCACTTCAAACCTTATAACGACATTTATGGTTACGCCCGAGGTGATGAGCTGCTGCAGTTTTGCGGCCAACTGTTACAAAATAGCGTCGATCCTCAGCTGGATTTTGTTGGCCACGTCGGTGGTGATGATTTTATTTTGCTATTGCGATCAGCGCATTGGCGCTCGCATTGCGAGCAAATACTCCGTGATTTTCAGCGGCAACTGGCCCCCTTTTTTAAACCGGCGCACTGGCAAGCGCAAAGCTATTTGGCGCACAATCGACAGAATCAATTGCAGCGACACCCACTGGTTTCGATGTCTTTAGGCGCGGTAGAAATTGTCGCTAGCGATTATCAAAGCCACCACGAAGTGGCCAGTCATGCCTCAAACGCCAAACATATGGCCAAGACTCAGACTGGCAATACTTTGTATATTGCTTCAGCAGCACTGCAATGCGCCTAAGGCAGGCTGCATGGGTATTGAACGCCAGCCTTTTTTGCATAAAGTACAGCACTTAATACCCTTGATTATGGTTCGGGATTTTCAGCGGCATCAATTTGCGACAGATCCCAACCCAAGGCCAAATCTTGATTGGCTTGGGCTAATAATGGCTGTAAATTTTTGAGCAAAGCGCGCAGATGCGGTCGCAATTCAGTCAGCATTCCTTTGTGCAGCATCACCAAGGCCTCGGCGATGAGCGGCGTGTGGGCCTCCCCGACTAATTCGGGCATAAAGACGTGATTTTCCATTGGCGTAGCATAAAGTCGATCTTGCGCGATTTGTAAAATTCGCTCACAGGAATGCTCATCATCATGCCAAGAGTTCGCGACGGCAATACTCGCCGTCACCCGTAGCACCTGCTCACGATAATTAATTCGCGCATTTGCTACGCGAAGTCGTAAACGCTCAGCGACAATTTTCGCTTCAGTTAATGGCGTGGCGGGGGAAATAATCGCAAACAGTGCGCCAGTTAAATGCGCCAAGGTATCTTCTTTACGTAAAGTGCTTTCTAGTAATTTAGCCAACATGGCTAACATTTGATCGCAAACGCGCCTACCCAATTTATCGGTCAACAATTGAAAATTATTGACTTCTAATAGCAAGACGCTCACTTGGCTATGATGCCGCAGCGCAAAGGCCAGCGCTTGTTCCAGTTGTAGATTTAATAAATAAGAACTCGCGACACCGGTTAATTGATCATTCGCGCTATGAACTTGCATGCCCCGCGCAGCAGCCAGTTCTTGACGCGCTGCGGCCAATTCAAGATTGGCTTGAACCCGCGCCAGCATTTCCGTGCGATCGGTGGATTTGTTTATAAAATCATTGGCGCCACATTCAACACAGCGCAATTTAGTCGCTTCATCTTCTTCACCCGAGATAATAATCACTGGCAAATAATGCAAATGTGCATCGCCTGAGCTGCGTACGCGCGCTAGCAAACCCAAGCCATCAAGCTCAGGCATGGTTAAATCTGAAATCAATAAATTAATCGTCGGCTCAGCCAATAGCAGCTTCCAGCCCGCCTCACCATCAGCCGCCTCAAATAAATCAAAATGCGCGCTTAAATGCTTACGCACCGTCGCGCGGACGATGCGAGAATCATCAACAATCAAGATTTGAGGTCGCGGATTTAATTCTTCACTGTCAATCATTGTCAATTCCACTTCATGCAACGCAGGCTTTAGCCTAGCACATGAAATTAAACGACGAGAGGCAGAAATAGGACGCGAGAAATCAGTCTACAAGGACCCGAATGTCATGTAAGCTAACAGCTTACTCGCTTGCTTAGGATGTGATCATGTCCAAGACCTATCGTTTACAGCTCAGCGTTTCCCCTGTCACCTGCCGTGAAGCCGACTATACGCTTGGCGCAATTCAACGAGCATGGTGCACACCATCATGGGCGAATAAGCAATCGCTAGGGCATGAGATCTTATTACTGGAAGTCGGTCACGAAGCCGAAATCAAGCTCGGAGAAAGCGCCGATTGGTTTGTAGAGCGCATCGCCGCGGCCATCTGGCAAGAAACCGGCCGTTTTGTGCGAATTGCGATTGATATCGCTGCGGATGAAGCTGTTGATGGACAACTGATTATTCTCGATGAAGCGGCATACTGGCGCATTATGCAAAGCTTTCGACTTTCATCGCCGCGCTTTCATTCCTAATTAGCGCGAATACGTACACCAACGCAGCTGATGCTCAAATTAGCAGGCACAAAAAAACCCGTTTACACGGGTTTTTTGCTTTAGAACCTGTTACTTACAAAGCTTAGGCAGCAGCCATTGCTTTGATCGCAGCAGACAAACGGCTCTTATGACGAGCTGCTTTGTTCTTATGGTAGATCTTTTTGTCAGCCAAGCTGTCGATAGTGCTAACAGATTCTTGGTAAACAGCTGCAGCAGCCGCTTTGTCGCCAGCCGCGATCGCTTTCAATACTTTTTTAACTGCAGTACGGAATTCTGAACGTTGCGCGCCGTTGTGTAAACGTGCAGCTTCAGCTTGACGAGCGCGTTTGCGTGCTTGTGCGGTATTTGCCATGGTAATTCTCCAAAGGTATAAACGGGTCTACTGCTTCGCCGGAGACACGGACTTTCGGCAGCACACACACCCTAGAAAGGGGGCAATTTTATGCCTTCTTCACGGCAAGTGCAAGTAGGCGTTATCATGCGCGCTATCAGGGACGGAAAAATAACAATGAATCTACTCAAAGCACTGGCCGCAGTCAGCTCGATGACGATGGTTTCGCGAGTTCTCGGCTTTGCCCGTGACGCGATTATGGCGACTATTTTTGGCGCTGGCGCCATGATGGATGCGTGGGTGGTTGCCTTTCGCTTACCGAACTTACTACGACGTATCTTCGCCGAGGGTGCATTCTCACAAGCGTTCGTGCCAATACTCGCGGATAAAAAAACTCGCGAAGGCGATGAAGCGGCCAAAATTTTTATCGCGCATGTGGCCGGTTTGTTAACTTTAATTTTAGCGGTGATCACCTTAATCGGGATTTTGGCAGCGCCATGGATTATTTGGACTACCGCCAATGGTTTAACTAATAATCCCAATCAATTTGCCGTTACCACTGATTTATTGCGCATTACCTTCCCTTATATTTTGCTGATTTCATTGTCCTCACTCGCAGGCGCCGTGCTCAATACGTGGAATCACTTCTCAGTTCCGGCCTTTACACCCACGCTATTGAATATTTCATTTATCATTTTTGCGCTGTTTTTTGCCCCCTATTTTAATCCGCCGATTATGGCGCTCGCTTGGGCCTTGCTAGTGGGCGGCATCGCTCAGTTAGCCTATCAACTACCTTATCTAAAAAAAATTGGCATGTTGGTTCGCCCGCGCTTGGATTTTAAAGACCCCGGCGTTTGGCGTGTCGTCAAGCAAATGGGGCCCGCGATTTTAGGCGTTTCGGTCAGCCAGATTTCACAAATTATCAATCAAAGTTTGGCGTCATTACTCGTAGTGGGTTCGATGTCGTGGATATACTACGCTGACCGCTTAATGGAGCTACCGACTGGCTTATTGGGCGTGGCGCTCGGGACGATTTTATTGCCGTCGTTGTCCAAAACCTTGGCCAATAACGATACGGAAGAATATTCCAAACTCCTCGATTGGGGCTTACGATTAGCGCTCTTATTAGCGCTACCCTCAGCAGTCGCTTTGGCGGTAATTGCCGAGCCGCTGACGATTTCATTATTTCAATACGGTAAATTTACGGCGCATGATGCGCAGATGACGCAATTGGCGTTAATGGCGTATGCAGTCGGCATTCCCGGTTTGATTTTGATTAAGCCTTTAGCGCCAGCATTTTATGCGCGTAAAAACATTAAAACCCCAGTCAAGATTGCCGTATTTTCTTTAATTGTGACCCAAGGCTTAAACCTGATTTTAGTGCCTTATTTACAACACGCCGGCTTAGCGCTATCGATTAGTTTGGCGGCAATCGCCAACGCCGGTTTGCTGTATTACCAGTTGAGAAAACAAGATTTATATCAGCCTGAAGCGGGCTGGTTGGGCTTTTTGTTTAAGCTGATTATTGCGGTGAGCTTAATGGCATTGGCTTTATTTGGCGTAATGCAAATCATGCCGGAATGGGCTCAGGGCAATATGCCGTCTCGATTACTACGCCTCTCAGGCTTAGTCATCGTTGGCATCGCGGTGTATTTTGCCGTGCTGGGTTTACTGGGATTTAGACCGCGGCAATTCTCTCGCCGTAGCGTTTAAGCGGCAAGTTGGGTATTTGCTTACGGGCCATTTTATAAAAGCGCTACAAGCAAATACCCTCTTATTTATAACGCCGAACTCGCTGGCGTCGGCAAATAAACTTCTATCGCCACCGTGTCAATTTGCTCGGCTTGCATAAATTGTTTGGCGTATTTCAAATACACGCCTGAAGTTAAAAACAATTGAAATAGCTCACGATCGATATGCTGATTTTCCACCATGCTATGCATAATGCGGATCGCTTCCGAGAGTAATTTACCTTTTTTATATGGTCGATCCACGGCCGTAAGCGCTTCAAAAATATCGGCAATCGCCATCATTCGCGCCAATGGACTCATTTGCTCTTGCATGAGTTTGCGTGGATAGCCCGTGCCATCCATTTTTTCATGATGGCCACCGGCAATCTCTGGCACTTGCTGCAAATGCCGTGGGAAAGGCAGTTTTTCCAACATAATGATGGTTTGCACGATGTGCTCGTTGATTTTATAGCGTTCTTCTTCGCTTAAGGTGCCACGCGCTACCGATAGATTATAAATTTCGCCTCGGTTATATAAGAGTTCGGGCACATTGAGCTGAAAGCCCCAAGGGTTAATTGCTGGCATTTGCTCGCGCGGCGGGCGGCTAAATTGATGTTCAATTTTGTCGGCCAATAGCGACTCAAAAACCGGTAGTTCAGCGGCCGGCTCTCGCTCTTTACGACTTTTTTCTTCATGCGAAATACCAATTCTATCGTCTAAAGTGCGTAGCCATTGGCGCTTGGCAATGGTATTTAATCGCGTGATTTTATCCTCGGCCATAAATTCACCACCCTGATTACACTGGGCGATAAAGGCAAAATCATCGTCAAGCTGCGCCAAGGCTTGAGCCAATTGCAAGGCCGATTGCTGCGGATCTTCACCATTAATTTGCGCTTGTAATGCTTGAATTTGTGCATCGCGCTTTAAAACTTCAAAGCGCATCCGCACTTCATGCAGCCTATCGTAGAGCGTTTCTAATTTAGTCGCTTTATCCACCACATATTCTGGCGTCGTCACTTTGCCGCAATCGTGTAACCAGCACGCAATATGCAAAGCTTCGCGCTCGGTTTCACTTAAATTGAAATCGGCATACGGGCCGATCGTCGTTTGACAAGCTGCATTAGCCAGCATTTTGGTGAGTTCAGGAACGCGCTGACAATGACCGCCGGTATACGGACTTTTGGCATCAATCGCACCGGCGATTAATTGAATAAAGGCTTCAAGTAATACTTTTTGCTCTTCGATTAAACGCTGCGTATTAAGCGCCACCGCTGCAGTACCAGACAGCTCCGTCACAAACGATAAGCGTTTAGCACTAATTGCGGCCTCGGCGTTCAGTAATAAAGCCAACACCCCAAGTAATTGCCCAGTCTTATCCTTAAGCGGTACACAAACTAATTGATAAGCAGCCGGCTCGGTAATCACAAAATTAAAATAAAGCTGCACCTGCTCGCGAGTCAAAAGCATTGCGCTGGTTTGTTGCTGCAATAATTGCAATACCGGATGTGTCTGATCGGCATCGAGTTTAAGTGTGGCTAATTCGCCAAAGGCTTCACGGATTTGATCGTTATATTGTGCTTGCACGACTTCCAGCGTGCCTTGTTTGGGCTCCGCTAAATATAAAATGCCGCAAGGCGCTAAAGCGGCTTTTCGCATCTCACTGACAATCAACACCAATAAACGCTGGAAATTCGTTTCCGCAGCTAAGGCATTAGATAAATGTAAAAAGTCTTCAATCGTACCCTTCATTTGATCCATCGATTTAGCCAGCGCAATGATTTCGGTGATTCGCGCATCGACCTGAATGGGCTCGCTAAAATCAAAGCGCGCAATTCTCTGTGCTTCACTATTGAGCTGAATTAATGGTCGCGACGCCATACGCGCTAGCCATAAAGCCAAACTCACGCCAAAGGCTAAAAGCAGCGCAGAGATCAATAAAGCATGATTGCGAATTTCAATTGCTGGCCCGAGTAATTCTGAATGCGGCGAAGCTAACCATAATTGCAACGGCGCACCACCAAGCACCGTAATGAATTGCTTAGAGGCCTCCCAATTTTCATTATCCACCGTCATCGTTGTGCTTTGGCCAGAGGCCAGCTCAAGATGATCCTTTTTTAATTGGCTTAATAAATGGCCATTAAATTCCGTCAGCAAAGGCAGCCGCAATTGCCCCTGCGCTGCGGCTTTCATTTTGGGTAGCCCATCTTGAGTCAGCATTACCCCTTGCTCAGCCGTCATCAATAAAAACTTTGACCCCGGCGTTTCCTGATAATACGACAGGACCTCTTCAATCGTTTCTAAGCGAACATCAACCCCCACTACAGCGGCGTGCTGGTTTGCCGCTGTTGAAATCGTCACCCCAGCTTTATCGGTGGCATAAAAAACATACGGCAAACTGCTTTGCACGCCGGGTGTCGATACTGCTGCCTTAAACCACGAACGCTTTCGCGGATCAAATTGATAATCAGGCTTAATTCGATTTTCAATTAAATGAAATTGCGAATCAAAAAATAAATAACGCCCAACAGAATGATCAGCAGTGACTTCAATACTTTGCACCACCCACGCTGTATTTTTAGGCGGATTAAATCGTTGAATGAGCGAAGGCTCATTACGCCAAGGGCGTAACAAAAAGAAATCGCCATTTTGATAGCCTACATATACCGCAGCCAAAGCTGGCCTGGTTCGCAATGCCGTCAATAAATACGGCATGCTTTCAAGTCGTTGCTCGAGCGTTGTAGCATGAACAATACGCTGATCGGCCATTAACTCTGCCGTTACGGCTGCATTGCGATAGAGGTTATCCAAATGATCACTCGCCACTCGCGCAAAATTGTTCACTCGATTTTGCGCATTGAGCATTAATATTTTTTCTGTTGAATTTTGAAAAAACCAAGTCGTTACCGCAGCAAATAACACCATTAAGCCAACAAAGAAATAACCAAGATGCAAATGAAATGGGATATGTTTCGACGTTTTTAACTGCGCGCTCATACCAGCAAGACCCCTGTTCTTATTCTTTCTGCAAAATTAAATTGGTAGAAATACTAAATATCATATTAATACTGATATCGAAAGAAAATCGAGATTATTCCACCGATGTCGACAGCCCCACTTGCCAGAGTCATGCTAAAATCACCTTTAAATTGATAGCAATTTAAGGCAGAACCGGCCTTTTCTCTTTATTTGAATGGAGCACTGCATGTCGTCCTCGATTTTTGCCGCCGTTGAAATGGCGCCACGCGATCCAATTTTGGGTCTGAATGAATCTTTTAATGCCGATACCCGTGACTTTAAAGTCAACCTTGGGGTCGGCGTTTATTTTAATGACGAAGGCAAAATTCCTTTATTGGCAGCGGTAAAAGCAGCAGAGAAAGCGCGCCTTGAAACGCAACCACCACGCGGCTATCAGGCCATTGAAGGTAATCCAGCCTACAATACTGGCGTGCAAAACTTGCTATTTGGTACTGACAGCGAATTAACTGCTGCAGGCCGTGCTGTCACTGCCCAAGCACTTGGCGGAACCGGTGCATTACGCATTGGTGGTGATTTCTTATATCGCCTCAATCCTAATGCCACCGTGTATATCAGCAATCCAAGCTGGGAAAATCACCGCGCTATTTTTGAAGCCGCTGGCTTTAAAGTGGCTGACTATCCTTACTATGATGCAGCAACACGTGGCGTTGATTTTGCGGCAATGAAAGCAAATCTACTCACCTTGCAACCAGGCTCGGTCATTATCTTACATGCTTGCTGCCATAACCCAACTGGCGCTGATTTGTCAGATGCACAATGGAGTGAAGTGGTTGAAGTATGTCGTGAACGCGGCTTGGTGCCGTTCCTTGACATGGCTTACCAAGGTTTTGCTGAAGGTATTGCTGAAGACTCAGTCGCAGTGAATGCTTTTGCTGCATCAGGTCTGCAATTTTTGATTTCGAGCTCTTTCTCAAAAAGCTTCTCTTTATACGGTGAACGTGTTGGCGCGCTGTCGATCATCACCTCAAGTAAAGAAGAATCTGGCCGTGTACTCTCGCAAGTAAAACGCGTTATTCGTACCAACTATTCAAACCCACCAATCCACGGTGGTGCAGTGGTGGCGGCGGTATTAGCCAGCCCAGAGCTGCGTAGCATGTGGGAAGAAGAACTCGGCGGCATGCGCGTACGTATTCGCAGCATGCGCTCAGGCTTAGTTGAAAAACTCGCCGCACGCGGTGTTGCGCAAGACTTCAGTTTTGTCACTGAGCAACGCGGTATGTTCTCGTACACCGGTTTGACAGTCGCTCAAGTTGAAAAACTCCAAACTGAATACGGTATCTATGCCGTATCGACGGGCCGGATCTGCTTGGCCGCGCTGAATAATAAAAACATCGACTATGTCGCAGATGCGATTGCCAAAGTGCTCTAATATCTCGCTTCACCATGAAAAAGCCCACGCAAGTAGCGTGGGCTTTTTTAATGTTCTGCTCAATTAATGCGCTGCGGATTGCTGCTCAGCGGTGACTTTTTTACCTTTTTTTAGGCACTCGCGCCAATTTGCTGCTGTAGCGCCGGCACTTCCTTCAACCAAGCAATCCCCTGCTTTTAAGCGTAAATAATTTTCACTTTGTTGATCTGCGGTACTTTCAGCCAGATTGGCTTCAGTTGTGTGCGCCGTACTACCTTCATCTTTGGCTTTTAATTCTTGGCGGCGCGTAGCGTGCTCTTGCTCAGCGAGTTTGTCTTCTAACTCGGCTATATGGTCTTTTTTAGCGCGCAGTTCAACTTTTAGCTCGGTAATATCACGCTCTAATTCTGTTCGTTTTTCTAGAGAGCCCGATAGAGCATCTTTTAATTTTTCAATTTGGGTGAGGTAAAAACTTTTTTCGAAGTTTTTTTTCGCCATGCCAAGCGCAATGCCGATCATTAAAAAAATCAGCACCAAAAAAAAACCACTCAAGCCAAAAATAATTAAACGATAGCGCGAAAAAAAGCTAACAGAATGAGCCGGCACTTCAGGCTCAGGTAAGTCAATGGCATGCTCTTCAGCAGACATCTCTACATCCTTCTTGATATGAGGGGTAATAGAGACAGCATAATCGTGAAAATGCACAAATGGGAAGAAATTAAATCGATAAAAAAAGGGCTAGCTTTTAAGCTAGCCCTTTTAATTTGGCTCCCCGAACAGGTCTCATCCCGAACCAAAATTATTTCAATCCCGATAAAAGCAAATATTATTAGTAAGGCCGCGTAATTCGTGCGTTTTTGGTGGCTTTTTTGGCTTGTTGAATTAGCTGAAACTTCAGTATGGCTAAAAAACGCGACCTTTCTAAACCGCTTTCGGCAATCACGTTTCGTTGCCCAGATTGTCGGCATACTTTTAAAGCACTTCCGAGTGAAGTGATTGATGCGCCTGAGTTTATGCATCACCCATTTCGCTATCTTGCTGCGTGTGAAATTTGCAACGATTCTGTTGAACAAGCACCATTTGAGCGCGCGCTTTTTAAAGCCTGGTCAAATGCCACTGGGCCAAAAACACCAGAAGGCAAAGCCGCTACCGCTGCGAATCTAGAAGGCCACCCAACCCCAGAAGAAGCCATGCGGACTCGCTTTAATGCGATGAAGCACGGATTGACCGCTAAGACAGCGACCTACTTCCCCGCTCGACCCGATGGCTACAGCTTTTGTGTTGGCTGCAAAGTCGATCGAGACTTTTGCGCAGCGCAATCCGCCTGCCAAACCCAAACCATGCTGTTTATGCAAGTCCATGCCGCATTCGAGCAAAGAGATCCAAAAAAGCTCACCGGGATTTTTTCAGGCATGCAAGCGGCGACCATTGCCGTGGTACAGCAAATGCTGCAAACCATCCTTGCCGACGGTGTGACGCTACGCAATCCGGAATGGTATACCGACAAAGAAGGCGGGATGAATCTCGCCTGCTACACCGACCCAACGACGGGTGAGCGCCAACAAATCATGAATATTGAGGCGCATCCGTTACTGAAAACGCTGTCTGAATTTTTAACTCGCAACAATATGAATCTAGGCGATCTGGGCATGACGCCAAAAGTCATTGAACAGCAAGATGAATCAATGGGGCGTCTTAAAAATGATGATGAGCGCGGCTCAGTCACTGATTTTATGCAAAAGCAAACTGAACAACTGGCCTTACTGGTCGACAAGATGGGTAATGCCAAGGCGCGCGCGAAGAATGATCCCATTCTGATTGAGTACCAGCGTGAAAACGGTGGTGAAGTATGAGCATTTCAGCCATCGCCGCAGAGTTTCGCATTAGAGAAGCGCGCGATATCGAAGCCACGCTGTTGATGCTAGAAGATCGAGGCTTGCAAAAACTCATCGCAGTATGGCCAAACGTTGAGATCAATATCGTCAATGAGCCAGAAGACAAAGAATGGAAATCCTTATGGGCCTGTGTGGCCTATAGCGAAGCCGATATCGCTGATTTAACAGGCCTAGACCTTGGCCCCATCAAAGTACTACTTCGCAGAGCCATTGCGCTGCATTTGATTTATCCCGATGGCAGCGTTCATGTGTTTGCAAAAACCGCCTTGCAACAGCGGATTAAAGATCTACTTGGTGTAAAAAAATGACTCGTCTTACTCTTGAATATCGCCCGTTAAGCGACCTAATTCCTTACGCCAACAACGCTAGAACACATTCGGAAGCCCAGATTGAGCAAATCGCCCGATCCATCGATCAGTTCGGGTTTACTAATCCAGTATTGGTTGATGGCTGCAACGGCATTATCGCCGGTCATGGCCGGGTCTTAGCGGCGAATAAGCGCGGTTTTAATGAAGCGCCAGTGATTGAACTTTCCCATATGAGCGAAGCGCAAAAACGCGCTTATATCCTTGCCGACAACCAACTGGCAATGAATTCAGGCTGGGATAAGTCCTTACTTGAAATTGAACTTGGGGCGCTGCGTGATTTTGAGTTTGATCTATCACTGATTGGCTTTGATGAGGAGGATTTGGCAAGATTTCTGCCAGAGCTATTGAACGAAGGTCTCTGCGATGAAGATGACGCGCCCGAGCTGCCCGAAGAGCCTTGCTCCAAACCAGGGGATCTATGGATACTAGGCCCGCATCGAGTGCTGTGCGGCGATAGCACTAATCTGGATCATGTTGCTCAGCTCATGGATGGCTATCTTGCCGATTTGATCGTGACTGATCCACCGTACAACGTTGCTTATGAGGGCAAGACTAAGGACAAGCTGACGATTGAAAATGATGCCATGAATGATGGCAAGTTTTATCGCTTCCTGCTCGATGCGTACGCTGGGATGTTTGCTTTTGCCAAAGACGGCGCGGGCTTATACGTATTTCATGCCGATAGCGAAGGGATGAACTTTCGCAAAGCAATGCTAGATGCTGGCTTTAAGTTGGCCCAATGCTGCATTTGGGTCAAGCAATCGCTCGTGCTCGGGCGCCAAGATTATCAATGGCAACATGAACCTGTGCTCTATGGTTGGAAGCCAACCGGACCTCATCGCTGGTATACCGATCGATCACAAACTACAGTTTGGCGTTTTGATCGCCCGGCACGAAATGATGTCCACCCGACGATGAAACCTGTCGAGCTCATTTGCTACCCGATTAGCAATAGCAGCCGTGGCGGCGATATCGTTTTGGATTTGTTCGGCGGATCCGGCAGCACCTTAATTGCCTGCCACAAGCTAGGTCGCCATGCGCGAATTATGGAGTTAGACCCACGCTACGTGGATGTCATTATTCAGCGTTGGCAAACCTTCAGCGGCCTTATCGCAATCCATGCTGAATCAGGGGCTGCATTTGGCCAATGAGCGCATTAGTGCTTCGCAGCGCGTCTTTCTGCAAAATCGCGCAGAGGTAGAAATCATGCGCTACGGCCGAGTAGATCCTGCGACCGGGCTAAAGCCACATGCCTTGTGGCATAAGCACGTGCATGGCGTAGAGCTCGATCCGATGCAAGTACTGAAGTGCATCGAGATGGACAACAACCCAAACACTATCGATGTCTCTTGCCGCCGAACAGGAAAAACAACGGTTAAAGAGTTATACGCCCTGATGTTTTTAGCGACCAACCCGTTTCAAGAAGAAGGAATTGTCGCGCCGCGCTTGCAGCAATCGCAGATTGGCCTTGGCTACCATCTGGATGCAATACGCCGCTCTGAAATGTTATCGGCTTATATCTCAGTCAAGAATGGTCGCCGCCAGATGAAAGACACGCAGTACCAGTTTGCCAATGGCAGTAAAGCGACCGCGTTCGGGATTATGTCGCAGATCGACGGTGATGCCATTTCGTTCGCCAGCATCGATGAGGTGGATGACTGCCCGCAAGAGCGTTTAATGAGTCGTTTCCTACCGATGCTAGGCTCAGCACGCCGTTTAGGGGCGGACTCAACCGTTAAATTTCAGCCGCAAATCCGCATTACCGGCGTTTATAAAGGCGCCGATGTACTGCAAGCCTTGGTCGACAATGGCCAATACAAAATGCTGCCAGCGCTGGATATTTACTTGGGGATTGAACTCGGTATTTTGAATGAAGCATGGGCGAACGATATGCGCGCCCAGCAAACCGAGGCCGAATGGATTCGGCAGTTTTTATGCATCAACACGCGATCGACCAATTACATTTGGGAAAAATACATCCGGATTGCGATCGCCACCGGCTTATCGGCCAATTTGCAACCGGCTGGGCCATTGCCGGGGCTGCGATATCGCAAGCGTGGCATCTTGAGTTTTGGCTATGACCACTCTGGGCATGGTGAGGCCGAAACCGCCTCGAAATCGGCGCTAGTGGTCTTTGAGCAAATCGGCAATTACGCCGTGATTATTTTTTGCAAAACATGGCTGGCCGGCACGGATGACCGAGTAGTCCAGAATGATTTGTTTGGCCTGTGGGCGTACTTTCGCCCCGACTATGCGATGGGCGATGCATATGGGATTGGCATGCTCACTAGCCTGAATGATCAGCTGTATGAGCATGGCCTCACTGATATTGATCGCCGCACGATTGGCGATGGCGAAAGCACGGCCAGCACTTGGAGCCAGTGGCCATTTGCGCCGATTCGCTTTCAGGGCATGGTGAAACACAGCATGGCCAGCGCGCTGCGCGCGGCATTTCACAACCGGCAGGCCGCGATACCGAGCGTGGATGAGGATGATGTCGCCAATCTAGATTGGGCCACGCTGGTGCGCCAGTTGGGCAATATGAAAGCCGCGCAAAATAAAGGTGGCTATGCCAGCTATACCATGGCTGATAAAAAGATCGGTGATGACTTATTCGACGCTGCTTGTGCAGGTATTTGGGCACTCATCACCCGCGGCCAAGACGATAACGCGGCAGTCATCATTCAAAGTGGTGTGCGAACTCGTGAACAATTGATGGGGATGGGATGATATGAATGACTACAAAAAGCACAGCAGAAAAACCGCCGAAGCCGCAGAGCGACATGCTCCGCCGCCACTTTCCGAAGCCGAAAAACTCGCCATCGCGCAGCGTGTAAATTTGGTAAAAAAACACATCCCAGAAGCGATGGATTTTATTAAAGACTTGCATGCGCTAGGGATGGTTGATGGACTGCGCTGCATTACCTCGGTCACAACACCGGATGGAGTGAAATATGGGAATTCTTGATCGCTGGTTTAGCAAAAAGTCGGGAGATAACAGCCAGCCCGGGGAAGAGACTCGCCCAACCTCAGAGGCAGGCCTACGGGCTACGCCAGAAGAAATCACCCGGCGAATTTATGCTCAAATGCAAATTGATTATGGCCTGCGTGCGACGATTCTAGATATTCGCCATATGGATCGTAGCGATGGCCAAGTCAAACGCATTCACCGTAAAGTGGCACGTGATACCGTCAAAGGTGGCATCGTACTGCAGCAGGCCGACGCCAATGAAACCATTGCCAAAGAATGGAAATCATTTCAGCGTCGCTTGCAACTCGATCGCGTGGAAAAACTCAAGTCAGACGCTCAAGGCTTGGTGATGGAAGGCAATGTGCCGTTTCAGATGGTGATCGATGATCAACGCAATGTGGTCGCCATGGTGCGGATGCCAACGGAAACCATCCGCGCCAATGTTGGCGCCAATGGTCGCTTTATCGATCCTACGCAGGCGTATATCCAGTTCGATATGTTAGCCGGCAAAGAAATTGCCCGATTTGCCTTATGGCAAATGCTATTGCTGCGCTTTGATCCCGACAACTTTGATGATTACGGCTGCATGGGTCGACCATTTTTAGACGCCAATCGCAGTACTTGGCGCAAGCTGAATATGGCCAATGAAGATCTAGTGATTCGCCGCCGAATGCGCGCGCCGCTAAGAATGGCGCACATTTTAGAAAATGCCAGCGCCGATGATTTGAACAACTATCGTGCCACGGTAGAAAAAGACCAGGCGCACGGCGCGGTGACCGATTATTACCTGAATAAAAAAGGTAGCGTGAATGCGCTGCAAGGCGATGCTAATCTAGACCAGATTGGCGATATTGCTTACCTGCTAGATACCTTTTTTAGCGGGGCCCCGATGCCCAAGGGCTTAATGGGGCATATCGATGGTATGGCTCGGGATATTTTAGAAGATCTAAAGCGTGATTATTATGATGAAATCGACGTGCTGCAGGACACTTTAGCCTATGGCTACGCACAGGCATTCCGACTGCAGTTATTACTACGCGGTTTAAATCCAGATGATTTTGACTACACCATCAGCTTTGCTGAACGCCGTACCGAAACCCTTAGCCAAACCACCGATCGCGCCTTAAAGCTCAAATCAATCGGAATGCCTGAAGGCATGGTATGGGAAGAGCTGGGACTGAATGCGGCTCAAGTACAAAAGCGCCGAGAATGGGAACGAAAGAACCTAGACCCCTACCCGAATGAAGATCCAATCCCCACTTCACAGGTAGTCAAAGTTACACCAGGCAATGGCCGAAAAGGAGAAAGCGGCACGAGCATAGCCCAACACTAAGCCGCTGGAAAAGCTTGATTTGCTGGGCCTTTTTGGCCCCTTTTTCCGCTTGCAGTACCTGCTTAAACTAGCCTCACTGATACAAGTGAGGCTTTTTTTATGCTCGAACATTCTATGCGGGATTTATATGGTTGATTTTAAAACCCAGATCGCCAGTGCCGTTATTGATAGATCCATGAACGATGTGATTTGGACGCTGTGGGCGAGCAAGGCCGTCGCAATCTTGGTGCTCGTCGCATTGATTTACTTTGGCGCCCGCATGGTCAGGCGAGATTACAGCGCCGATGGCTTGGTTGAGTCATTGCGCGATCAGTTGAAGCTAGAGCATCAACGCGCAGCACAACGAGAAAAAATCATCGAGCGGCTATCCGATGAGAGAAATGAAGCCGTGAGTGAGATGGGCAAGTTCAGCGCCACGGTTAAATTTCAATCGAAGCGAATTGAACAACTCGAGAGCGAAGTCGCTGAATTAAAAGTGCTACTGATCGGAATGACCGAAGCCATGGATTTGATTGTGGACCACCTGAAATTGCGCGGACTGACCCCGCAAATGCTAATTGGAGAAAGCGCATGACGATAGCCATTGAAAAAATGCTCGACAAGCTGCTGGGCCTTGAAGGCGGCTATGTGAATAACCCGGGTGATTCGGGGGGAGAAACCCATTGGGGAATCACCGTCGCGGTAGCGCGAGAGGAAGGTTATACCGGTCGTATGATCGATATGACTCACGACCAGGCCAAGCTCATTTATTTACGCCGCTACTGGATTAAACCTAAATTTGCGGATGTATCTGCTCGATCTACCGTTTTAGCCGAAGAGCTCTTTGATACTGGGGTCAATTGTGGTACCGCGACTGCGGCCATGATGCTGCAGCGAGCATTAAACGTCATGAACAATCAAGCCTCGATCTACGCCGATTTAAAAGTGGATGGCGCGATTGGGTCGGCAACATTGGCGGCACTGGATAAGTATTTGGCCAAACGCGGCAAAGAAGGCGAAGCCGTCTTATTTAACGCGCTCAATTGTCTGCAGGGCGAGCGTTATATTGACCTCGCGGAACGCCGACAGAAAGATGAAGCTTTTGTTTATGGCTGGATTAAAAACCGCGTGGGAGTGATCGCATGAATTTTGATTGGAAAAAAACGGTGGGGGCGGTGGCCCCAATTTTGGGCTCGGCATTAGGAGGCCCATTTGGTGGCATGGCTGGAGCAGCGATTGCTGCGGCGTTAGGGGTGGACAACGACGAAGCCGCCATCAGTGCTGCAGTACATGGCGCAACGCCTGAGCAAATGATTGCAATTAAAAACGCTGATTTAGAATTTAAATCTAAGATGGCAGAAATGGGCTTTAAGTCGGCGGCAGATTTGGAGCGTATCGCATCTGATGATCGAGCCAATGCCCGTGCCCGCGAGATGACGCTGAATGATTGGACGCCAAAAGCGTTGTGCTTAGCGATTGTCGTCGGATTCTTTGGTGTGATTGCGCTGCTGGCATTTAAAGAGCTACCCCAAAGCGCACGCGACTCATTATTTGTACTTGTCGGCACGCTTGGTACCGCCTTCGTATCGGTAGTGCAGTACTACTTTGGCAGCTCGGCCGGGAGTGCGGCGAAATCAAACACGATACATCGATTAAAGGCGTAATAAGTGCCTAATTCGGTAGCCAAACAAATCGAGCTGGCCAGTCTATTAGCGCAACAGCAAATGAATACGCTGGATGCACAAACACTGGCAGATCTGCTCGAAATATACCAGGCGGCGGTCGATGTGATCGCCGCTTCTATTCATACTGCCGCGCTGGGCAGTAATGTGGTGCGCATCGAGCAACTGGGCGATTTGCGCCAGCAAATTGAGCAGCACTTGGTGCGATTAAACGCACAGCGCCAAGCCCTGCTAAACGACACCCTACCCCTCGCCGCCGAACTAGGCTCTAAACCATTTACCCCGGCGATTGAGCTCAATACGCTTAGCCGCATCAATCACGATGCGGTTCGCTTTGTGCGTGAATTTAAAGCCGCCGATGGTTTACAACTTTCCGATCGCATTTGGCGAATTAACCGAGGCGCCAGAGAAAAGCTCATCAACGAAATTGAGCTTGCTGTTGTGCAAGGCCACAGCGCGAATCAGGCCGCCCGCGCGATGCTGGCACGCGGAGAAACACCGAACATCATCGGAATCGATGCGGCTCACCCCGATAAAATGACCCGCGCCACTGCCGACATTCTCACTGGCCAAGGCGGCAGCGCGTATCACAACGCCGCACGCGTATTTCGCACCGAACTCAATCGCGCGCATGGTACGGCCTATTTAAATACGGCAGAGCAAACACCGGGCTGTATCGGCACCCGTTTTTTACTGAGCCGAGCGCATCAAAAGGTCGATATCTGCGATACCCATGCCAGCGCAGATCTATATGGACTTGGAGAAGGCGTCTATCCGCATGGTAGAAATCCATGGCCGGCGCACCCAAACACATTAAGCTATGTCGTGGCGGTGTTTGATCCTGCCAGCTATACGCCAGAAGTCCCTACGAATACAATGGCGCCTATGGATAACCGTGACGAAATAACAAAACGCTACTTTAATCAAAAAGTGGTGCTGGATTCTAAGGACAATTACTTTTTAAGTGGACGACAAATCAATGCAGAATTAGCGGCTAAGTTAACTGGAGCTCCCGATGGGAGCACCATTGAAATGTGGCTGGAAGATGATATTTCAGCACATTTCAAAATCCGTAACGCTTTGTTTGAAGCCCCTGCCGAGCGAGAAATACAAGCCTATGACGGTGGATATATTCTCGTTTTGAATAACTATTTGCGAATTAAACCCGAATATCAATCCCAAGGAATCGGGGTTCGTATGTTTGCGCATGAAGTTTCAACGGCGAAGGAGCTCGGCGTGACGCAAATAATGCTCTGGGCTGCAGGTAATTCAAAAGATACAACCTATAATGGCTACTATACATGGGCTAGATTTGGTTTTGATGCGGAGCTAACAGATGCAGACAAGGCCGATCTTCCTAGTGAACTGGCACACAATCAGACGATTCAAGACTTAATGCAAACAGCGTTTGGTCGGGAATGGTGGAAGAAAAACGGTACTGGGCGTACTATGTTCTTTGATGTGCAGGAAGAAGCCAACTGGCGATTACTGATGAACTATTTAAATGACAAGGGGGTAAAAATATGAGCACGGTAAAAAAACGAACTGTTAATGGACTCTTTACTCCTGTTGTTACCGTTAAAACAACACTTGCCTCACGCAAATCTATTCATCTTGAGGTCGCTCTAAAACCGCGCTCAAAAGCGACAATCCTTCAAGAGTTTGAAGCTAAAGCACGGAAACGGTTTGCCTAGTATGCGTATTGAAACTAGTGCGAGTACACCTCAAGTGCAATTTTGTGCATGCCCAGTAGTACAGCCAATCAGTCAGGTATTAAAACCAACGACACTCTCAGCAGTGCGAACCAGTTTAAATGCGCGATACGGCCAGCTTGGTACGGATTTATCGCTAGAAGAGTTAGGGCTGAAATCCTAAAAAAATAGATTGCACACAATAAAGCCTCGGAAACGAGGCTTTTGTTTTGGTGTTATCATTGCCGCGAGGTTGCGGGATCACGGCAACGCCCCGGCGGCAAGTTCCTTGGCCGTAGGACAACCTCACCAATTTACACAGAAGCCGTCGCAAGACGGCTTTTTTGTTGCTGACACAAAAGCGCAGTGGCAGGATGGCGTTACTACACTTTGGAGATCAATATGATCCGGACATTCATTTTTATCATTGCTAGCCTTTTTGCCTTTAATGCCAGCGCGGCCACGCAAAAAAAGCCGTCACAATTTAGCCCGAACATAATTAAAATAACCCCAGAAACCACTACTCTATCTTCCGTTGATCGCAAAGGTAATGATCCAGCGTGTATTCATGCAGCGGGAGATGTGCTATCGGTGCTTCAAATTCCGGTAAAAGGGCAATATGAGAAAACTAGTGACTTCGAGCTGCGATTACAAAAAGACAATGAAGAGCTATCAAAAATGAAGTTGTGCGGGAATCTATCTCTTAGTGACACCTTCGCAATTAAAATCCCCGCAATTAAAACCTATAATGCAGATACTGAAAAACTAACTGTATCAATTAAATTTGATACAGCTAGAGATACCGGCTGTGGTGTCTTTGTTGGTGCAGGCCATGTCGAAAAGAAGGGCAAAAGCTATATGGGGCAAAATGGTTTTGGCGTAAAGAAATTAATATCTACATATACAGTCAAAGAGCGAATAATTGCTGACGATTATTCCTACAAACGTACCTGTCCAATCTCTGATGTCCAGCTATCTAGAACCCCCAGCGAAGCAAAAAAAGGGCAGCGTATTGCTGCTTTATATTTTGGCAAGCTGATTAAGCCTTACTCTACTTCAATTGATTACGAAGACACCCCAACTATGGACAATCCACAGCATGTGTTTTGGACAACGACTCATACTAAGGTAGAGTGGGTTGATTATGTATATTTTGATGAAACTACTGGAGAGGTATTAACTCAATAAAATTATAACCCGCTTCTAGCGGGTTTATTTTTAACCACCATCATTGCAAAATAGAGAAACCAATTGTTGGTTTTTTTCTCTAATCACATTGGCTAACTCAATTAATTCTTTGCAACTGCAATCGCTAGTTGTTGCATTTCTGGTAGCTGCACTAACCTCTGGAATCGTATATTCATGGGTTAAAGTTGGTTTGGCACCCAATACCCGCAACTCTTCTGCCACTTTTTTCTGACTTCGCAAAATCACATAGAGCCGCAAAATCAAATCCACATGGCTTTCAACTGGCGTGCTTAAGTGCGCCAGCACCTTATCGTGCAATGCCAATTGATCGATATGAAAATCACGATATTTAATGTGGTGAGATACGGCAGTGTCGAACTTCTTAAATTCGTATTTATTCGCATCAAACTGCTGAATTAGCACTATTTTTTCTCATTTAGCGTATTGATCTCTACACGAACTACATCACGGACAGCATCAATAATTTGGGATAAATCCAAATTAGAAACCTTTGCTTCAGAATTAAATGTGCTCTGCAGGCGCGCGACGATTTCTGCATTCATGCTGCGATTATTTGCTTTGGCAGCGACTTCGATATCTTCTCGTAGCTCGGCTGGAACACGTAATTTAAATTGGGGGTCTTCTCGGGTCATGTCGCAATAATGCACCACAGTGGTATTGACAGCAATTCCCCACCGTGGTCTACTAAACCAATGCCACCACGGTGGGGTATTAATTAAGGAGAAGAAGTGAAGAATGCACGAACGTTACCGCAATTTAATTTGAGATTAACAGCAGAGCTAAAAGGTTGGCTGATTGGTGAGGCGGAGAAAAATTGCCGCAGTCTAACTGGTGAAATCAACGCAATTTTAGGAGAGGTAAAGCGACAAAGGGAAAGTCATGCAAGCCCAACACATCAGGCAAGCCACTGAAATAGAAAAGCCCCAAAGTGCTAGAACACTTTGGGGCCATATATGAAAACCACATCTCAAAGGAGCTTCATATGAAGCCTAATAATAGCACACCTAGTAAATTACAAGCCGTGCCAGATATCGGCATTGTATCTATTTACCATTTTTTACATCAACACCAAGTTCGCGTTGTTTTACGTGCTGATGGTGAAGTTTGGTTTGTTGCTGCCGATGTTTGCGCTGCGCTGGGTTTGGCCAACCCAACCATGGCTGTTCAACGCCTTGATGACGATGAACACGCCCTAAGTACTATTGAGGGCCTTAGCCGCATGGCTGGCGGTAACGAAAAGGTCAATATCATCAGTGAATCTGGTCTGTATTCAATGGTACTGACGAGTCGGAAAGAGGAGGCCAAAGCCTTCAAACGCTGGATCACCACAGAAGTATTGCCGGGTATTCGCAAGCAAGGGTTTTATTTTGCCGGTGGTGAGCTCACTCGCGAGCGTTTATCCATGGTGAAACTGGCGCGCCAGCTCACACTAGATGTCGCAAAAAACAAAGACGCGTTTGCCCGAGCTGTACTTTATGGCTTGTTGGTAGAAGTGGCGAGCGCTTTAGGTCAGCCGATTCCGAATGAAAAGCAACTGCCAGCACTCCCAGCGGTAAATGAGGTGAACCATGGCTAAAGCATTCAACCCCTTGCGAGAAGCGCGGCGTGCCATGCAAGCGCTAGAAGAAGCAGATCAAATAGCACGGCAGATGAATGTTCAAGCCCCGATTCCCTATTTATATGCGATCGAGCGAGCCAAATCGCGCTTGGATTATTTGCTACGCCACGCGGAGGATCGGCCATGATCCCCGCCAGCCTACCACCGGCCCCCATTATTCCGATTCATATCTTGCTCGACCCGCGTGGGCTAGGGTCGTTTGATGATGATGTTGCCCCGTATCTGGCGCAAGGCTATCGAATTTTTTGCATTGATGCGCTGCGTGGTCGATACGAAGCGCGCTTGATTCAAACCACAGTCATTCACTAAAAGGCTTAAAAATGGATAAAGACATTCACCCGCTCATTCACAAATTAGAGCAGCATGGTGCGGCACTACAGGATTTATCTGACCTGCTCAGTTCAGCAGGTGGTATTGATCCAAACGCCAAGCGTACCGTGCATTTACTAGACATCATCGCGCGAGATCATCGCAATACGGTCACTGAATTAAGCAAGGTGCTGCCGATTAACGAAACGTTGTAGCGTGCCCTTTTTGGAGCCTTTTTTGGCTTGACCATTCCCCCTACCCTGTTGTGCAAGCGATGTTGAATCGCTAGTGCGGCGGGGTTTTTTTATTTCCTCCCATTTGTCCGCCGCACTCATTTTTTACGAGAGATGGCATGGGCAAACGCATCATCAAACTTTCCGCATCAAATACACCCACCGGTACAGTGCGCTTCCTGTCCGGCCTCCATGTGAAGCTGGGGGATGGTGAAGGACAAAAGCCGACTTGGATCACACTCACCCGCACCGGATCATTCACTGATCCACGCTATGGCCGCTTTGAAATCAGTCGCGACATGCTGTTGGCAATGGTGAAAAACTTTGATGCCAATACGGTTGGCCAAGATGTGTTTATCGATGTGAACCATGAGCCCAGTAAAGGCGCAGCAGCCAAGGTACAAAAGCTGGCGGTTGAAGGTGACCGTTTACGCGCACTGGTAGATTGGTCGCCGTATGGCATCGATGCGGTAAAAAACAAAGGCTACGCCTACCTCTCAGCCGAATACCACGAAAACTTTACCGACAACGAAGCGGGCAATCAGCACGGCTGCACCCTACTCGGCGCTGGACTCACCGTGCGTCCGGTGATCAAACGGCTAGACCCGGTCAAGCTTTCCGAATCTGAAACACCCGTCTTACTCCATCCAGAATTGCAATCCACCTTACTTGCGGAGATTCACGCCATGTGGAAAGAAAAAATTGATGCTTTACGTAAAAAACTACTCGCTCAAGGTTTGAGTACTGCGGCCGTTGAAACCATTTGCAACGCCGCATTAAAAACACTGACTGAAGCCCATATTGCTGATGAAGCGCAGGCCACGGTGATTTTGAGCCAACTCGAAAGCGGCGCCATCGCATTGAGCCAGCAGCTGGCTGCAGGCGGCACCCTGCAATTGTCATTGACTGCGCCGGCACCTGCGGCATCAACTGTTGATATCGTTGCCGAGGTCGCAAAAGCCCTATCGGCCGCACGAGATGCCGATGCTGCCGCAGTGAAAAAGCTCGCCGAAGATAAAACCAGCGCTGAAAAAATGCTGGCCGATACCATCAATGCCGCCAGTGGCATCGATGACGCAAGCAAGAAAACGCTGGCTGAACGTGGCAATGCCATGCTGATGCCCGGCTGGGGCGAAGCGCAAATCAAAACACTGGCGACAATGCTGATTGAAAGTGGCAACCAAACAGCAGTGGCTAAGCAGTTGGCATCGCTCGGTTATGGTCCAACCGGCTCTTTGCGTATTTCAGTACCCGACGAAGGTGCCAAGCAACTCTCTGGTACTTACCGCGATCATTTAAAGCAGACCGCCACTTATGGCGCTGGCCAGCTCAAACTAGCAGAAAAAACCACCCCGTTTGTTGAAATGGTCTTGAGTGAATTCGATCGTATCAATGGCGCCGCCATTGCCGCCGAAATGAAAATGCTCGCCGGTGGCGAAACCAATATGAGCCGTGGCGCATTGCCGATTGGCTTTCAGCGTGAAGTCATCCGCGAGGCGTTGTCTGATTTAAATATCTTGCAGCTGATTAATACGTTGACAGATTTTGCCGCGACAGCCACGACGCAAATCCCGTACGAGTATCGCGATGTATCTGGCGTGCTCAATGACGGCATCGTTTATGAAGGTCAGGGCATCAATTACGCCACGATCAATCAAGCGATGGACACCGCCTATGTTGTACCGATGAAAGTGGCTTACATCATCACCAATGAGATGGCGCACTTTAGCCGTGCCAGCGCGATTAATTGGGATGCAATGGCGCGCAATATTGAAGTTTGCGCCCGGGTTATGCGTGAGCTGATCGCCAAGCGCATCGCCAATGAATTGCAGCGCAGTAGCGACGCCTATAACGCAGTGGCGGTGAGCGCTGAGAATATTGCCTCGCAATTGGATGGCACGACGAAATCAACGATTAAGTCAGCCGGCTTCCCCATCGTTCGCCCTTTCCAAGCCTTCAACTTGCAAGGTATTGCAGTTGGCTCAGCTGAAAACCCCATCGTCGTAAAATTAAACAACATTGCGGTATTGCCGTGGGATGGTTCTGGTTCGCAGCCTGCCGCCACATACTACCGAGTCAATAGCTTCAACATGGGCTATATCCAGTTCGTCAATAAAGATGGTGCCCCTGTTACTCCGCCGAATACTGGCGTTTGCACCATTGATTACAGCCGCGCCACCAATTTGTTGAAGGTCGATTTGGATGTGCCGGGTGGCTCAACGTTAGAAAAACAACTGAATAAAGCCCTGCAAGGTGTCGGCGCACAAAAAGCCATGATGTCGGGCCAGCGCTTTATTCAGCCTGATTTTGCGCTAATGAGCCCTACCCTCAATGACACGATTAGCAATGCTGAACAGTTCATCAACATGATGGGCCGCAATGGCACCAGCACCGATGGCCAAGGTGATTTGCAATCCATCAAAGGCATCCCCGCCTTTGGTACCAATGCGCCGGGCATTGATCTAGGCGATCAACGCATCTTGATGGGTCAACGTGGCCAGCTCACTTACACCGTGGCGAAACCATTCAGTTTGGGTGAGCCGTTTGAAGTAGTGAATGCGCAAGGCCAAGCGGTCGGTAAAAAGCAAGCGTATGGCGAAGAATACAACGCTATTAAATTGCCGACGCCGATTCGCAATCGTTTGACCAGCGTGCTGGTTTATAGCTTTAGCGGCCGCTAATTCAAGGGGCGGGAAACCGCCCCAATCTTACTGTGAGCGCATCATGCGAATAAAACTAATTCCATTTACCAATGAAACCGAGCGATTTATCACAGTCGGTTTAACCACCATTGCACCGGGGCAAACCCGTGATGTTGATGAAACCTTGCTGCCTAACTATCAACCAGCCGCAAATCAATCCGAGTCAAACGAAGCGGATCTGGCCTATCCCGCTTTACATGCATTATTGGCGAGCAATGTGGAGACCGTGATCAATGCATTGCCTGATTTACCAACCGATGAATTAGAAGCATTGGGCGAGATTGAGCAAATGGGCAAAGCGCGCAAAACGATTTTAGGCGCAGTGGCTGAATTACTGCTCAACCGTGCTGGCGCCGAACAGCAAGGCGGCGAGGGCTAAGCCATGACGATGAGCCAAGCCGCCATTATTGCGGATGTCAAAGCCAGTCTGAACGACAGTGCCGCTTTATTTAAAGCGGCTAATGATGCTGATTTTATTCGGCACTTAGATGTGGCATTGCAAGACATCGCGGCGAGCGTGGCCTGCCCACGCTTTGCTAGCGTTGACTTACTGACAGACCAAATTGACGGCTGGCCCGGTGCTTATCCTGCGCCGGCAGATTATTCCCGCTTTGGCCAAATGATTTGGGGCAAACACAGTTATCAGCCGTGGGATGCCCTTTACCCCGGTCAATTGCCCAGCATCATCAAAGCCGACATCAATGGCATGACAGCGCTCATGCTATGCCCTGCAGCCAGCCCGCAGCAGATTGCGGTGTGTGGTTCGCAATTTAAATTTAGCTACATCGCCAAACCGGCGGTGGGCGTCGATGCGGCCAATACCACCCTTCCTGAGCGTCATCGCGGCCTATTGATTTTACGCATGCAAGCTGAAGCGATGCGCGAGCTCACGATGCGCAATATCACTAAACCGACCGCCATGCGAGACGGTCTCACAGGCACGCCGCGCAACAGCACACCCGCAGCGCTGTACCAGGCACTGATGGCTGAGTTTCAAGCCAAGGCAGCCACGCTATGAGCATGATTTCGATTGAAGTTAGGCATGTCAATTTAGCGGCGCTAAATCCGGATCGGCTACGCGCAGCGCTGCGAGATGGCCTGCAAACCGCTGGTGGCCTGATCGCGGTAGAAATGAAATCACAGGTGGATGGCCCGTTTGGCCCGCAAAAAAAACGCTATGGCAGCCTGACTTCATTGCTGGTGAATTCAATCCATGTGCGGCAGGACGATGAGCACAGCATTACGATCGCACCACGCGTCCACTATGCCGAGTGGGTTGAGAAAGGTCGCAAGCCGGGCAAATTGCCGAGCATGTGGCATGGCTCCGACTTTATGGAGTGGGTTCGCTTGCGAGTAATGGGCGGCAATATCACTAGTAAAAAACGCCATGCCAGCTACCTCGATGCCGCATGGGGCATTGGTTTTGCCATCAAGATGCGCGGTATTAAGCCCAATCCCTTTGTGGCTAGAACTGCAGAAAAAACCCGCGAACAAGCCACGACGGCGCTGCGTATCGCATTGGCCAAGGCCCTGACATGACCCCAGCCCGTTTAAATGAAATCAAATCCGCTTTGCAAGCGAGGTTTCCTAGCCGACATGTAGGCCGCAGCTTGCGCGATTTGTCGGTGATTGGTGATACCGAGTTACGCGCGGGCGTTTATACGCTGCTCTGTCGTAGTGAAGATGGCTTTGCTGATTTTATTGGTGGAGAAGCGCAATTTGGCACTACGAAGCTGGCGATGGTGGGGCAGATCCGAGTTGATGATGATCTACCTGCAGAAGCTGTAGAAGACGCTGAGCTTGGTATGGCGCAAGAAATTAAAACCTTTATTCAAAGTAATGCCTTAGCCGGCTTGCTGGAATTAAAAGCCCTACAGCAATCAGGCCAATTAGATGCGCCTTATGGCTGGATCGTTTTTGAATTGACTTGGAGAGAATAAATATATGACAAAAAAAACCGCCCTACTTGCCGCTGAAGCGCCTGAAGCGGCTACCGCAGATCCATTTCATGGGCAAGGCGGCAGCTATATCGTAAATCCCGACAGCGGCGCGCGTGAATTGGTCAGCCGTACCGACATGGCCACCACTGAAGACCACTCAACTGCGATTGAATCGAATGAGGTGAAGCATGCCGACGCCATCTAAGTTTTTTAAAAAATTACTCGCACTGGCCAAGATTGAAACCGCTTATGGGACCGATAGCACGCCGACTGGCGCGCTCAATGCCATTTTAATGCGCAATGTCACACTAACGCCGCTCGAGCAAGAAACCGAGTCGCTGGAATATATTCGGCCGTATTTTGGTAATTCACCGGATATCCCAGTTGTCAATCGCGCCAAAGTTGAATTTGAAGTGGCGTTATCCGGATCGGGCACCGTTGGCACGGTGCCAGCGTGGGGGGCATTGGCGCGGGCCTGCAATATGTCGGAGACCATTACTGCTGGGGTGAGTGTGATCTACCAGCCGGTGAGTGCTGGCTCAGAATCGATCACGCTCTATGTTTATCTCGATGGTTTATTGCATAAGATTTTTGGCGCTCGCGGCTCAATAAGCGCCAGCCTTGTGGCCACCAAAACCCCAACACTCAAGTTTAGTTTTACCGGGCTATTTCAGCCGGTGACCGATACCGCAGCACCGGTGGTTGATTTTTCTAAATGGGTTGATCCATTGCCAGTTTCAACACAAGCGACGCCCACCTTTAATTTGCACGGTGCGACGGACTTGGCGCTGGAGTCTTTCAGCTTTGATTTGGGCAATGCCATTGAGCATCGCGTGATGGTTGGCCTTGAAGAAGTAGTGGTTGCCGATCGTAAAGCCAGCGGCAAAGCCGTGGTGCAGATGGGCACTATTGCCAGTAAAGATTGGTTTGCCGTCGCTCGAAGTGGCGCTGCGGGCGTGCTTCAGTTGATTCAAGGGGCGACAGCTGGCAATAAAGTGCAGATTGACGCGCCAAATATGCAGATTAGCAAACCCAATTACGTCAACAGCAAAGGCGTGGCGATGATCTCGCTCGACCTGAGCTTTAACCCAACGACCTTGGGTAATAACGAACTCAAAATCACTGTTCTTTAATCGCGAATAGCAAAAGGCAAACCATGTCCGAATTTCAAATTGAAGGTCTACCTGAAACACTCACGCAAACGATTACGGTGCCGATGCCTTTGGGCAACGGCAATACGATGGATTTTGTCTTTGACGCGACGTTTCATCGGCTAGCCGGCTCAGAGATTGAATCGATTCTCGAGCAATCGAATAAGGGTGAAATCAGCGATCAACAAATGGTTGAAAAAGTGCTGTGCGGCTGGGATGAACGAGTCAAAGGCAAAGACAAAAAACCATTGCCATTTAACCCGGGGAATCTTCAGTCGGTCCTTGATCAAGCCCCGATTCGCCGTTACATCATTCGCGGATTTTTTGAAGCGTTTAATAGCGCTCGCTTGGGAAACTAAGAGCCGCAGCCCGCCGTGCCGTCGGAGGGGTTGTGGCTGATCCGATACTCGCGGCGCAATTTAAAGCGTTTGGCGGGCAAATGCCAGAAAGCCTCTGCGATCAATTCGTCTTATGGCCAGAGCATTATCCCGTCGTGCAGCTGTTTTTAAGCTGCCAGACACAATGGCGCAGCGTGGCCAGTTCAGCGGCTTTTGTGCGCTTAGGGTTGGACTACACAGCAGTTGAAAGTGCACTGCGGATGAGTGGCATTGCGCGGCGGCAATGGCCGAAATTATTTAAAGATTTACGCGTCATGGAGTATGAAGCACTGCGCGTATTTAATTCTGAAGACGACTGGGACTAGGTATCGCAATGGAAGAGCTCGGCGTTAAGGTGAAGGTGGACGGCAGTAGCGTCCCCGCTGAAACTGCAAAAGTGAATCAATCTTTGCAAAGCGTCGGTGCTGAAGCAGAGAAATATCTTAAAACGCTCTGGGCTGAATACCAACAGCTCGGTAAAACCTCGGGCGAAATTGCGGCCTATACCGCTAAACAGCAAGGTCTATCTACTGAGGTACAGCGTCAAGCCAAGCTGATCGGCGATAAAATTGATCTCTATCACCGTGAAGAAGAAGCTGCCAAGCAATTGGCCAAAATGCAGGATGATGCTGCACGCCGAGAGATTCGAGCGATCGCGGATAAAACGGCGGCGCAAGAACGGTATTTAAACGCCCTCGCGCACCAAAATGCCACTACAGGCCTGTCTTGGGGGGATAAAAAGCGCCTTGACGCCGATCAGATGGGGCTGAATCCAACGCAACTGGCACTAGCCAAGCAACATATCACCGAGATTGAAAACAAAATTACTGCGATGGGTGCCGCAGCAGTAAAAAATGGTGCAGTCACTGCTGACGCCGTGCGCTCCGTGGGCGTGAGCGCAGGGCAAACGTCCAATGCCATGCGGCAATTGCCGGCGCAAATGACCGATATCGCCACGCAGCTGGCAGGTGGACAAAACCCACTGCTGATCCTGGTACAGCAAGGCGGGCAAATCAAAGACTCGTTTGGTGGCATTGGCCCCGCGATTGAAGGTATTACTTCGGCGATTAACCCGATGAGCTTGGCGATTGGCACCACGGCCGTCACCGTAGGCGCATTTGCGTATGCGTTTTATAGCGGCAGCCAAGAGGTGCAGGCTTTTAATAAAGCCATCGCGATGACCGGCAATATCACCGGCGTAACCAGTAATCAACTGACGGATATGAGCCGCCGCGTTGGCGACACCATCGGCACGCAAGCTGCAGCAGCTGATGCGCTGGCACAGATTGCCGGCTCGGGGAAAGTGGCTGCGGCCAGCATGGAGCACTACGCCGAAGTGGCGGTACGCGCTAATAAAGCCACGGGTAAAGAAATCTCTGAAACCGTCAAAGAATTTGCGCTGCTGGCCGATGCACCGGTTGCTGGCTCGATCAAACTGAATGAAAGCTACCACCACCTCACCGCCTCGGTATTAGACCAAATTGCTGCGCTAGAAAAACAAGGCAAGGCGCAAGAGGCCGTTAAGCTGGCCCAAGATACCTACGCTGATGCATCCGAGCGGATGTCGAAACAAGTCATCGAGAATGTGGGCAGTATTGAGCGAGCATGGAGCTCGCTCAAAGGCACTGTTGCTGGCGTTTGGAATGACATGCTGAATGTGGGTAGAAAATCCACGCCGGCTGAAGAGCTGGCCAGACTGCAAAAACAACTCGCAATCACTCAATCGTTACTCAATAGCTCAGCAGCCGGCCGTACTGCGGATTACGGTAATCGCGCCATTGAAGATCGCAGCACAGCACAGCGCAGCGAATTACTGGCCAGAGAAAAACACCAGCAAACAGAAATCTCAAATCGTCAGGAATTATTGCGGCTTGAGGCAAAGCAATCGGCCATTCAGCTGGAACAAGGTCAAATTCGCGAAGCGGGTGTAAAAGCATATAGCGCAATCGCAACGGCGCAGGATCAAAACCTATCCAAACAAGTGCAGTTAAATACCGCACTAAAAAACTACCGCACGCAGCTAGATGCTTTACGCAAATCCGACCCCAATAGTAGCCGTTTAGCTCCTGACGCGATCGCGCGCGGCGAATCAGCTATTCGCGAGCGATTTAAAGAAACCCCCTCCCCCCGTAAAAGCAATGGCGCAATTACTTTGCCGACCGACAATGAGCTGGCTTCGCTCAAAGCTAAAATTGACGCGGTTAAAGAAGAACTAGCATGGGGTACCAAGCTCAACGAGGGCGAGAAAGAGGCGCTAAAAATTCAGCAACAACTGAGTTTTGTTAGCGATAACAAGATTCGCCAAAAGCTGCAGCTCAAACTGCTTTCCGCTGAAGAGTATGGCGATCTGCTAAAGGTAGCGAGCGCTGCCAAAGAATATGCCGACGCGACTAAAAAACAGGACGACGCTAATCAGCGTGAGCTAGAGCAGCTCAAACAACAGACATTAAGTTGGCAAAACAAAGTGCAGTTTTACGGTATGGGCGAAGCCGCGCTTGATGGCTACACCCTCGCCCAGCTCAACGCCACCATCGCGGAAAAAGAAGCACTGGCTACGCGGATCCAAGACACCGGCGAGCTGGCCAAAGAGATTAAATATCTCAAAGAAAAGGCGGCGATTCTGGGTGGCAAAGTTGGCGCACAAACCGAGTTTGACGGTCTTGAAGCCGCCGACAAAGCCGCCAAAGACTTTGCCGCCGCGCGTAAGCAAGAGGCTGATGATTTGCAAGGGCTCTATCGCGGGGTATTCCAAAGTATGGAAGACAGCATGGTGTCGTTCGCCACTGGCGGCGGTATGAGTTTCAAGGGCATGATCGATTCCATGATTCAGGATTTAATCCGCTATCAGATCCGCCAGTCGTTGATTAAGCCGCTGATGGAAGTCATCGGCGGTGGTGGTGGCGGCGGTGGCGGGCTTGGTGGGCTGCTTGGTTTGGGTATGAGCATGATCGGCAGTATGTTTGGCGGTAGTGGCTACGGTACTTTTGGCACGCAAACCGCCGCGCCTAGCTTTACTAATATCGGCAACTTGGGCGGGTTCGTTCCCTCCGCCTCTCGTGGCTTTGATATTCCCAGTGGCGTCAATCCTCTAACCCAGTTACACGAAGAAGAGGTGGTGTTGCCAGCGTATATCGCTAACCCAATGCGGGACATGTTCAAAAACGGCGGTACGCAGTCATCTAGCCAAGCGGTATCAGTGGTGATCTCGCCGCAGATCGACGCCCGTGGTGCTGATGCTGGCGCGGTTGAGCGCATCGAAGCGGCGTTGGCGCGGTTAGCAAACAGCGTCCCCGAAATGGCGACAAACGCCGTGCGTGGTGCGATGACCCGAGCGCGGCAAACGCCGAACTTTTAACCGATTGCAGTCATTGCGTTTATTGCAATGATTGCAATGATTGCAATCACATCAAGGTTTATTTATGCCGCAATTCCCAACTTTAGCCCCATCGTCGTTGTCGATGGGTAGCCAAAGCAATAACTACATTTCCAAATCCATCGGCGGTGTACGGCAAGCGCGGCGTAGTGGCACGACATTACTCACGTTTGATGCGAGCTTTAGCAAGCTTACTCGCGCTCAGGCGGCGCAATTGTGGGGGTTTATCCAGGCCCAGAACGGGCAGTTTGGTGTGTTTGATTTTGCACCGCCACTACTTAAAGACAGCCTTAGCAGTAGCGCGCCCGCCACGGCTACGGTTAACACTGCTGCGGCCGCACGGCAATCAACGGTGATCTTGGGTGGCTTTGTCGCCAATAAAACCGTGCTTAATGCCGGGGATTTAATTCGCTTTGCTAATCATGCCAAAGCTTATGTGGTGGCCCGCGATGCAGTGAGTAATGCCAGCGGCGTGGCCACGATCAATCTGGCATTTGATCTGATTCGCCCGTTGCCGGTTGCGACCGTCGCGGGGCTCAAAAATGTCTTGGTGCAATGCTCGCTAGTCGATAACGAGCAAAATCAAAGCATTAGCGCGCCGTTTTTTCATAGTTTAACCGTCAAATTAATTGAGTCGATTTAATTATGCGCGCACTACCGCAAACCACAGTCAATGAAATGAGCGCATCGCAGCAGCATTACGTGCATCTGCTTGAGCTGTATCTGGACAATAACCCAATCCGCCTCACTGACGATGTGACTGATGTCGTGATGGGCGTCAATACCTTTACTGCCGGTGGCCACTTGCTTGACTTTCAGCACGATGGTGACGGTAACGCGATGAATATCAGCACGGTGACGGTCACGCTGTCGGGCGTCGATCAGGCGATGATTGCTGCGGCGTTGCAATATCAGTTTGTGGGTCGCCGCATGGTGGTGTGGCGGGTGTATTTCAATGCCGCTGGCACCATGTTACAGCCGTTTATTTTATTCGATGGCCGCAGCGATGGCCCAGCAACAGAAGACGACCCGGCTTCTGGTACTTGCACTATTCAATTGCGCGCCTCGGGCCACTTTATCGACTTTGAGCGCGTTCGCGGTCGCCTGACTAATCACGACGCCCAGCAAGTGTTTTTCCCCGGCGATAAGGGGTTTGAATACGTGCCGCAGCTCGGCAAAGAAATCCAATGGGGTGGTAAATAATGTTCAATCCAAATTTTACGCAAGATTTATGTGACTTTGCCGTGCGCGAAGTCGGCCAACCCTATCGCCGCCCAAACACTGTTTGCCTGTCTTTAGCGCTGCGGGCGATTGATGAAGCCACCGGATCTACGCTATTTGCCGACCACATTGCCGATCTTAAATCGGCGGGCGCAATGCGAAATTTCTTAGGCCGCGAGGGCTTGGGTGGTTTGATTTATCGCATGGGTAAAGCTGGGTTTGAAGAAATCCCGGTGTCGCACATGACAGTGGGCGACATTGGCTTTACGGGTGGGCCGCCGTTTGGTATTGGCGCGGCCTTGATGGTTGGGCGGCAATTTCTCACGTCGCACCCTGATACCGGTGTGGTGCTTTGTTCTGCTGATAGTTTGATTTTTGTGCGTGCAGTACGTTTAAAAAAGGGTTGATGCCATGCCAGTTATTGCAGCTTTAGGTACTGTCGTTTTTGCTGGCATTACGGTGGGGCAAATCGCGCTGATGGTGGCGACGACGCTGTACGGCATAAGTCGTGCCAGTAGCGCCAAATCAAAAGCTGAGCGCCAAGCAAGAGAGATGGCCGAAGCCGCCCGCGCGGCGATGAATTTAAAATTCAATACCATGAGCAACGTCGGTAATCTGCCGGTGGTTTATGGCTCGGTGCGAGTCGGTGGCTATTACTGCCTGCAAGAAGTGTCGAGCGATAAAAAGTTTTTGCACATCGTCATTGCTCATGCCGAAGGCGAATGCGGGGCGGTATCGATGCTGTATCTCGACGATACGCCATGCACCGACAAAAAATTTAAAATGCGTAAAAAGGTGCAGGTTAAATTGGGTACGGTCACAGAAATGGTCTATCCAGTCAACGCCGCGCCCTACTCCCGTACTTACGATAAATACGAAGAGCAAGAGCAAGATTACGACTTGGTGAAGTGGGAATACTTTAGCGGCACTGACGCCCAGCCCGCTTGCGCTTCGCTCGTTGCCGCCTTGCCTGACAAATGGACTGCCGCGCATAAATTATCCGGCATTGCTTATAGCTATGTGCGCCTTGAGTGGAATCCCGACGTGTGGCGCTCGGTGCCGGTCATTACTGTGCAAATGGAAGGCAAAAAGGTATTCGATCCACGTACCGGCACAACGGGCGCATCGAGCAATCCAGCGCTTGCGCTGCGTGATTACCTATTGTCGCCGCGCTATGGTCGTGGCTTGCGCGCGGCAGATATTAGCGATGCGGGCTTTATTGCTGCCGCCAATTATTGTGACCAGCTGATCGATATGGGGCATAAAAATATCGATGCCAATCAAGTCGAATCAGTAAAACCAGTGCCGCGCTACGCCATTAACGGGGTGCTCGATACCTCGCGCCCTTGCTTGGATAATGTGCAAGAGATCCTTGAACATTGCCGAGGCACGCTGCTGCAGGCTGATGGTGTTTATCGCCCAGTAATCGATCAAGCCGATGTGCCAGTGATGAATTTTGATGCTGATGTAATGGTTGGCAAGCTGCAAATCAAAATGGCCGACCGCCGTGATCGCTTAAACCAGCTCAATTGCCGCTTTGTTGATCCAGCACGTAACTTTGTGGAGTCCAGCGCAGCGGTGATTAATGCGGCGTGGCGGATTGAAGACGGCGACATCTTGCTGGAGTCGAGCCGCGATTACTCGCTAGCGTATGACGAGCGCCGCGCTAAATTCTTGGCCGAGCGAGCTTTACGCGACAGCCGCAACAACATCAGCATTAGCTTCACAGCATTATCACAAGCGCAATTGGTGCAGCCGACTGATGTTATTGCGGTATCGCACGAAACCACCGGCTGGCAAAACAAGCAGTTCCGCGTGATTAACGTCAAGCCGCTACCGTCGGGCGAGGTCGAAATCACCGCTAACGAATACGACCCGGGGCTTTACACCGATAAGCCAATGACCGCGCTACCGCCAGCGCCTGCAACGAATCTGCCCGACCCGTTTGAAATCCTCGCCGCGCCCGCGAGTTTAACGCTAGTAACCGACAATCAATACGGCTGGGCGGGTGAAGTGCAGTGCCGCCTCAAGGCCAGCTGGCCAGCGGTGCAAGGGCTGGTCGTTGACTATCAAGTGCGCTGGCGCAAGCAATCGGAAACCACTTGGCAATATATGAGCACCCGCGAGCTATCGGCGACGCTGCCCGTCGTACCAGGCACGCCGTATTTTGTGTCGGTCGCTGCGGTGTCGGCCTTTGGCCGTGTTGGTTTGAACGTAACCGCAGGCGCAACCGGCGTCGCGCCTGCGGGGTCATTGCCTGATGTGACTGGCATCGTTTGCGAATTTGGCCCAGCGGGGCAGTTTATTTTTACTTGGGCGAAGCATCCTGACGCCGCAAAATACGCGCTAGAAATCGTGACCGGTGGCGTAACGCGCCGTAGCGACGTGATTTTTACTGAGCGCTACGAATACACGCTAGCGATGAATCGCGCCGACGCCATCAATCGCACGGTAACCATTCGCGTTAAAGCCATGGCCAATGATGGGCGTGGCTCGGCCAATTGGGCGACAAAATCCGAAACCAACGCGCCGCCGGTGGCATTGGCGGGGCTGGTCGCTTGGTCTAATAGCCTAGCGATTGCGTTTAATTGCGCCCCGCCGACTGAGGTCGATCTAGCGGGGGTGATTTGCCATTTGGGTGATACGCCGGTATTCACCCCCAGCGCCGCCACGTTGGCGTACAAAGGGCGGCTCGATACGCCAACGCTGCTAACCATGCGCGCCGGTGCGCCGCTAGTAGTGGGTAAAACCTATTACCTGAAAGCGGCGGCTTACGATGTGTTTGGCGACGACGGCATTGTCTACAGCCCGAGTTTGCTCGTAAAAATCAGCACCATTAGCGGCGATATTTTAGACATTGAATCGCTGGGGCCAGAAAAGCTCACACCGGGGTTGATTGGCGATATCGGCAAGGGGGTTGAAGCGCTTGATGTGGCTTTGCCGGGGCTAGCGCTGGATTTTAATAACAAGCTCAACGCCAAGGCCTCGGCGCAAAGCGTCACGGATCTAGCCGTGAAAGTATCTACGCTGCCTGATGTGAATATCGTCGATTTGTCGGCTTGGAAAGTGGGTTCGTTTGCCTTTCCGGTGACGGGTGCTTTGGTCGAGAGCGCCATGGTGATGGGGATTGGTGCCGATGGTTTATCGCAGCCTTTATGGCAGTGCTTGCCGTCGGGCGATGGCTCGATCAATGGTTGGGCGGCTGATGGTGGGTGGGAAGCGGGTGAGTTGACGATTGACCCGACTAAAACTTACCGCTTTGCCGTGACCGTAGAGCAAGAAGTTGCGCTGGGTGGCTTGGTTTATTTTGGCCCAAAGCGGCATTCAGTCTGTAGTCTTAATACCGTTGTGAGTCAAGGCAATCCGTACTTTGTTAGTTCTGCGCGGCCTGCGGCATTGTCAAAATGGTATTTGATGGTGGGGTATGTGTTTCCTGCAGGATCGACTGGCAATACCAATGCAGGCGCAGGGCTGTATGATTTAGAGACGGGCCTGTTGCTTAAGTCCGGGAATAACTTTTGCTGGAAAGCCGATCAAACCAATTCAGGGCATCGGGCGTTTTTATATGAGTGTACCGATACCACTGTGCGCCAGTATTTTTGCGCGCCCGAAGTGACTTTAGTCACTGCGCCATCGACCGACATTCCCAAACTTAACCCGCTATCAGCGACTAAAACCGAACTCGCCGCGCAAATCCAGCGCATCGACAACGTCATTATCGATGTTAATGGTAAAGCGGGGGCTTCTGCCCTGGCTACGCTTGATGCGCAAGTGCAAAACCCAACCACGGGTTTGGTTTCAAAAGCCAGTCAGTCGCAGCTTGATACCGTGATTGCTGATGTGGCGGGTAAAGCGGCGGCGAGTAGTTTGACTGCGCTGGATGCGATAGTTAAAAACCCAACGACAGGTTTGGGTACAAAGGCCAGTCAGTCGCAGCTCAATAACGTGATTGCCGATGTGGCGGGTAAAGCGGCGGCGAGTAGTTTGACTGCGCTGGATGCGATAGTTAAAAACCCAACGACAGGTTTAGGTACAAAGGCCAGTCAGTCGCAGCTGAATGATGTGATTGCCGATGTAGCAGGTAAAGCCTCGGCGCAAAGCGTTACGGATCTTTCGGCTAAGGTGTCCACGCTGCCCGATGTGAATTTGATCGATTTGTCCGGCTGGAAAATGGATTCGTTTGCGTGGCCGCTCAATGGATTACCGAGCGAAAATGCGATGGTGATGGGGGTTGGTGCCGATGGCTTGTCGCAAGTGCTGTGGCAGTGTCTGCCATCGGGGGATGGTAATAATGATGGCGGTTGGAATGCCAATAATGCCTTGGTGATTGATCCGACTAAAACCTATCGTTTTGCCGTGGCCGTGAAGCGTGAGGTGATTAATCGTGGCTCAATGTATTTGGGGCCGCAAATAGGGACTGTTTGCAATTTAAATACCTCAGTAATTAGTGGCAATCCGTATTTCTTTGGGGCTGTAACTAATCAGCTTGAGCTCAACAAATGGTATTTGATGGTGGGCTATGTTTTCCCGGCGGGGTCAACTGATCGGACAAACGCAGGCGCAGGGGTATTTGATTTAGAAACGGGGCTTATGCTCGCCAGTGGTATTAATTTTTGCTGGAAAGCAGGGCAAGCTTTTTCAGGGCATCGGGCGTACTTTTTTTACAGTACCGATACCACGGTGCGTCAGTATTTTTGCGCGCCCGAAGTGACTTTAGTCACTGCGCCATCGACTGAGATTCCCAAGCTTAACCCGCTATCGGCGACCAAAACCGAGCTCGCCGCCCAGATCCAGCGCATCGATCAAGTTACGACCGATATTGCAGGCAAGGCCAGCGCGAGCTCGGTGACGTCGCTCACGTCCGAAGTCGGCAATGTCAAAGTCACGGCGACCAATGCGCTGCAGACCTCGGTTGATACCGCAGGCAAAATCGCCGCGACGGCGGGGCTGATGCTCGATGTGAATGGGCATATCAGCGGCACCAAGATGTACAACGACGGCACGTCGGCGGCGTTTGACATTGTCGCTGACGTGTTCCGGGTATCAACACCAACTAGCATCGGGCGCGGTGAAACGGTGTTTTCGGTCGGCAATGTCAACGGCGTGAATAAAGTCGGCATTCGCGGCGATATGCTGATTGATGGCTCAGTCACGGCTAAATCGTTGTCGGTCACTAATCTACAGGCCGTCACGACCAACACCGGATCGCTGAACGTGACCGGCGATCTGAAAATGACCGGCGGTGCGATCTTGGGCGGTGCGTGTTGGGGGTGGGATTGGAAGGGTGGTAGTGGGAACATGTCGCAAAACATGTATCTCGGCCCGAACGGTCTACTGCTCGGCAGTTATAACGCAGGGCGTTATCTGCAATACAGCGCGCTTGATGGTTCGCTTACCCTGCGCGGCGGCGATATCACCGCAGGTGTGCTACGCAGCGCAAACTGGCCCACTGAGCAGTACATTGATTTGAACGCACCTTGGCAGGGGCATTTTTTGCAATGTGGTGCAGGGGGTAGTGCCCGCGCAATTATCCGCACGGATGGTTACGCGCACTTTGAGAATATCTATGCTCGCGGCAATATCCATGCTACGTCAGTGACGGCCAACACCATTACTGCTGATCATATCGTGGCGCGCGGCATTACGAATGCCTATTCATCCAGCAATGGCGAGCTATGGATTGAGGTGCCTGCAGGGGCCTTGGTGGTGATTTTTATTAGTGGCTCAACCACGATTTCGGGCGCATCTGGCGGATCAACTGTCATGGCGACCTCGTGTAGTGCGAGTTTTCAGGGGCAGCTACGCCAGGGGATTAACTTTATTGCCGGGGTGGATTTCCCAGTTGGCACTTATCCGGTTTCATGTCGGGCAGGTTCGACCCGGACCGAAGCTGTGGCCATGGTATTTAGACGGTAAGGATAGATATGGATTACTTTTTTTATGATCTAAAGACTGGCGCTGTAACTCAAGTTGGGCAAACCACCGAAAGTGTTTTTGAGGTGATGGCTTACGATGGGTTGCAGAAAGTCGCCGGTATAGCGCGGCTGGATCAGCGCTATGTGGACGGGCAACTGGTCGATATCGTGCCGGTGGTGACGCGAGAGCAAGTGGCCGCGCAAATCGCCGATGCCCGCTGGCGACATGAAACCGGCGGTACCGTGTGGCAAGGTAAGTCCGTCAATACCGCACGCGATGCAGTGGCATCGTTAAAAATGGCCGTCGATGATGGTAGAAGCTCTGGCAGTTGGCCCCCAGAGTGGAAGCTTGACGATGGCGTTTTTTACCCGCTTAGCGCCGGTGATTATGAATCGCTATGGGTAGCGGTGCGCGTGAATATTCAAGCGGCGTTTGCGTGGGAAGCCGCCGAGTTGCAACGGCTGACTGGTGTAGCCGATGCCGATTTAATTCACTTTACGATGGGGGGGTTTAAACATGCTATTTAATCGCACGCACGCCGAGCACATTGTGTTGGCGCTATTGATGCAGGCGCTGTTTTGGTTGGCGTTTGATAGCCTCTGGCTGGGCGCGGCGTTTGCCATCGGCTGGTTTTTAAGCCGCGAGCATACGCAGCGCGAGTACAAGCTATTCGTCTACGGCAACAAAAACCCATTGAAGCCGTGGGAAGGGTTATTGGGCTGGTCGGCTGATTCAATCGGCGATGCAATTTGGCCAACTTTTACAGTGCTGTTAGTGGCTTGGTGGGGCTAGATATTTGCCCGATGTGTTTGTCACTTGGCTCATGGCGTGCTTTGAGCCAAGTGTGATGTGATTAGGGTACTAGTTTTTTAATATATTCAACTAATGCTTGTTGGTGAGCCCAGCTCAATTCTCTAAATGCAGCAATCAGCTCGGTTTCTAAAGTAGGCTCTTCTACTTTCACCGTTTGATAGCTGCTTTCCATTTCTCCTCGGCCTGTCGCCAACCATTCATACGATATCCGTAATAAAGCCGCCAATGATGACAAGTTATCAGTGGACGGGTCTGCGTCGCCGCGCTCCCACGCTGATACCGACGATTGCTTTATGCCAATCATCTCAGCGAGTTGCACCTGCGTTAGTTTGCGCGTTTTACGCGACTTAAGAATTCGGTCTCCGATCATTCTAACCATCATATAGATGCTACCTATATTTTCAAACGCTTAATGACTTTACAAAAATATAGTTAACGACTATATTTATAGCAAGTAAGATCTAGCGAGGCACAAATGGAAAAAAAAATAGCGATTTCTCCGCTCAAAGCGGCGCGTAAATCACAAGGTTTGAGTCAGATTGAGCTGGCAGATTACATCGGTGTTTCTCAGGCAAGTCTTTCAGATTTTGAAAATTGCGTAATTACACCAACGCCAGCAAACGCAGAAAAGCTAGTCGGTGCATTGGGTGGTCGGATTTCAGAAATGGAAATCTTGTACCCAAGACGATTCATGACTGGTGAATTTTCAAGTAAGTCGCACTAAACCCCTATCAGAATTTAGCCGTGGAATTACCGACGATGAAAGCATTACCTCCAAATAACTTTGCCGAAGCCGCTCAAGCCGTTATCCACGACTATGGCGTAGCTGCTTTAGCCGGATTAATGGGCATGCCAGTGAGTACGCTTTACAACAAAGCGAACCCGCATGACACCCAAGCGCAGCTGACTGCAGCTGAGGTTGCGGTAATAACTTCAATTACTCGCGATTTGCGAATGATGAAAGCGCTAAGCCATGCTACTGGCGGCGCTTTTTTTGTGGTGCCAAAGCTGGATCACGTTCCCGACACTGAGCTGCTGGATTTGGTGGGCGAAGTGGGAATTAAAAAAGGGATTGTGCATAGCGAAATGAGCAAGGCTTTTGCCGATCGCGTATTGCAACGGCATGAATTTAACGCGATTGATCGTGCGGCCAATGATTTACACGGTGCAGTCGCTGTTTTGTTAGGCCGGCTAGAAGGAATGATCGATGAATGAGGTTTTGCCTTCGGCGGCGCTACAGGCCAAAGGCATTAAAGGCGTGCGTCATGCGCTGCCTGTTGGGGCTGAGGTTGATTTTGGCAAAGTGTTTGTCGCTGTATTTGGCACTGAAATTATGGCTGCGCAAGCAGCAACCGCCACGGACGGATTCCGTAATCCTAGAACGAAGGAAGCATAGTTATGAACCGAGATCTTACCGAGGATGAGCTCAGGCGCTTATTTAAGTGTCTGAAAAATCACCGTGCCGACCCACTGGCCCGCCGTGATCTGGCCGTATACCAGTTTTTGAATGAAACCGGTTTGCGCATCAATGAATTTGCTCAAACCACCAAAGGCGATGCGCGGCAGTGGATTCAGAATGCGCGCTTATTTATCGCTGCTAGCCGCCGTAAAGGCGTACGGACTCAAGCCGGACGTATCGAGCGCCGCGATCACAGCTATTTACTCAATCAAACTGCGAGCAACGCGCTGCGTGAGTTATTGACGCTCAACGAGCAACAAATGCGCAGCCAAGGCGACCTTTGGGATGACGATTGCCCCTTAGTGGTTGCCAAAACAGGCGCAGCATTATCGGTTCGCAGCTATCAAGCCCGTTTACAGGGCTGGGCCAATCAAGCCGGGCTGCCAGCAGGGATTTCACCGCATTGTTTTCGCCATACCGTTGCTCAGCGCACTCGCCGTCAAACGGTCGCCTCTGATCCATTTTTACAAGTGGCCTACAAACTAGGCCAATCAGCCCGCGCCAGCGCGATGCTGTATTCAAAACCGAGCCGCCAAGAGCTGGAAGCTGAAGCCGAGCGACTTGAAGGCCATCGCGGCGGCCGTACGCCAAAGCGTGAGTTTTTACGGGGGATGCACGCATGAGCAAATACAAAGCCACTCTTCCTCGGACTAATCCACCCAAAGGCACGGTGCATTACGTTGTGTCATTCAAATCTGAAAATGCGCGCGTTGAAGAAACAGGATTGATGCCAGAAAAAAAAGCAAAGCTGATTAATCAAATTTTGCGGATCGATCACGAAATACGCCTTGATTGCCTACTCGAAATTTTAGCCGAGGCCAAATCATGAGCCGTCGCCCTGAACCCCACCAAGCCATCACCATTAATCCTAAGTTTGATCGCACCAGGCCACGGCCAGCGCCGGTTGAGTTAACGCCAGAGGCGCAACTGGCGCGTGAAGAACAACGCAAGCGGCGCGAGCTGCGGCGCGAGGTTGAGGATCTATTGGCGCGGCAAGCGCAGCGTGATCCTTTATTTGCCGATCCACTGCCCCGCCTTAGTCATTAATTGGAGTTTATTTATGTTGAATACAGCCGTAGCTAATTTGAATTCCCTGCCCTACTTCGCTGACGTACCTGATTTTTACCCAACGGTGACCTTGCCGGTGATCCAGCGCCAGCTAATTGATGCTGGATTGATTGTTGAGCATACGTTTCAACTGGGCTTAATCGCAACGTGGAGCTCGGTACCAGAAGTTTTTTCAGAGCAATTGTTTTTAGACATTGCCACGATTGGCACAACGCTGGGCCATCCCGCTATGGCGTCGTTGTCAGACTCACAAGTGATTGAATGGCTGAATGAACAAAAGAAATTCGGCTGGTTGATTCGAGTTGAGCAACTGAGCCAGCAGCATCGCCGCATAGATTGTCGTGAGGAAGGTCAGTGGTTTTATGCCGAACGACTCGATATGGCCTTACTGGCTGCAGTGGCTTGGGGCACTTCGCCAGTCCACGAGCTAGAGACTGCTTAATGTTGTCGCTCACCACACTCCGCCCATTTAGTCTCGATGGCCGTTTGTATCGCTGCTTTGGCCATGTATTGGCCGCGCATCACGGCAGCTTGCTGGCGGTGCCATTGTTGGCATGTTGTGGTGATTTTAGGCAGCTGATTGATGGCTGTCCTGTGCCGTATGACGAGGCATTGATGGTGATTGATACAGATGTTGGGTATCAGTCGCCAGACCTTGTTTATCAATGTCTGCACGGTGACACCCTCAATAAACTCGCAAGCGTAGATCACGTCTGGTATGCCGCTCCGGCGCTACCGGGCGAGCCCTGCATTATGGCCAGCGCCAATGGCGCGAAGTATGGCCTCGTCACTGCTTCGACCCAGCGCTGGGAGGCGCTGATCGCAGCATAACTATTTAGCTAGGCTTCTCATGGCAAGCATTTTAGAACTAAAAAGCCGTATTGATATGGAAGAGCTGGCCGAGAATCGCCTCGGTCTTAAGCGTGGCAAAGGCGCCAAGGGGAATTGGTATTCGCCGAGCCACGACGATAAAAATCCTTCACTCAGTATTTTTTGCAAGTCGGGCGAATGGGGCTTTAAAGACTGGAGCAATGAAGGTGCGCCGCACGCCAAGGGCAGCATTATTGATTTAGTCATTTACTGCGGCAAAGCGCACGATCCATCGGATGCGACTAAGTTGTTGCACGAGTGGTATAGCATCCCATTTGATAAACCCGATGCGCCGGCGGCGCCAGTCGAAAAATCACTGGCAGAACACATTGCCGACAAATGCTTGATCGATACATCACCTGCGGTTGAGTATCTACGCAGCCGCAAGATTGGCGACGCAGCGATTGAAGCTGCACTGCGTAATCGTGCTATCGGTTTTAACGACTGGACCAGCACCAAATCTAAAGCCGGCGAGCATGGCCATGGTGGCCCTGCTGCGGCGTTTATCGTTCGCACTTTAAACCCCGGCCGCGTGGTCGCCGTGGATTTACGCTATATCAATCCAGAGCTCAATGGCGGGTCAAAAACACAGTGTCAGGGTGAAAAGCTGGGGTTTGGTTGGACCAGCGATATCAAGCGCCTGCACGCAGCGCGTACGGTTTACATTGTTGAGTCACCGATTAATGCGCTGTCGATCGAGACGGCATTCCCCAATGAAAAACACATCGCTGCGTATGCCATTCGCGGTACCGGCAATATCGGCACCATCGACTGGACGTTTCTGCGCGGCAAGCAAGTGCGGATTTGCCTCGATCACGCGGATAAAGTGCATGAGAAAACCGGCTATCGCCCCGGACTAAAAGCCGCGTGGGATTTGCACGAAAAACTCACCCAAATGGATATCCCTGCCCTGCTCATCGATCAGGATTTGTGGGACGAAGGCATTGATACTAATGATGTGCTGCAAGAGCACGGCCCATTCAAAACGGCGCAATACCTGAAGAAAATCGAAACTTGGTTAATACCAGGTATGGCCGGCAAAAATGAGCGTGATGGCCGTCACCGGATTTTTCTGCCTAGCCATGATTTCCACGCCTACTGGAAATTTCGCGTTAAAGATGATCACACCCAATATGTAAAAAAATCTGCGCCGGCTGAAGAAGGTGAGGATCCGGATGCAATCCCACGTCTTGAGTTTGACGATCTGTGTGGCTTTCGTGTGAATGCGCTGAGCCGTGTGACGATCCAGTCGGCCACAGCCACGATGACGGGCGACCCCGACAGCCAACCCAAGGTGCAATTTGCCGTCTCGGTGCAAGTACCGCGCCATGGCGTGAAGCTGGTGCGTAAAGTGTTTGATGACGAGGATTTGCATAACGTCACCAAATGGGAAAAGTTCGGCCCGATCTATTCGCCGGCTAACTTCAAACGGATGATCAATATTCTGGAGCGTACCGCCGAAATCGGCGCGCGCCGTGCGGTGAATTTTGTCGGCCTCGCTTGGAGCGAAGGCCAAATGGTGGTGAACGAAGGGCCAGATACCTATTTCACCGAGCCCGACAAGCAGTGCCCGTATTACAACCTGACTTTCCCTTCTGGCACCCAAGCCGATGCCCGCGCCGTGATTGAGCTGTTTGGTGCGACGATGAAGCAGAATGCCGCCAGTATGTTGTTGGCTTGGTCGCTGGGTGGCCATTTGAAATCGTTGCTGGGCTTTTGGCCACACTTGCAAATGCAGGCGAATAAATCAGCAGGTAAATCAACGCTGATTAAAAAGCTCGAGCGGGCGATCGCCTTCACGATGTTTTCTGGCCAATCACTACAAACCGAGTTTCGTTTGCTGACTTCAGTAAGCCACACCAGCCATCCTGTGGGCTGGGAAGAATTGTCAGCGCGCAAGCAAGACGTGATCGACAAAGCGGTCGGCCTGCTGCAGGAAACGTACCAATACACCGTAACCCGTCGCGGTAGCGATATGACCGAGTACTTGCTCTCAGCCCCAGTGCTATTGGCGGGTGAAGATGTGCCGATTCGCAGCTTGATCGGCAAGATCGTCCGCGTTGAACTCACGGGTAAAAAAGGCACGCCGATCCCTGATAACTCACCGCGCTTTCCAGTGAAGCAATGGCTGCGTTTTTTGGCCAGCTTGGATCGTGGCCGCGTACAAGAGAAATTCAATAAAGCCAAGAGCTACTGTCTCGACGCCTCGAGCGCGGCGCGGGATGACGACGGCGCAATGCGGATGGTGAATAACTACGCGGCACTGCTATGCGGCTGGGATTTACTGACCGAATTTGCCGGACTGCCATCAAGCTGGAACCGCTTGCCGCAAGATCTGATTGCCGAAATGAATAGCCACACCCGAGAAACGGGTGCCGATCGTCAGCCTTGGGTTTGGATTACCGAGATTGCATTGTCTGAAATCGCTGCCGGCGAATTTAGGCATCCGTATAAATGGTGCACGGAAATCGACCCGACGACAGGTAAGACGGAAGACGTGCTGTGCATTCGCCCTGCCCACATCATGGATCACATCAGTAATAAACCCGCGCTGCGCGATAAATGGAACGGCCTGCCGGTTAAATCCGATCGCGTTTACAAAAAGCAGCTCGATGGCGGCGGCGTCATTCTGAAAGACCCCGTCGAGCGCACGATCAATCACAAGCGCGTCGGCAATATGGTCGCGCTGAGCTTGAGCCGCATGGAGCAATACGCACTGTATGCAACGCCACTTAATGGCGCACCAGATTCCCCGTAGCACCTAGGAGCAACACCATGTTCAAATTTATTGCATTGCCATTTACGACCAAAGGAAACCCACTGAAGTGGCACCGTCGCTGGTTGGGATTGCTTCAGCTATCTAGTCATAAACCGACTGGGCACTTTGTAAGGCGCCGGAGAAATGTTCTTTTTGGCGCGCACTGGCGTGCAGAAAGGCGCATAGCCCCTCGCTACAGCGCAAAGGCTGAGTCTTTCTTATGGCGCCGAGCAGATCGCGGTTACAGCCGACGTAGAGACACTATTCCATTTTAAATACCAGCGCCAAGGAATTGAAATCGTGGATGAACTCCCTGAATGCGATTGCCTGAACTGGTGCGGTGATGATCCTTGGTTAAAGCAGGAAAAATGTAAACCCTGCGCCGACAAGATCAATCACGACAACCGCCCAAGGGTAAAAGATGTGCTGTTTTTTTATGACCCGGGCGAAGGCGATTGCACGGTGGTCGTGCAACTGACCCGCAAGCCAACGGCAGATGAATTCGAAATCGTGTGCAGCCAACTAAGAAGCGCACTGTAAGTGTAGTACCCCCTAAAACAAGGAGTAGTTTATGTTTGCCAAGTTATTTGAAACCGAAGAACACGGCCAGATTCTGGTCACCAAGATCACCAGCGACGATGAAGGTCGCGCACAGTTGCAGTGTACTTATCAGCCCAAGTGTGAAAGATTTGGGTTGTCATCCATCGCTTTAGTCTTTGAAGACGATGAAGATGAAAGTCAGGCCAAACTGGATAAGGCTTTTCTCGCCTGCGATGTGGCGATGGCCACTGAAATGGTTGAGAGCTCCTTGCGCTCGATTGGCGAGCTGTTCAGCTCAACGGCAAAAGAACAAGCGGAGGGCTGAGGCATGACTGAGTATGTTGCTCAAGTGGCTGAAGCTGTCGCAGCTGAGTTTTCAAAAATCGCCCGTGCTAGCTATGATCCAGCTATTAAATTAATCGTGGATTTTCACAACGAGATTGTTCAGGATCATCTGGAAGAGGATGACACAGCTAGTTTTGGCAGCGAATGGGCCGTAGATTATCTAAGCAGAACCAATGCTGTACTAGAAGGCCCCGGTTTGGTATTACCGCTCAAGCGAATCAATCTTGCTGCGATTATTGCCAGTGTGCCAAAGCCAGCGCCTTCTACCGAATGGGTAGAGCAAATCATGGCGCAAGCATCGGTTTATGCTTCGGCGTGGTCTTTGGTCGGTGGCCGCTTTGATGATGGTGATGGCCTTGCGCATGCGGAGCAAATGAAGGCGGAGTTACGGCAAATGTTATTAGGGGAAAACAATGCCTAAACCCATCGATAAAAGTGATGCCAGAATTCTCAATATGACCGAACGCTGGGCAACCTGGTCTAAGTGGGACGGCGGCAAAGTCGCCAAGACGTATCGCGGCAAAGCGCGCACAGCCAGTACCGTATTAGCGCAGATTGCCTGCGTGCTCGATCATCATGAGATGGATTCCAAACTATGGGCGGGCGACGTAAAAACCTTGCTCGAGGCATCGACACTGCTGGCCAGACTGGGCAATGAATTTGAAGTCGCGCAGCGTAAGGGCGAAAAAATAAAAAAGGAACACACGGCCAAGCGTGTGGCTGAAGAAAAGGCGACCGAAGGGAAAATCATTCGGGAGGTATTGACGCCGCTAGCGACTGACGCCGCCGCCATGATTCAAATTTGCAATGATCTCCTGGCATTTAAAACGCACCGATGGGAAATCGCTAGGCAGTCCAATTTTAATGATTGGTGCTTTGATTTCTGGCGTGATGAATTCCAATTTCACCGGGCGCTTAAGCAAGGGAATGTAGACCTAGCGCTCAAGCTATTGGCAGAGACATACAGGCAGGATTCGTGGCAGCAAAAAGTATGGCCAGCCTTTATTGAATGGCGAAAAACATTGTCGCCCTTCTAACTAATATTCTGATTTATTTCCCCTTAGCGCTCAAAAGGAGCCAATGTATGAACAAGCAAGACTTAATCCGCCAAGTTGCTGAAGCCACAGGTTTGACGGACAAAAAGACCGATGAAGTGCTCAATCAATTGGGTGAGGTGATTCGCACGGCTTTGGCCAAAGGCGATGAGGTGATATTACCCGGTGTAGGCAAACTGGAAGTGACAGAGCGCGCAGCGCGTTCTGGCCGAAATCCAAGCACGGGCGAGACGATTCAGATTGCTGCGAGCCGTGCCCCGAAGTTCAAGGCATTGAAGGTACTGAAAGACGCAATTAACGCTTAAAACCTTCGTTTCCTGTGATTCAAGGCCGCCTACGGGCGGCTTTGTCGTTTCCGCTTTGATTGGCCGGCTGTTGCGCCACAGACGGCCTTGTGTGCCCTCCTAGCTAAATACCCAAACATCGGTCGCCAACGGCGACTGAAATCAAATACCAGGGCACAGCGCCGTATCTTGCTGCTTGGCTCCCCACACCCCTCCAGAAAGAGGCAGGGCCGCCCCGCTGCGCGGTCAGCAATAAGGCAAGGGGCCGACTTGTCACTGTATTGCCTTTCTTTCTGCCTTGGACAGGCGCTTTGGGCTTGCCTAAAAATGAGGCCAAAAAGATCGCCAAAGCCTTATTTTTATCGGGAAATGGGCGCATGCGGCGAAAACCCGTGGATTTCCTTGGGTGCTTGCGCTAAGTCTTTGATTTTGGACAGTTTACGCCTCAAGGGTTGCTGGCTTTTTTCCACGGGTTAGGGTGTTTTTTCCACGGGTTTGATTTTTGGCTGTTTTAGTCAACATACCCCCTTCTTTCTCTCTCTTTCTCTTTTAAAAATAAAGAGATAGAGATAGATAAAGACTATTAGGCAATAAGAAAAGCAATCCACGGGTCTGAGTAGATATTCCAAGGATATTTAAAAATTACGTGAAGCTGTCCAAGGGTTTATCAAACCATCCACGGGTTTTCCTTGGACTGACAAAGATATTTATTTAATAAAATCAAACAGTTATAATGCGTAAGCTTTGTATCCACGGGTTAGGGCTGGAAATGCGCTTACCCTCGCGTGACTTGGAGAATGTATGCAGCAGTTGATTGACGGGTTTATTGACTTCAAAACGCTGAATGATGGCCGCTCTATCCGCACGGGCCAGTCATACCGCGATATTTTGCTGCGGTATGCGCTGTTTTTAGGCGATACGGATCCGTGCTCAGTGACTGAAGAAACCTTACTGGTGTTTACTGGGATGCATTTGAATAAGACATTCAATCTGCATGCTCGCTCGCGGGTGCCGTATGTGGCTTGCATCCGGGGGTTTTATGAATGGCTTGATCGGAAGGGTTATTTGCTTGGAGCGAATCCCGCTGCAAACCTACCGTACCCCAAGGCAGGCAAGCCTTTACCCGATGTCATTGAGTTGGCCAACGCGGAGAAGTTAATTAGCGCGCCAGATTTGTCGACGTTCGAGGGGGTGCGTGATGCGGCAATGTTGGCGATTTTACTGGGTTGTGGTTTGCGTTTATCGGGCTTGGTGGCGATGAATCGCTCTCACTTGCAAACTTATATAGTGAAAGAGCAGCCGCGTATGGCGGTCCGAGTTCTGGAAAAGGGAGATAAGGAGCGGCAGTTGCCCGTCCCCCGTGAGGCCGAGTTATTGCTGCGGGTGTATTTAGAGCATCCTGATCACGCACTGTATGACTGTGCGCTGCCCGATGGTGACTCACCCATGTGGATCTCAACACATAATCGACGAACGCCAGAGCATGAGCAACATGGTGATCGTCGCCGCCTAACAAAGCGGGGTATACAGTCAATCATCATACGATTAGGGACTAAGGTCGGTATACCCAGACAACAACTACACCCGCATGCTTTGCGTCATCGCTTTGGCACTGAGTTGACCGAGAGCGACGTACCGCTAAATCAAACCGGTGAACTACTGGGCCATGCGTCGCTCGAGTCGACCAAGATCTACCTGCACTTGGCTATGGTTAAAAAGACTGAGGCGATGGACCGTGGCAATCCGCTGGCCAAGATCAGGTCACCCGCTTCTGAGCTACTGCGGCGCTTGGATAGCAAGCACAGCTAGGGGTGTTTCAAGGCCTGTTTAGTGAGTACAAGTTTCGTAGGGGGTAATTACAATGTGTCTACGGAGTGCAGGAGAATGAGCATATACAAGGCGCGAGGGGGTGAAGTTGCGCACTTACCAAATCGCTTACGGTTTCGGGCTAAATCGGAAACGGGTGGCTCTGGCTGCTGCGTCTAGTTATAGAGAGTGCGCAGTGGCATAGGGTTGAACTCACAATGGAATGCGGGGTAGAGCACGATGGTTGATACACAAGAGCGCAGCGGGAATCAGGAAGTTGGCAGCCTAGGTACGCAGCCCCTAGGGCTGGGGGGTCGGCTAGGGCTATCCCCCTACCCCCCAAGAGGGGGTGGGTACCTAAAGAATTGCACTGATTTGAATTTTTCGCGGCGCGACCCGCGACTTGATGATTTGGCAGCAATGAAAATGCCGCCGGTATGGCTGCGCATCGCCGAAAAAATCGGCGTCGACGCACTAATGGTGCTTTGGCGCGAACTAGACGGCAGTGATGACGTACCTCGTACCGACAACGGCATGCTATTGCTGCGGTTGCGCCCTTTTGACAGCTGGCAGCGCCAGATGCGCAACCAGCACATCAAAATGCTGGCGGCCGCCGGCCGTTCACCTGCACAAATTCGCCAAGCCCTGATGGAACACTACAAACTCAGCCTAACAACAGGGCGAATCGCCCGCATCATTAATGAATCTCATGAATAAAACAGCCGTAATCTACGCCCGTGTATCTAGCACTCGCCAAGCCGATGATGGCCTGCCTATCGCCAGTCAGATTGAGCAAGCCGAACTCAAAGCCGAACAGCTCGGGGCACAAGTGCTTAAAGTGTTCAAAGATGAGGGAATCAGTGGTCGCAGCGCCGAAAAACGCCCTGCATTTCAAGACGCGATCGCCTTTTGTGCCGCATTTGACGTTGAATACTTCATCTGCTGGAGTACGAGCCGGTTTGCCCGGAACAAAATTGATGCCGCCAGCTATAAAAAGCTCTTGGCAGATGGCAATACCAAGCTGGTATACATCACAACCGATATTGACGAAGACACTGATGAAGGCTGGTTTACCGGATCATTGCTAGAAATCGTTGATGAGCATTACAGCCGAGTTGTCTCACGCGACACGCGCCGATCGATGATGAAAAATGCCAGAGATGGTTTCTTTAATGGCGGTCGAGTACCGTTTGGCTATACCCCAAAAGCCGAAGGGAAACGTCGCCGGCTACAAATCAATGAATTAGAAGCCCAAACCATTCGCGATATCTTTAACCTTTGCCTCGTCGGCATGGGAAGTAAAGCCATCGCCATGAAGCTAAATGAAACTGGGCAACTAAAAAACGGTAAAAAATGGGACAAAAATACAGTATCACTAGTCCTTAAAAATCCAGTTTATGCCGGATTAACTGTATTTAATCGCACTAATAATGCTGGGAACAACCGACCTGTCGATGAATGGATCATTACCCCTAGTCACGCAGGAATCATCACCCAAGACCTGTTTGATAACGCACAAATCCTAATTGGCCAGCGAGCGCCAGCAGCAGAAGGCGGTAGTCCGCATAGTAATTTCGTATTCACCGGGATTTTGCGCTGCGGCGACTGTGGCGCCGCGATGCAAGTTGAAAGCGCCACCGGGCGCAATAAAACGTACCACTATTACAATTGCCGATCGGCGCTTAAAGGCATTGGCTGCGAAAACCGACGAATTCCAGCTCATGAACTGGATGACTACCTCAGCGAAACCATACTTAATGGCATATTAACCCCGCGCCGAGTATCAGAAGCGGTAAAAGAAATTCACACGTTAACCAGCGAATGGAACGAAACCATCAGCCGTCGACGCTCAGCACAACTTGCTGAAGTGAAAAAACTACAAGGACGTCGCACAAAACTATTTGAAATTCTTGAACTGTATGGGAAAGACGCACCAAATCTAGGCGATATCACGGTTCGACTGCGTGAACTAAATGATGACATCAAGCAAGCAGAGCTAGGTTTGACTGAAATTAACGACTACACATCGACAGATTTCGATTTAAAAGAGACAGAAATCTTGAGAGCTAGCGCATTAATGAGAGAAATTATCGAGAAATGTACCGATCCAAAGAAAAAGAGAACTTTTTACTCTCAAATATTGGACCGGATAATCATTAGGCATGATGGCTGGATTGACATAGAATATCAGCCGCTGAAAATAATAAACCGCCCCATAAAGGAGGCGGTTCATAGTACTGCAAATTGGCTCCTCGACCTGGGCTCGAACCAGGGACACACGGATTAACAGTCCGTTGCTCTACCAACTGAGCTATCGAGGAATTGATCGGTAAGATCGTTACGGGTGAATTGCTATTACAGGCAAAAAACCACAGAATTCTTGGCTCCTCGACCTGGGCTCGAACCAGGGACACACGGATTAACAGTCCGTTGCTCTACCAACTGAGCTATCGAGGAATTGGTATGGGGCGTATAATAGACACTCTCGACCGTTTAGTCAAGAACATCCTAATAAAATAATCGATAAAATGACGACTAGCCCAAAAAAAATCCTCATCGGCAGCACTCTATTCCTTGGCTTTGCCGCTTCCTTGCCTTTGATTGTGCCCTATGGCGCCTTCAAAAACAGTTTAGAAACAAAGCTCTCGCAGATGAATGGCGGAAAAACGCAAATTGCGCATATCGAATTTAGTTATCAGCCTACGCCAGTATTTATTTTACGTGATGTGGTGATCGAACGGCCTGAGACCGCCCAAATTGCAGAGATTATTATTCCAGTCACTAGCTACAATCTTTTGAATTGGGGTAAATCGATGCGAAATGTGCTAATTCGCAACGCTGTCTTATCTCGCGCCTTTGCGCTGGATTTGCCAAATCGAATCAAAACTGACGATCACAATGGCTTTCGAGTCGATCGACTAGCATTAGAGAAAGTCTCAATCAAACTCGATCGCCGCACTATTGGCCCGATTGATGGTGAATTACGCTTCAGGCCCAATGGCAATATCGAAGATCTGGTTATTCGTACCGATCAAGACCGCGCAGAAATTCAAGTCCAACCCACAGAGCCGGGGCAATTCAAAGTACAATTTAACGCCAGCAACTGGGAGCTACCTTTAGGTCAACCGGTTAAATTTGATTTTCTTAAACTCATCGGTACCGCCGACGCCAATGGTTGGACCATTTCAGATATTCGAGCAGATCTTTATGGCGGCCTCGTTACCGGCTCAGCACAACTTAACTGGCAATCGGACTGGCAACTCACCGGACACATTTTTGCCAAGAATATCTCTGTCGAGCCATTAATGAGTTTATATAGTCCCATTACACGCAGCACCGGTCGAATGAATGCCGACGCTAGCTTTAAATATCAAGGCGCCACTGAGCAACAATTATTTAAACAAGCACAGATCCAAGGTCGCTTTATTATTCAAGACGGTACTTTGCATAACTTTGATTTGATCACACCACTCAAATCGCAAACTCCAACGACATTACGCCGTGGCGGACAAACCAATTTCAGTAGTTTATCTGGGAGTATTGCCATCAACGACAAGAGTGTCTCGCTCTACAACCTAATACTCCAGTCCGGAAAATTTCGCGCCAATGGCGAATTACGCGTTTCACAACAAAAAATCAGCGGATCAATTGGCACGCAACTCGCCGCGGGCGCAATGATGGCCAATAATCAGCTCAGTATTTCCGGCCAATTGGCCGCGCCTGAATTAAACAGTCGTGGCACGCTACGCCCCAATCATGAAGAACGAAGCCCCAGCGCCGAAACCGAAGCGCCTAAACCAGAAAACTAATCACTCAATATCAATTGGATCGCGGCCTAATTTACTAGCCGCATCCTCAATAAGGAAAAACACATGACATGGACCGCATTTTTACAGCAAGCCGGCGCCCAATTCGAAGCGCACCTCGTCACCCACTTTACACAGACCGATACAGAATTGGCCGCACTAGAACAAAATTGGGTTATCTGCCCACTCAGTCAATACGGTTTAATTCGTTTTAGTGGCGAAGACAGCCAAGCATTTTTGCAAGGCCAACTCTCAAGTGACATTCGTGCGCTAGACCTGAACTCGGTCCAATACTCGAGTTACTCAACGCCAAAAGGTCGTATGCTAGCGAGCTTTTTAGTGTCACGTCAGCAAGACGACTATGTATTACAAATCGCTGCCGAGCTACAAGCCAGCATTCAAAAACGCTTGAGCATGTTTATTATGCGTAGCAAAACCAAGGCCAGCGATGCCAATGCCGACTGGGTGCAAATCGGTGTGGCAGGTCCTGCAGCTAGCGCGCAAATTGAGACATGCTTTGGCAGCGTACCGGCCGCAATGACAGTACAACATCATGCCAATGCCAGCGTTATCGGACTTGAAGGTGGCCGCTTTCAAATTATGGCTTCACCTGAAGTGATGGCGACGCTCTGGACTGAATTGATCAGCAAGGGCGCACAAGCAGCGGGAACGAGCGTTTGGCAGCTCACCGAAATTCGCGCTGGCAGCCCATGGGTGACCGCAGCTACCCAAGAAGAATTTGTGCCACAAATGGCCAATATGGAATTAATTGGTGGCGTTAACTTTAAGAAGGGCTGCTACCCGGGCCAAGAAATTGTCGCCAGAATGCAATATTTAGGTAAAACGAAACGCCGAACCTATCGCATGCATGTCGATAGCCGCGAGGTGCTGGCTGGACAGGACGTTTATAGCTCGGACTCAGACGGCCAAAGCAGCGGTAAAATCATGCTCGCAGCCCCTAGCCCTACCGGCGGTTCAGAAGTTCTCGTGGTCGCACAAATTGCCAGTTTACCGCTGGGATTGCATTTAATTGACGCCAATGGTCCGCAATTGACGCAATTAAACCTGCCATATGCACTCAACTGAAGCCAAAATAGCAATTTCATCATATAATCGCGAAATTCGCACAAGCAAGGATGTCACCCCATGGGGTTTCTCGCTAATAAAAAAATCTTAATCTGCGGTCTACTTTCAGATCGCTCTATCGCCTATGGCATTGCCCAAGCTTGCCGCCGTGAAGGTGCTGAACTGGCTTTCACCTACGTGGGTGAAGATCTAAAAGATCGTGTTGTTCGTTTAGCTGCTGACTTTGACTCAACCATCGTTCTACCCTGTGATGTGGGTAGTGATGAGCAAATCGAAGCGCTATTTCCAGCATTGGCCGAATATTGGCCAACGTTTGATGGTCTGGTGCACTCGATTGGCTTTGCGCCACGCGATGCCTTAAAAGGCGACTATCTGGATGCTGTGACACGTGAAAACTTTAAAATCGCTCACGATATCAGCTCGTACAGCTTTGCCGCACTCGCTAAAGCCGCACGTCCGATGCTCAATGAAAAAGCGTCATTAGTCACGATGTCTTATCTTGGCGCTGAACGCGCGATCCCAAATTACAATGTAATGGGATTGGCTAAAGCCAGCCTTGAAGCCAATGTTCGCTATATGGCAGCGGCATTGGGCACCAGCAAAGAAATCCGTGTTAACGGCGTTTCTGCTGGCCCAATCAAAACTTTAGCTGCAGCTGGGATTTCGGACTTTGGTAAATTGCTTAAAGGCGCGGCAGAAGCAACGCCGTCTAAACGCAATGTCACCAAAGAAGAAGTGGGTAATGTCACTGCCTTCTTATTGTCTGACTTATGCTCAGGCATGACCGGCGAAATCTTGCACGTTGATGTGGGTTTTAGTATCGGCGCAGGCGCTTTGGCGGGTTAATTACCGCTCGAATGTAGCCCAAAATAAAGCCCGCAATCGCGGGCTTTATTGTTATTAATTGCCACGCAAACAAGCAAGACCCCAATTTTAAAGGTATTTAGCGATGTGCCAGTTACTTGGAATGAATTGCAACACCCCAACCGACATTGTGTTTTCCTTTGAAGGATTTCGACGCCGTGGCGGACTCACTGCCGAACATGCCGATGGTTGGGGAATCGCTTTTTTTGAAGACGCAGGCTGCCGACTTTTTTTAGACTATCTACCATCGAGCAGTAGCCCCGTCGCTGATTTAGTCCGTAGCTATCCAATCAAAAGCAAAAATGTCATTTCGCATATTCGCAAAGCCACCCAAGGCGTGATTAACCTCGCCAACACCCACCCTTTTCAGCGTGAATTGTGGGGTAAATACTGGATCTTTGCGCATAATGGCAACCTCACCGAGCTCGCCAAGCTTGAGCCATCCCGCTTTCAGCCGGTGGGCAATACCGATAGTGAGCAGGCTTTTTGCTGGTTACTTGATCAGCTCGCGCAACAATTTAGCGTCATGCCAAGCCGCATCGAGCTCCATCAGGCATTAAGCCTCATTGCAGCGCAATTAGCGCAACATGGTTGCTGCAATTTTTTACTCTCAAATGGCGAAACCTTATGGGCCCACTGCTCAACGGCGCTGCACTATATCGTGCGCCAAGCGCCATTCACCGTCGCGCATTTGTCGGATATGGATTTAACGGTCGATTTTTCCAATGAAACGCGAGCCAATGATCGCGTTGCCGTCATTGCTACTCAGCCGCTCACCGACAATGAAACATGGACTGCCATGCAACCAGGCGAGCTATTGATGTTTGTGGATGGTGAGATACAAAAAACCTAAGTATATGCATGCAGGCTTTATTTTATATAGCCTAGCAGCAGATACTAGGATCTATTGACATTTGTTTAGCCACGAAAGCACGCCAGCGCGGCGGAAAACCAAACCGCCCCTAGGCCTCGTGCTGATGTAAACCAAGCAAAGCAAACACCGTATCATCAAAATATTCGCCCTGCTCATCGAGCTGGCGCAATTGAAACGAAAGGCGCTCAAGACTGATTTGATTGTGTGCAAAACGGTCTCGCGTCATCTTCATACTGCTCGCTCGTGCGGCGAGTTGATTTCGCCGCGCTTCAATCTCTTTGCGTTCGCGCTGATGCCCACCGACCGATAAATACAGCCAAAAAATTAAGCCACCCGCAATCCACCACAACTCAAAAAACAAACTGGCAATGGCAATCAAAGTCATCAGCAAATACCAAATCTGATCGGCCTGCTCAAATTGCGGCACCATCACCGACAAGCTAGGCCAGCGGCGTTTCATCATTGAAGCAATGCGGGTGTCATCGGTGGCATCGCGCTTTTTACGCGCCAAAGCACCATCCAGTGCCAGACTAATATACCAATGGGTAATCACTTTTGAATGCAACCAATGGGCAGCCAAATACTGCGCCATTTTTTCATGCAATTGATCTCGAAATGAGCTGCTCGACAATGGTGGCACACTATCGTTATATGGATCTTTCAGCGCATTTTGTACTTGCAAGGGATATCCAGCCACATCCATTAATAATCGCCGGCGCTCATTTAATACATCAGGATTAATCATGATTTCAGGATGATCCAGATGCAAATAATGCTGCAGCAATTTATCAACATCATCAAATGTAGGATGAGTGCCGGGCTGCTCTCTGAGTAATCCACGTAAACGGGTGACCTCTTGCCGAATCAAATCCGCAATCGGCCCTGCTTCTGGCACCCATGAGCGACGCAATAGACCATCAATTTTATCTAAGGGCTCATCATAATGACGATAATAAGCCTCGTTATAACGGCCAATTTCTTCATCATCGCGCAGTTTATTGCCCGTCAGCAAAGGTCGAGTTGGTGGCTCGCGACGTAAATCCAAGCCAATACGATTGACCAAACTATCTAATTCTGGCGCGACACCCGCCCGGGCAAAAACTGGGTCTAGTTCATGCCGCTTATTTCGCCATTCTTCAAGCGCCTGCCAAATACTCCAATCGGCCATTATTTATTTTATTCCCTCAAACCTTTACTACTGCGCTCACGCGCCTCACCGGCCCCAATGACCATCACCGCGCAAAACGGTCGTAATACAATCGGGCGCAGCATAACATCAATTCATTAGCGCACTTCGTGCCAAAAAAAACCATCTAGCTCACATCTACCGCCGCTTGTTCTTGTTGGCTTAGCGCCGCTTCAATGCGCTCACACAAATGGCGAAGCACTGCAACCCGCGCATAATATTTGTTATTGGCCCCTACCCTTAGCCACGGCGAATTGGGGGTACTGGTTCGCTCGATTAAATCACTGGCAGCGGTGACGTAGTCATCCCATTTTTCACGGTTACGCCAGTCTTCTTCGGTAATTTTGAAACGTTTATATTCAATGGCTTCACGCTCATGAAAGCGGTTTAATTGTTCTTCATTACTAATCGCCAGCCAAAACTTCACCACCAGCACGTTTGCCGCCGCAATTTGAGCTTCAAAATCATTAATTTCGCCATAGGCCCGCATCCAATCTGCATGACTCGCAAAGCCCTCTACGCGCTCAACCAAGACGCGACCGTACCAAGATCGATCAAACAACGTGAGCTGTCCATGGGGCGGCAAATGCCGCCAAAAACGCCATAGATACGGCTGAGCACGCTCCTCTTCGGTCGGTGCAGCAATCGGGATGGTGCGATATTGCCGCGCGTCGAGTGCCGCAGTAATCCGGCGAATTGCCCCGCCCTTACCCGCAGCGTCCATGCCTTCAAACACACAAACGACGGAAAGCTGTTTAAATTTGGGCTGCCGAACTAGGCCATTGAGTCGGCCTTGCAATTCTTCCAGCTGAATTTTGTAATCCTCTTTGCTGAGGACAAAATCCAAAGGCAGCGTATCGAGCAGGCGAACGCCATCGATGGATGGCATCAAAGGTGCAGCATCAATGCGATTTTGCCGAACAGAGCCCCGTTCCAGATGATGACGAATGGCCTCTTCAATATGTCGACCGACTGAGATATTGCGGTAATTATTGTCTGAGCTTTCAATCACTCGCCATGGCGCATCTGCTAAATTGGTTCGCAGCAATAAATCACGGTAACGATCAATCATTTGGTCATAATTTTTTAAAAACAACCGATCCGACTCTTCAACTCGCCAAGCCGTGCGCGAATCGGCGCTGAGTTTTTTTATTTGTTTCTTCAGCTGATCTTTGGATAAATGCAGCCAAAATTTTAAAACCAGCACGCCCTCATCAGATAGCATTTTTTCTAAGCGCAAAATTTTAGCCAGCTCACGCTCATAAGCAATGGGCTCGGCCGCATCTTGCATTTGATCCCACATCGGACCGCTATACCAACCACCAAAAAGAATCGCCATCTTGCCCTTGGGAGGCAAAATACGCCAATAACGCCAAAATGGCGGTCGGGCCATCTCTTCATCACTCGGTTCGGCAAAAGCATGCGTGGCAATTAAGCGCGGGTCTAACCACTTCAATAACAGATTGGCCACCTCACTTTTACCTGCGGTCGGCACGCCACCGAGCAAAATCACCACCTGAAAATCAGCGCGTTGCTTTAAATCATATTGAATTGACAATAAACTTTGCCGTAATTCAGCTTCAAATTGCTGGTAAGACTGCTTATCCAGTTGATGCCCTAATTCTGCTGATTCAAACATATGCTGACTCCGAGTCATGATAAGTCATTATTCAGCTTTAGCCGCATTTCGGGAAGCGTTTGATTAAGAGCGCAGCCAGAAAGCCATAACTGCCCAATATTCACTCAAAAATCTCAAGCGATCGGCCATAAAAAAAGAGGCTTACGCCTCTTTTTTGCTGACATTATCGATGAATATTAAACCGAGAATGAAGAGCCACAGCCGCAAGTTGACTGGGCATTCGGGTTTTTAATGGTAAATTGCGAGCCTTCTAGGCTTTCAACGTAATCAATTTCCGCACCGACCAAATATTGATAGCTCATTGGATCAACCAATAAGGTCACGCCATTTTTAGTAATCGGCGTGTCGTCTTCATTGACGATTTCGTCAAAAGTAAAGCCATATTGAAAGCCTGAGCAGCCACCGCCCGTCACAAAGACGCGCAATTTCAAATCTGGATTACCTTCTTCCAAAATCAATTCATTGACTTTACTGGCCGCATTATCGGTAAAGACAAAAGGAAGTGGCATCTCGGTTTCAGTGGTCATAACAGCTCCGCCCATAATAGTTGACTAAATTGATAGGGTATATTATCCACGTCTGACCCTGCAAGGTCAATCACTCTGCCTTGCTGTCCACTACACGTGGCAGATCATCAATGGCCATCTCTTCACGCTGGCCATTGTGCACATGAATTAAGCGTCCATCGACAATCGCACCTGGGTGCATTTCTAGCGTTTTATACGCTAAATCACCGCGAATACGCGACTTACTCTGCAACTCAACGTAGTGACTGACTTCGATTGGCCCACAAATTTCACCATTTAAAATCAAATGCGAGCACACCACTTTTCCTTCGATTTTAGCTTTATCACTCACCACCAGCGTGCCGTTTTTTTCATCAGTCATGCTGACATCACCAATAATGGCACCGTCTAAGCGCAAACCACCGGCAAATTTCACATGCCCAGTCACCGTTGTGCCTTGACCAATCAGGCTATCAATTTTGGTGCTGCCTTTTTTCTTATTAAACACACTTATCCCCTTAGAATTTTTTTTGGCAACTGGCTAATACTTTACTGCCTTGTGGCTCAACAAAACGAGCCTCCATCACCCAAGGGCCAGTCGCGCCTGCGGGCAATTCAAATTCACCTTCTGCGCGATGATAATGCGCAACCGCAATCGACGCGCCCTGAGTATTTGCCGTCAATTGCTGTTTTTTACCGCCCAACTGATATTGCACACTAACGAATAATCGCCCTGCCAGTTCCGTCGTTTTGTCCGTTCCTTGCACCAATAACAAACGATAACGCAGCCGATCTACTGAGCTGGCTTGTAATTCACAGGCAACAAAACTGGCCGATCGATTCCTATCATTGCTTTGCAATAAAGATTCAAAAAACGATAAGGTTTCTCGTGTGATTGCAAAGTCTTGCTGTAACGCTGTCAGCTCACGCTTGAGCGCATCTCGCTCAGCGCCGACAACAGTGAGCTGTTGCGATAATAACGCCTGTTCTTTCTGCAAAGAATCAAAGCGCTGTTGCAGGCCTTGCATTTGATTTTGCTGTGTAAGCGAAGAACTCGATCGTAGTTTCTCTTTACGGTATTCGCCCAGCTGCATTCCAGCATAAAGCGCAGCAAGCAATACCCCCATAAATACAGTAATACGAAAGAATTTTGCTTTCAGGCTTAACTGCGGGCGTAATGACAAGGGCGTCGCAGTCATTCGCGCCCTTTGCAAACGATATAGACGTTTAATTGGCATCACTTAAGGCAGCAATGGCACAACATCTAAACCATGCTGTTCAGGTAAACCAAACATCAAGTTCATTACTTGCACTGATTGGCCTGAAGCACCTTTGACGAGATTGTCTTCAACAACCAGTATCACCAGTAAATCGCCATTCCCCGGGCGGTGCACGGCAATACGTGCCGTATTGCTACCGCGTACCGAGCGAGTTTCTGGGCAAGACCCTGCAGGCATCACATCCACAAACGGCTCAGCCGCAAATCGCTCTTCGAATAATTTTTGCACATCGGCGGCTTTGCCAGCCTCAGTTAAACGCGCATAAATCGTCGAATGGATACCACGAATCATCGGCGTAAGATGCGGAACGAAGGTCAACTCAACTGGAGCACCGTGGATTGCAGACAGTCCTTGCATGATTTCGGGCGAGTGGCGATGGCCTTTCACTGCATAAGCTTTGAAATTGTCACTGCTTTCGGCAAATAAAGTGCCCACTTCGGCTTTACGGCCAGCGCCAGACACACCTGATTTGCAATCGGCGATAATGCCGCGGGTTTCGATCAATTGCAGGCCATTTTCAATCAGCGGCAATAAACCGAGCTGAACTGAGGTTGGATAGCAGCCTGCCATCCCAATTAAGCGCGCTTTTTGGATTGCAGCGCGATTCACTTCCGGCAAACCGTACACCGCTTCAGCGAGTAAATCGGTACAGCTGTGCTCCATTGCATACCACTGCGTAAATTCAGCAGGATCTTTGAGGCGGAAATCGGCGGCCAAATCGATGACTTTTACACCCGCATCGAGCAATTCACGCGCTTGCGCCATCGCCACACCGTGCGGTGTTGCAAAGAAAACGACGTCGCACTCGGTCAGTTTGGCGTCTTCAGGAGTAGAAAAAGCAATATCAACGTGGCCGCGTAAGCTGGGAAACATCTCAGATACTTTCATGCCGGCCTCTTTACGCGAAGTCACCGCCTTGAGTTCCACATCAGGATGGCGCGATAATAAACGCAGCAATTCAACCCCTGTGTAGCCTGTACCGCCAACAATCCCCACCTTGATCATGCTCTTTTCCCTGTTCAAATTATCACAGCGATAATAAAACAAAATACTAGGGAGTGGGGAATAGGGAGGAAAGAATAAGTAAGAAAAACCATTCTCTGACGACGACCCCAAGTCGACAGACGTAAAAAAGCCATCCCGCAGGATGGCTCTTTGATCCAAACAATCTGTAAACGAATTAACGCTTAGAGAATTGTTTACGACGACGTGCGCCGCGTAGACCGACTTTCTTACGTTCAACTTCACGAGCGTCACGAGTAACCAGACCAGCCGATTTCAGAGTTGGTTTCAACGCTGCATCGTACTGAATCAAGGCACGAGTGATACCGTGACGAACCGCGCCAGCTTGGCCAGATTCGCCGCCGCCAACCACGTTTACCATGATGTCGAAAGCTTCAAGATTGCTAGTCAACACGAGTGGTTGACGAACGATCATACGGCCTGTTTCACGAGCAAAGTATTGATCCAATGCTTTACCGTTAACGATGATTTGGCCAGTACCTTTTGCCAAGAACACACGAGCTACAGAGCTCTTGCGACGGCCAGTACCATAATTGTATTTACCTACCATGATGCAATTCCTTTAAGTTTTGCGATCGCTTAGAGAGCAAGAGTTTTAGGTTCTTGCGCAGTGTGCGGATGCTCGCCACCGGCATAAACTTTCATTTTCTTGATCATTGCGTAGCCCAATGGGCCTTTTGGTAACATGCCTTTAACAGCAAATTCCAACGCACGGCCAGGAAATTTGTTTTGCATTTCAGTGAAGGTACGCTCGTAAATACCGCCTGGGTGACCAGTGTGACGGTAATAAATCTTCGCCGTTGCTTTATCGCCAGTAACGCGGATCTTGTCTGCGTTTACCACAACGATGTAGTCGCCGGTATCGACGTGCGGAGTGTATTCAGCTTTATGTTTGCCACGCAGGCGTTTGGCGATCTCGGCAGCGAGACGGCCCAGCACTAAGTCTGTGGCGTCCACAACGAACCACTCGCGCTTCACCTCGTGCGGCTTGGCAGAAAAGGTTTTCATGACTGCTAGTCCACGTTTTTGAATTTGAGAAAGTCGCGGATTGTAGCGGGTTAAATGCCACTCTGTCAAATGCATTTGCAAACAGATTCCAATCCGAGACAAAAAAAACGCAATCAAGGCATGCCTAGATTGCGCGAAATCCTACCAAATAAATGGAGGATGGAGGAGACGACATCGAGCAAAGCCCAATGTCATCGCCGATTATCACAGAAATTTAGGTGTAAGACAACCAAGTTTTCCACGCTACGACCAATGGTTATCGCGCCAATCTATGCAGTCAATTTACCCATGGCGCCATCGCGTCACCGGCGTTTCCCCGTTAGAATAGTGGCCGATATTCCATCGTATTGCCTTAATCTAAGGACCAGTGAATTATGAAAGTACGCATTAAATGGGTCGAAGAAGTGAGTTTTTTGGCGCAGTCCGAATCTGGCCATGCCGTTCTGATGGATGGCCCTCCAGAGGGCGGTGGACGTAATCTCGGTCCGCGCCCGATGGAAATGCTGCTGATGGGCATGGCAGGCTGCTCTAGCTATGATGTCATCCACATCCTTAAAAAAGGCCGTGCGGACGTTAGAGACTGTGTGCTTGAAGTTGATGCTGAACGCGCGCCAACCGACCCTAAGGTATTCACCAAGATTCATTTACATTTTATTGTGACCGGCAAAGGGCTTAAAACAGAAGCCGTTGAACGGGCGATTAAATTATCGGCCGAAAAATACTGCTCTGCATCGATTATGCTCGGCCAAGTCGTTGCTATTACGCACGATTTCAGCGTGCATGAAGCCGATTAGTTCGTAGGCTTAGCGCAATAAAAAAACGGCAAGAAAGCGATTCTTGCCGTTTTTTTTATTGCCGATGAAATATTTATTTTGTTGAATCTAATGATTTTTAATGCGCAGCGACTTCTTGACGGCGAAAAATCCAAGCATAAGGTAAGCCAATAAATAAAGCCCCGCCCACAATATTACCGAGCGTAGCGGGTAATAAATTATGCAGGAAAAAGTCACTCCAGCTGGCGTCAAGCCCAAGCAACATGGCTGCCGGGATAAAGAACATATTTGCAATACTATGCTCCATGCCCAACGCAACGAATGCCATGACAGGCAACCAAATTCCCATCATCCGTCCTAATGTGTCTTTCGCTGAATAACCTTGCCAAGCAGCAACACACACCAAAACATTCGCCAAAACACCTTTAAAGAAGGTTACGACAAATGGGTTTTCTAATTTGTGATGGGCAACAGAGAGTAAATAGAGCGTTGCAGAATCATTGGGCTTAAAAATTCCCGTCATATAAGCAAAGGCCCATGCGGTAAATAATGCGCCAATAAAATTCCCCAAATAAGAGAGCCCCCAGACTTTCGCCACATCCCGTTTACCCAATAAATTGCGTTGCAATGGCACCATTTGTGTCGCGCAATTACTGGTAAAAAGATCTACCCCTGTCAACACCACCGCAATAAAGCCCAAAGGGAAAACCGCGCCAAATAATAATTTGCCTAAGCCTGGATTGGTCTGCATCAACTCAGGCGATCCCCCTGCTACACAAACCGCGAGCAAACCACCAAGGGAAATAAACATCCCGCCGATAATGGCCATGACCGCCAATCGTGAGCTAGGCAATGCTGATTTTTCTAAAGCACTGTGTTCAACATAATCAACAATGGCAGAAGGAGCTAACATCCCATTCATATCAAAGCCTGCATTTCTATTATTTAGATGGCGCTATTTTATAACGTGCATACCCACAAAGAGCGGAAGTATTGCCATGACATTGGTATTGAATACGACAAATCTGATCTGGCGCAAAGTTCTAGCGGGTCGTGTCAGCCGCCTTAATGCTCACAATATGCTATTTAATTTTTAAACTCGGTTAAAAACGATAACTGAGTTGCGTCATTAATTTAGAAGTTAACTGCATCAATTGTGGAACAGGCGGCGGCAAAGGGGCTGCCCCCATTTGATCGGCCAGCTCTGCATGACTCATTTCATCCAAATACATTTGCGCCACAATGGCTCGGCTTTTTTCATCCGACTCAGGTAATTCATTGAGATGACTTTGCAAATGAGCCCCAACCTGCCGCTCCGTTTCGGCCAAAAAGCCCAAATTCCATTTATCACCAATCACACCTGCGGCAACGCCCATCGCCAATGAGCCGGCATACCACAGAGGATTAAGCACACTGCGGTGACTACCTAGCTCAGCCAAGCGCCGCTGGGTCCAAGCCAAATGCTCAACCTCTTCATCGGCTGCTTGTCGTAACGCTTGCCGTGCAGCGGGGTCTCTGGCGGTCAATGCCTGCCCTTGATACAGCGCTTGCGCGCACACTTCGCCGCAGTGATTCACCCGCATCAATCCTGCTGCGTGCGCTTTTTCTGCACTACTCATTGCGACATCGTCAATTTTGGCATCAGGGTGCGCCCTAGCACTTACAGCAGGCGCAGCTAAAGTACGCAACACCGTATCAAATTCAGTAATAAATTGGTCCAAAGAAGGTAATTTCAGCATCATCAGTTCTCCTTAAGCTGGCAATTCTACACTGTGCACATGTTATGATTACGAGATTGTATTTTTACCTCCAATTTGCAGGAATTTTCATGAAACGCTTCGTTATCGCTGCCGCTTTAGCACTTTCAAGCTTGACCGCCATCGCCGCCAATCCGCAAGTCGAGCTCAACACCAGCAAAGGTAAAATCATCGTAGAACTCTATCCAGAGCAAGCGCCGATCTCGGTGGCAAATTTTTTGCAGTATGTAAAAAGCAAACATTATGACGGTACGATTTTTCACCGTGTAGTGCCCGGATTTGTCGTGCAAGGTGGTGGTTACGATGTAAAACAAGAACAAAAACCAACTAAAGCATCGATTCAAAACGAAGCCAAAATCACGACAGAAAAAGGACTGAAAAATGACCGAGGGATGCTGGCAATGGCCAGAACCGGTCAGCCGCATTCGGCAACAAGCCAGTTTTATATCAATCTAAAAAACAATGACGCTTTAAACTACCCTTCATTTGATGGTTGGGGTTACGCAGTATTTGGTAAAGTATTGAGTGGTATGGAGGTCGCCGATCAAATGGCAAAAGTAAATTTACTGCCTGGTGATACCCCTGCTGAGCCGATCATCTTAATCAGCGCCAAAGAAATAGCCGCCAAAACAGAAAAGGCCAGCGCTAGCAAAAGCAGCACGACCAAGTAATTTATATTTTTTCAAGGACAAAACAGATGACTAAAGTAAAACTCACCACCAGCATGGGCGACATTGTTTTAGAACTAAACGAAGAAAAAGCGCCGATTACGGTGGCTAACTTTATTCAATACGCCACTTCGGGTCATTACGATGGTACGATTTTCCATCGCGTCATCGATGGTTTTATGGTGCAAGGCGGCGGCTTTGAACCCGGCATGAAAGAAAAAAAAGACAAGCATCCAACCATCCAAAATGAAGCTGACAATGGTTTAAAAAACGACATTTACACTGTCGCAATGGCGCGCACACCAGAACCTCATTCGGCCTCTTCGCAGTTTTTTATCAATGCAGCTGACAATGATTTTTTAAATCATCGCAATAAAACAGCACAAGGCTGGGGCTATGCCGTATTTGGCACCGTGATTGAAGGGCAAGACATCGTCGACAAAATCGAAAAAGTAAAAACCGGCAGCAATGGTTTCCACCAAGATGTACCAAAAACAGATGTGGTAATTTTGAGTGCCGAAGTGCTGGCCTAATTATTTTGACTTATGATCGATTTATTTTAAGCGCAGCAAGCCTGCGCTTTTTTTATGCTCAACCTGCTAAGCCTTTCGAATGACTCAAGCTACTTACTTTATTTCTGACCTACACCTATCCCCTAGCGACACGGCCACGGTACATGCATATCAACAATTTATGCGCCAGATTGTCGCGAACAAAGCCGAATATTTATATATTTTGGGGGATTTATTTGAATACTGGTTGGGTGACGATCAGCTCGACGAGCCATTTTACGCTGAGCAAGTGGCGCAAATCGCTGCCGTTGCGCAATCTGGCGTCAAAGTTTTTTTTATGGCAGGTAATCGCGATTTACTCGTTGGTCGCCGATTTGCAAAAAGTGGTCAACTCACGGTGTTGCCAGACCCAAGCTTGATACACCTACAAGGGCAGGCAATTTTATTGGGCCACGGCGACCGGTATTGCACTGATGATATCGCCTATCAACGCTATCGCCGGCTGACTCGCAATCCGATTGTGCAATGGATTTGGCTGCATTTGCCGAAAAAAATCCGTGATAAGCAAATTGCTAATTTACGTTTAAAATCACAAAAATCAAATAAAAATAAAAACCGCATGATTATGGATGTCAATCTTGCGGCGATTGAAGCTGAATTGCAGCATAGTCCTGCACGGCTGCTGATTCATGGACACACCCATAGACCCGCGCAACACCAACATCAACACGGAATTCGCTGGGTCATTCCTGACTGGAAAAATGGTCATGGTGGTTATTTATTAAGCCAAGACGGTCAAATTAGCCTGCACATGTACCCAGATTAATTCAGCGAAATAAGTCATCAACATCGCGATAAGCATTTGTTTTTATGATAAAACCCACTACTATTGGGGTTCATTAACTTACCACTTGCGCCATAAAAATGAGGTTGATTCGTAAAATAAAACGTTTTTTTCTGGCGCTGATATTACTTACGCCAATGGCAAATGCAGAAAATACTTTACGTATTTTGACTTGGCATGGTTATGCAGACCCTGACTGGATTGCTGCATTTGAACAGAAGTACCATACCAAAGTTGAACTGACTTATATCTCAAGTGATGATGAGCTATGGGAAAAGCTCAATCGTAAACAGGCCAATACTTATGATGTTTTTGCCGTTAATACTGCAGAATTACAGCGTTACATTGACCATAATCTCGTCACCCCAATTAAACAAAATCAAATCCCTAATACCAAAAATCAATTGCCTCGTTTTCGTAAAACTGAGCAAATATTAGGTTTAAATCGTAACGGTCATTTATACGCCATTCCATTTACATATTCAGAAATGGGGCTTATTTATGATAAAAAACAATTCAAAATACCACCAGCGTCAATGAATGACTTATGGCAAACCAAATACCGCGGCAAAATTGTTCTCTACGATGGCAGCAATCACAATTTCAGTCTAGCCGCACTCACATTGCATGCTAATAATCCATTTAAGCTCTCTACCAATGAGATGAAACAAACCGTCGATAAATTACTTCAATTACGCCCACAAAATCCTATTTTTTACACTACCCCAGGGCTTTGTTGCACAAATCAACTAGAGGGTAAGTCACCCCTAACCCCAGACGGATTTATCCCACTCTTACCGTCATTGGCGTACCCAGTTGCGTGAAGCGATTTAAGATCGCTGCACGCACTTGCAACTCAGCCACCTGACGATCAAAGTCCCGCGCCATCACTCGTTCACCCAATAGTTTGAAGCATTGCATTTTGGTTTCTACCAAGCTACGTCGATGATACCCAGACCATTTTTTCCAGATGGCCCTACCCAAGTATTTGGTCGCCCGTAAGATGTCATTCCGCGCTCTCGCTCCGGCCGTATTTTCTTTCCGAAATTGTGCATTTTTCCGTGTAGGAATAATCGCTGCCGCACCTCTTGCCGCAATGGCATTGTGGCATTCTTTGGTGTCGTAAGCGCCATCACCGTAAATCGCCGCAATCTGTTCAGACTCGGGAATCTGATTCATCAATTCCGGCAAAATGGGCGCATCACCTGTTTTGTTATCGGTGACCTCGATGGCACGAATTTCAAGGGTTTCGGCATCAATGCCGAGGTGAACTTTACGCCACTGCCTACGATATTCAGCGCCGTGTTTTTTGGTTTTCCATTCACCTTCACCGAGCATTTTGATGCCTGTGCTATCGACGAGTAAATGCAGTCCACCCTGACTTTGACGGGCCGGAATCGTGACTTTCAGCGTTTTTTGTCGACGAGAGATCGTGCTCGAATCAGGAACGTTCCAATCTAAGTTGGCGAGCCGAAGTAGGCTTTCAACCATGCCGGTTGCTTGGCGCAATGCGAGGCCAAACAGGCATTTGATGGTGAGGCAGAATTGAATGGCAGCATCGCTAAAAGTGGGGTTTCGTCCGCGCTTGCCAGTGGGCTCAGCAGCCCATTTCAGCGCTGGATCAAGCCAAATCATTAATGCGCCACGCGATTTCAAAGCTGCGTGATAGCTTGGCCAGTTGGTGGTTTTGTATTTGTGGGGTGCTGGTTTGCTCATATCGCTATTCTATATCGCTATTCTACCAGCAGCATTGCGCCGCTGATTTGTGCAACAAAGCCATTCACAAGCCACAATTAAAAAGCCCACCATATAGGTGGGCTCGGCAGCAAACGGTGAATTTAAATAATTAGAGATCGTTTGATAGTTAAGTATCAAAAACCTTACGGCACTTTGCTAACAGAGAACAATATCAAACCATTTTAAAATACCGCTTAGTTAGCAAATGCCATCATTGAGGCGCGTGTCACTACTAACAACTGATCACCCGCTGCGGCTTGTGTTAGCCATTCTTTGTTAGCAACTGGCACGGTAATGATCTTGCCTGCAAAATCTTTAACACGCAGCGTACCAGCGGCCACATTCACGCCCACAATATCATTGTAAACGGTATGCGTTAATGTCATGCCTGCGCCATCGACCGATAAATCCTGTGTATTGGTATCAATCACTTTACGAATACCAGCAGTGCCTTTTTGTAATACAAAAGCCATCGTTTCGGCGCCCGTCACCGTTACCGTGTCATTGGGCTTTAAGGTATTCAGACGCGTAACCTTGGGATTAATATTGGCAAACTCAAGCATTTGCCCGCTTGGCATTTGGAGCACAACGCTGCGCGTTGCCAAATCGACAGATACCACCCGTGCCTCATCAATCTTACGTTCAGAAGTCGCCACTAGTAATTCATCTTGCCCAGTTGCGGCAATAGACGCAGTTCCGACCAATAAACCAGCAGTTAACAAGATAGAAGCAAGTAATTTAGTGCGCATAATTGATACCCCTAGATTTGTTTATTCAAACGATAAGCAAAAAGCAAATTATCACCCATCGAGGCTAACAAGTAGTGTCAGCAAAAAACCAGTCTAGCGCTAAATTGACAGGCTAGAAATAAATAATTTGCCTAATCAATATAATTGAAAAACCTGCAGAATCCAGCACAAACTTACCTGACAGAGAGTAAGGCAACCGCCTGAGCCTCAACTGCTGCGCCTTCTCCCACCGGTCCGAGCTTTTCATAAGTCTTGGCTTTCACGTTGACCAAAGCCACATCTATTTGCAAATCTTCGGCAATATTTACCCTCATGGCGGGAATATGCGGCGCCATTTTGGGCTGCTGAATTAAGATCGATGCATCAATATTCGCCACTTGCCAGCCTAGTTCCGCCACTCGCCGCACCGCTTCGCGCAATAAAACGCGGCTATCTGCGCCTTTAAATTCGCTGGCCGTATCGGGAAAATGCCGACCAATATCGCCCAAGCCCGCCGCGCCAAGAATCGCATCGGTAATTGCATGCAGCAAAGCATCGGCATCGGAATGCCCCAGCAAGCCTTTTTCAAACGGGATATGTACACCTCCCAAAATTAAAAGACGATCGGCCACCATACGATGAACATCCCAGCCTTGGCCGATACGGAAAGGTAAAGCCATAATATTATTCCTTTTTCAATCAACTACACCTGTAGGGTCGGCTTGAGCCGACCTGCAATTTAATCCGATCAAGCCAGACAGCATCCCACCAAGGATAGTCACCCACACAGTGCACCAATCCAGCACGAATCGGATTAGCCATAATATAACGTGCGATCGCCGGTAAATCCTCTTCGACTCTCAACGCATGATCGTAAAAGCCTTTTTGCCAAATCTGACCTGTGCGCTGAAGATGCGTATTGATCAACCTTGCACTACGCCCCTTTAACAACTTGATAACCGTCGATAAATTTTGCTCTGTTTGCAGCACCAACAACCGATGCAAATGATCAGGCATCAAACCCCAGGCAAGGGAATCGACATTGCCCTTCTCATGTAATCCCCTCATTTCACGAATCAATATTCTGGCTAAAGCGGGAGAATCAAACCAGCGAGCACGCTCATGCGTAGTACAAATAATGTGATATGCCTGATGAGCCAAACTACAGCGACCTTTGAGCCAATCACTGCATGGCCTAGCGAGCTCCTTTTAGCGTAACTAGGTCGGCTAAAGCCGACCCTACGAATTACTGTTTTTTTCAAATCCATCAAGGGCTGTACCTTGATGAAAAATCATTTTCCATTGTTCTCTTTCAAGTTTCCATAATGAGCTACGTATAGAACAGTTTTCCAGTTGCCCATCCGTTCTCAATTTGGCCGCTTTATAGGTGAGCAATGCGACATCCACACTCATGATCTTTAGCACATAATCTTGCGACCAAACTTGATAAGGAGCCTCATTTTCTAAGGCGAGAATAATTGCATTTCGATCATAAGTCTGGCCGGAGCGGCCTATCTCTAAAAAATCATGATGCAATAGGGCGCACAGTTGCTGATGATTTTTACGGGGCTCGGAACGGTGTAAATCTATTTCGTACTTTTTAAGCTTTTGCAGTAAATAAAAATCATCCATCACAATTTTCCAACGCCCAACAACAACCCCGCCAATTGCAAATCCTGCGGATAAGTCACTTTCAGATTCCATGGGCTGCCCATGATGAGTTTGGGTGAATGGCCGAGGCGTTCGAGCGCGCTGGCTTCATCGGTGATCTCTGCGACGTGTTCGGGCAGCGCGTCTTGGAGTGCGGCGAGCAAAGGACCACGGCGGAACATTTGCGGCGTTTGTGCTTGCCAAAGTCCAGCACGCGGCGTGGTGCGGGCGATACGCTGCTCTTCTTGATGACCAAGGGAAACTTTAAGGGTATCGGCCACTGGAACAGCTAAAATGCCGCCTACAGCGTCATACTCCAATTGAATAATCATGGCATCCACTTGTTGGCTGGTGATACAAGGACGGGCGGCGTCATGCACCAGCACCCAAATATCGTCAGACATCGCAAAACCCTGCGCTGGTTGGCCGGCTTGAGGATTTTCGACGGGGGCTGCGGCAAGTGCCGTCAAACCATTCATCACTGATTCAGCGCGGCTAACGCCGCCAACGCGCAGCACCAGCAAGCGAGGCAACGACTCGCCCAGTACAGCGCCCCAATCGTAGCTTTCCCACCATTCATCTTCTGGTGAAATCACCACCACCACTTGGGCAATGCCCGCAGCACCGAGCAAAGCGCGCAGGGTGTGTGCGATCAAGGGCTGGCCAAGCAAATCTAAATATTGTTTTGGCGTCGCGGATGCCATCCGGCTGCCGCTCCCAGCAGCAGGAACTAAGGCGATGGCAGTCATTGCGCAGCCTCATTCATATCATCATTTTCCGCGTCGTCTTCTTGTGCATCGAGCGCGTTATACACTTCGGTGATCTCGACTTCAGGATGCGCGGCTTGCCAAGCATCGAGCACGTCAGCTAATGCTTGATCATTCAAGGCCGCAACGCCAAATTGGCGCTCAGGCTGCCAAGCGACTGTAGCTTCGCTCGCTGTATCATGATGTTCGTGCGGCGTACCTTCGCTGCAGGCTTTGCAGAGCATTTGTACATTACTGCCCCAATCTTCCAGCGCCATATCGCTTTCTGCAATCATTTCATCAAGGGTATTAGCCTCTAGCGCACTAGGAACATTAGCTTCAAGCACATACGTCGAGTAATTTGCGCGCTGCCAGAATTCTAGCCAATCAAAAACCGGAACGTCTTTGCCGTTAAGTTCACGCGTGCCACGCGGTGCGCCGTCAATTAGTACGATATCTTGGTAACGCACGCCACAATCAGGCATCGGGACGCTGACAATCTGTGCGCGCGCCGGATCAAGGCGATTGGCCCACAGCAGTTCAACCTGATCGCCTTGCGTAATTCGCACTGGAATCAAGCCCAGTTTTAAATCGGGCGCAGCATTCTCCGCCGCATTCAATGGCAGCGTAACGCCAAAGAATGCCCACGCTTTGGCCGCCGTTTCCCAATCAGCCATCGCCGTTGCCGCGATGCCCATATTCCACCATGCGGCTTCGTCTTCGGGGTTAAGCTCAGTCGTGCGGCGGTTGTAACGCAGCGATTCAGCCCAGCGGCTTTGATATTTATACAGCAGTGCCAAATCGTAGTTCGTCACCGCGTCTTGCTCGTCAATCGCTAGCGCCGCCAAAAAATGCTGTTCGGCCAACGCTTCATCGTGCTCTTCCCACGCGGCGTGTGCGGCGGTTTTAAGTTCAGTGCTATTCATGCAAACGCTCATTGTGGATTGCCCTCGCTATTGGGCACCTGTGGTAGTGGCTCTAGTTCGCGCCACACGCAGCTGCCTTTCACGGCTTTATCCAGCGCATCAAGATACTTTTGATGTAATGCCAGTTCTTCGCTGCTGGCCTGCGTCACGATCAGCGGCAAGCTATTGCTGCGGCGGGCTAAATTACTGGCGTTTTCTTCTGCGGTTGGCGCGTAGTCGATCAACAGACTATCTTGGCCACGCGTCATCGCCATATACACTTCGGCGAGTAATTCGCAGTCAATCAGCGCGCCGTGTAATGTTCGGCCAGAGCGATCGACGTCATAGCGATCACACAGCGCATCTAGGCTATTGCGTTTGCCCGGCCACAGATCTTTGGCCATTTTCAAGGTGTCGGTCACGCTAGCGACGTAGTCTTCTAACTTGCCACGGCCCAGCTTGCCCAGCTCCATATTCAGATAGCCAACGTCAAACGGCGCGTTATGGATGATGATTTCGGCGTCTTTTACAAATTCAAGAAAATCATCGACGATTTGCCCGAACTTGGCTTTATCAGACAAAAATTGCGTGGTTAAACCATGGACATTCAAAGCGCCCTCTTCAGAGTCGCGACCCGGATTGATGTAGCGATGAAAATGGCTATCGGCTTTGGATAATTTACGATCGATCATTTCAACCGCAGCGATTTCCAAAATTCGGTTACCGTCTTCAACGCGCAGACCTGTCGTCTCGGTATCGAGGAAAATTTGACGCATGATGATTCCCAACAAAACAATGGCGCTATTGTAACTGATGTTGATCACTGGCAAAAAACCGTCCACCGCGTGAAAAACCACGCGCCCTGCCTTATGTCGACAACATCAAAACCTTTTTAACGCAGAGACACAGAGGCGCAGAGAAAAGCAATTTAGGTCTCAAACCATCGCCAACACGATGATTTAAGCTGTAATTTGCTGATGTTTTGCTCTGCGCCTCTGAGTTGGATTTTGGTTGAACGCTAAAGTGAGCCGCACGCAATTGGCTTCGTTTTTTCTCACCAATTCGTTCAAATCATTTCGCCGCAGCGCCTGCGGCAAACTCGTATGATAGAAAAATCGCGCCTGCCCCACGGCACGGCGAAGGTCAACACGGCCAATATCACAATATCAATACACTCAGGAAACCCATGCCCCGCACTCTTTTTATTAGCCACGGTGCGCCATCACTAGCGATTGAGCCCAGCCCAGCGCACGATTTTTTGCTTTCACTGGGCCAAACCTTGCCTCGCCCCAAGGCCATCGTGCTGATTTCTGCACACAATATTCAAGCGCAATTCACCGTCGGTAGCGCCCAGCAATGGCAAGAAATGTATGATTTTCGTGGTTTTGCGCCTGAGCTGTATCAATTGCAATATCGCCCGCAAGGCGACCCGGGATTGGCCGAACGCCTGGGCTTACAACTAGCCAACGATGGACACTCGATGGCCATTAGCCAACACCCGGCGATTGATCATGGCGCTTGGGTGCCGTTGCTACTGATGTACCCCAAAGCCGATATCCCTTTGGTGACGATTTCATTGGCGGCATCGCTGGACAGCGCCGCGCATTTAGCGCTGGGCCAATCGCTGGCCAAATATTTACCCGATGAGGTTTTGCTGATTGGCTCAGGCAGCATTACGCATAATTTAAATGACGCTTTTAGTCGGATGAAAGACGGCCAAACTGACTGGCAAATTGAACCGTATGCAGCGCAATTCATTGCTGCAACTTACTCTGCGCTCAATACCCTGCCCTTGCTTGACTGGGTTAATTGGCAACAAAACTTACCGTATGCGCGGCAAGCCCACCCCACTATCGAACATTTCTTACCGCTACTGATTGCGCGCGCCGCCGCTGGCGATCAAGCCGACGTGCTGGCGCTGCATCAAAGTATGTCGCTGGGGGTGCTGGGGATGGATGTAATTGGCTTTACGCCAAGCGCGCATTAAGTGAGCGACTCAACGCCGCGATTGGCTAATTGATCGGCGCGCTCATTGCCAGGATTGCCGGCATGGCCTTTCACCCAACGCCACGCCACAGTATGCCGCGCCACTTGCTCGTCGAGCTGCTTCCACAAGTCTTCATTTTTAACCGCTTGTTTGGCGGCCGTTTTCCAGCCGTTTTTTTTCCAGCCATGAATCCAAGTTTCAATGCCATTTTTAACGTATTGTGAGTCGGTATGGATGGTGACTTCACACGTGCGGGTTAACGCCGCTAAAGCGCTAATCACCGCCAGTAATTCCATGCGGTTATTGGTGGTATGCGCTTCACCACCGAATAATTCTTTTTCATGCTCGCCAAAGCGCAAAAAAGCGCCCCAGCCGCCAGGGCCGGGATTGCCTTTACAAGCGCCGTCGGTATAGATTTCTACCATGATGTTCTTCACTTTTGAGGTGACGCAATGCGTGTATCTGCACTGGTTTTAAGTTGGATATTGCCGCTCAGTTTAACCGCTGTTCCGCTGTATGCCGCGACTTTTTGTCCGTGGAAAATTCCCAGCGAGAACAAAACCGAGCGTTTAATCAATCTCACCGTGGTGCAATTTATTGATGTGAATGATGAAGAAGTCAAAATCGCTTTTGGCGGCGGCAACCTCGGCAGCGGTCATGATATTCGTTTAGCGACTAAAAATCGTGATGATGGCAATAAATTGATTAAATCAATGCAAGACGCGGCGAAACTGTGTGATAAATAAATCCAGCAGTAAAAATTAAAAGGTATGTGCTTGTAGCGCATTAGATTCAAAAACTACCAGCACATACCTTTGATAAAAGTCGGTTTTGCTCTATTTACACCGATCTTTGCGCGCTTGCTGGCGGAGTTTTTCGATGGCCATTGCTGAATTCGCGGTTGCGGTGGCAGTCCGCCATTGTGGCTCGATCAAATGCATACCGCGAATCCGCTTTACCGCGGCAATACAATACACGCCACCGCCAGCTGGCCATAAGCGATCACCCGCTTGATCGAGAAACCGGCTTTTTTCTAACCAACCAGCACGTTGCACCGGTGGCCGATAACATAAATGCTCGTCTTGCAGCGTTTGAAAATCCAGCACGCTTAACCAATCTTTTAATTTGGGTAGCGCCACAAAATTGCCTTTCCACGGGATTTCTGAATTGGGCTTTAAACGGCGTAAACCCCATAAACTCCATGGATTAAAGCCCGTAATCAATAAACGCCCCTCTGGGCGCAGGGCGCGCTGACATTCGCGCAGCACGGCATGTGGGTCCTGACAAAAATCCAGCACATGTGGCAAAGCAATCAAATCCAAGCTTTGCTCATCAAATGGCAAGGCTTGAACCGAGCATTTTAACTGCGTGCCAGCAGCTTCACCCGCTTGCAAGCGCCAAGGCATGCGATTGCTACGTAGACAATCAATTTGTGGCAATTCAAGCTGCACTGCTTTGTAGCCAAAAATATCCACCACCGAGCGCTCAAACCAAGCCAACTCGCTCATGGCGACATAACGCCCTAGCGGAGTGGCGAGCCAAGTAGCAAAATGATCAAACTCAGCATTCATTTTTTGATGCCCACAGGATTTAAGTAAATAAAATGCTCAAACTACACTGCCTACCGATTCTGGATGACAACTATATCTGGCTCATCGAGCATCAACACCAAGTCATCGCCGTTGATCCAGGTCTTGCCGCCCCATTACAAAATTGGCTAGCCGCCAATCAAGCGCAATTAGCCGGCATACTCGTTACACACCACCATCATGATCATACCGGAGGCTTAAGCGCATTCGCTGGCAGCGAGCTACCCATTTACGGCCCGGCAGGCATCACAGAGGTGAATCATCCTTGCCACGATGGCGACGCCCTCACTTTACTGGGAGAGCCGTTTCAAGTCATCGCCACGCCCGGCCACACCTTAGATCACTTAGCTTACTTTGGTGCTGGCCTCTTGTTTTGTGGTGATACTTTATTTGCCGCTGGCTGTGGCCGACTATTTGAAGGCCAACCGGTGCAATTATTTAACAGTCTACAACGACTAGCCCAACTCCCTTTGCAAACGCAGGTTTGCTGTACCCACGAATACACGCTCAGCAATCTACGCTTTGCGCTGCATGTGCAACCCGATAACAGCGCCTTGATAGAACGTCAGGCCATAGAAAGCGAAAAACGTTCCCGCCAACAAGCCACTTTACCCAGCACGATTGCACTGGAATTGGCGACCAATCCTTACCTACGCTGCACAGATGCTGAGTTATTTAAGCAAGTTAAAGCCCATCAGCCAGATATAAGCACGCCATTAGATTGCTTTACCGCACTACGCAGCTGGAAAGATTCTTTCCGTTAATCCACTTTCAGCGGCTAACTCGTTGACACAGCAGGAAAGCCGCCATTAGTATCGGCAGATTCATTTACTTTGGGGTCAGCTTATGCTGCGACTACCTGCGCTCATTTTAAGCGCTTTTTTAGCCACACCGCTGCTTGCAGCTGATCCCAATACTCGCTTTGATTACGCCCTCACCCAGCCTACGGCGCCCATCAGCGCCGATACGCAGCGCGTGATGCAGGCTTTATTTAATAATCAGGTCATTCCAGCAGAAACCGATATTTGGGTCCGCGTTCGTAAAGGCTTTGCCATCCCCGATATTGATAGCCCCTTAGTCACAAAGTGGGAAAACTACTACGCCAGTCGACCTGACTACCTCAATCGCATTATTAGCCGCAGTACCCCGTATTTACACTTTGTGGTCGAAGAAGTCGAAAAGCGCGGCATGCCGATGGAAATGGCGCTCTTACCCATGATCGAATCGGCCTACAACCCCAAAGCGCTATCTTCGGCGCAAGCAGCTGGCATGTGGCAATTTATTCCTGCCACGGGTAAGCGTTATGGTCTTGAGCGCACTTGGTGGTATGACGGCCGTCGTGATGTTGTAGCGGCAACTGGCGCGGCTTTGTCTTATTTACAAGAAATTCACGGCCTTTTTGATGATTGGCAATTGGCACTCGCATCGTACAACTGGGGCGAAAATGCCGTTCGCCGCGCAGTCGATCGCAATCAAGCTGCGGGCCTAGGCGCTAGCTATAGCGACTTAAGAATGCCCGAAGAAACCCGTAACTACGTACCTAAATTACTCGCCATCCGCAATATTATTGCCGACCCAGCCGCCTATGGCGTTGAACTTAAGCCGATGGCCAATCAAGCCTATTTCACTACATTGCAACCGGGCAAACATATGGACGTGTCCATTGCTGCGCAATTGGCCGAAATTAGCGTGGATGAATTACTACGCCTCAACCCTGGGTTTATCCGCCCGGTGATTGCCCACAAAGAAGACCGACAATTAGTTTTACCGATTGCCAATAAAGCGATTTTTGAGCGTAATTTAGCGCAATACACCGAGCCATTACTCAATTGGCAGCCTTATGTCACCAAAACGGGTGAACGCTTTGAAGATTTAGCCACGACCTTTGGCATTGCCGCCGCCGAATTACGCGATATGAATGATATTGCCAGCAAAGAAAACGTTGCGCGTGGCCAAACGATTTTAGTGCCTCGCCTTGCAGGGCTAGATATCTCTGAGCGACAAACATTAGCTGCACTACATAAAAATCGTGAGTCTGACGCCATCGATACCGGTGCCAATGACAAACCCAAAGCGCAACCGGTGTTAGCTAAAAACAGCAAAACCACCGAACATAAAGTCGCCAAAGGCGATACGTTATTTAATATTGCCAACCGTTATGGCTTGAGTCTGGCGCAATTAAAATCACTCAATGGACAAAAAACCAACCATATTGCGATCGGCGATACCTTGCTAGTGCAACGCCAGCAAAATACGCTGGCGACCAAGTCTCCGAGCAAATACGTTGCCCAGCGCGGTGATACCTATAGCTCAATTGCCCGTAAATTTGACGTTGAACTGGCTGATCTAAAAAAATGGAATCGGCAAAATTTAGTGCCCGGCATGAAAGTCGTGCTATCGCAAGCTAACCGCTAATCTAACAAAACGAAAAACACCTTCTGGAACTCTTCCAGAAGGTGTTTTTTTTGCGCATAAAATCAGTGCAATTGCGCCAAGAAAAGCTTAATCTATTTAGATGATATCTCTTATTAAGAGGCTCGATCATGCCTAAGCTGCTCGAAGTGCAACGCAGTCAACACGATATTGTTTTTAATCCCACCGCAATCGATCAAACCGTAGCTGCGGCGCGCTTTTTGGCACACCTCAACGGCATTCAAGCACAAGCCTACCCCGCAGAACACAAAATCACCATCTGTTACTCACTGTGCGAATATGTGTTGCTGGATATTGAGCAGCAACTACAAAATGCCGGATTTGAGCTAGACACTCATTTTTGGCAAAAAATTAAACGTGAGTTTGTGCATTACAGTGAAGCTGTCCAACGCGATAATCTCGCCATGCCAGAACACAATTTGAAGTCACCACAAATTTATATCCATGTTTGGGAAAAACACCCGCATGGTGATCATGACGATACGCCAGAAGAGCTGCGGCGTTACCTTTAACTACCCGCACAATCCATTTAGCCACGCTGACTGCGAGCTGAAACTACCTCGCACAAACTAATACCGCAATAATCCCGAACAGAACGTGACGCGCTATAATCGGCGCTTAATCCTCAATCCTCTGTTGCCATGACTTTTTGCCCGACTCGTAGTGCCCAAATCGATCTCGACGACAACGCCCTACTGCGCTATAGCCGCCATATTTTGCTCGACGAGATCGGCATTGAAGGACAAACCGCGCTCAGCCAAGCGCATGTCTTAGTGATTGGCGCGGGCGGCTTAGGCTCGCCAGTGACACTGTATTTGGCCAGCGCCGGCATAGGTACACTGACGATTGTCGACGACGATCACATCGATTTAAGTAATTTACAACGGCAAATCGTCCATACCGAGGATCGTGTCGGACAAAATAAAGCCCTCTCGGCCAAGCAAACCCTCGAAGCCCTCAATAGCCAAATTCGCATTATTGCGCTTAACGAGCGCGCCAGCAGCGAGCGCTTACTTGAATTAGTCTCTGCCGCGGATATTGTCGTGGATTGCTGCGATAACTTTGCCACCCGCCACGCCATCAATCGCGCCTGTGTTGCCAGCAAAACCCCCTTAGTATCGGGTGCCGCAGTACGCTTTGATGGACAATTGACGGTATTTGATACTCGAATCGATGGCGCGCCGTGTTATCACTGTTTGTTTGGCGAAGAAGGCGAAGCCAATGATGGCCCTTGCGCCACCTTTGGCGTTTTTGCGCCGCTGGTGGGGATTATCGGTGCCGCACAAGCCGCCGAAACGCTTAAAGTTTTAATGGGGCTGGGTGAAACCTTGATTGGCCGCTTACAACTTTATGATGCTCGCACTGCTCGCTGGCGCGAGATGAAATACAGACAAGATCCGATCTGCCCAGTTTGCGGTACTCAAGCATGAACGACAAGCCACGCCGCCCTTCATTGCAAGACGTTGCCGATTTAGTCAACACCTCCAAAATGACCATTAGCCGCTACTTGCGCTCTCCTGAGCAAGTCGCTCCACTCACGGCGGCACGTATCGCCCAAGCCATGCAAACGCTAGGCTATATTCCGAGTCGCGTTCCAGCGATGCTATCGAACTCGCGCAGTCGAGCGATTGGCGTGCTTTTGCCCTCCATGTCCAATCAGGTGTTTTCTGCCGTCGCCCATGGCATTGAACAAGTCAGCACTCCGGCGGGCTACCACACTTTATACGGCCATTATGGTTACGAGCCTGAGCGTGAAGAACAACAAATCGAGCAATTACTGTCATTTCATATTGATGGTTTAATTTTATCGGAATCCAATCACACCACCCGCACCCGAAAAATGCTGGAAGTCGCAGCGATTCCTGTGGTGGAGATCATGGACTTACCGGCTCAGCCGATTGATTTGGCTGTTGGCCTTGATCACGTTGCCGCCGCCAAAGCCATGATCGAAGCGATGCTGGCGCACGGCTACCGGCGTATTGTGTATTTAGCGGCACGTATGGATACCCGAACTCAGCAGCGTAATGATGGTTATGGCCAAGCCATGGCCGCGCAGCAATTACAGTCACACACCATTCAAACCAGCGAATCATCAAGCTTTACTTTAGGCGCCAGCTTAATTCGCCAAGCTTTACTCGAAGTCCCCGATCTCGATGGCGTTTTTTGTACCAATGACGACATTGCCGCTGGTGCATTACTGGAATTACAAAGTATGGGCCGACGCATTCCAGAAGACATTGGCATCGCCGGTGTTAACCATCTCGACATTGGCTTGGCACTCAAACCTCAGCTCGCTAGCATTATTACGCCCCGCGAAGCGATTGGCCGCCATGCCGCCGAGCGACTCATTGGCAGCATCAATGGCCAGCAATATCCTGAACGTACACTGAACCTAGGTTTTGATCTTTTTTTGGGCGGCAGCATACTTAAACACGTTTAATCAGTGCCCTACTCCAGATACCCTCATGATGTATTTACTTGTAAGCCTTTAGCTTACTAGCACCGATACACATACATTGCGTAGTAAATATTCACCCGACTACGTAAGTGTAATCCCTAGGTCAAAACAGCCCTTAAACCCACGTCAACACTTGAGCGAAGATAAAAATAAAGGCAAGATGTTACCGAAAACATGTTACCAGTAACATCTTCAAATATTTCGATTGGAGTCGAAAAATGACAAGTACAAAAGTTTACGTTTTGATGGGTGTTTCAGGCTGTGGTAAAACGGCAGTCGCCAATCAACTCGCAAAAGATCTTAACGCCGCATTTTTAGACGGTGATTTTTTGCACCCACGCGCCAATATTGAAAAAATGGCATCAGGCCAGCCGCTCAACGACGATGATCGTGCGCCGTGGTTAGGTGCTGTCAATGATGCGGCCTTTGCCATGCAACGCACTAATCCAGTGTCGCTGATTGTTTGCTCCGCACTCAAAAAGTCTTATCGAGATCGTTTGCGCCAAGGTAATCCCAATCTCTCTTTCATCTTTTTAAAAGGTGATTACGAATTGATCGAACAACGCTTGATTGCACGCCAAGGTCATTTCCAAAAGAGCGGCATGTTAGCCTCGCAATTTGCCACGCTAGAAGTACCAAGCGCCGACGAAAGCGATGTCATCGTGATTGATATCACACCGCCACTCGAGGCCGTAATTGCTGCGGCTCATCAAGCAATCTTGGCACAGGAGTAATCGAGCATGGATACGTTTACACTCATATTTACCTCGCTAGGTTCAGTGCTGCTCTTGCTGTTTTTAGTGATGAAAGCTCGGATGCACGCCTTTGTTGCGTTGATGATTGTGTCAATTGGTGCCGGTATTTTCTCTGGCATGCCAGTCGATAAAATTGCCGACACGATGCAAAAAGGGATGGGCGGAACGCTCGGGTTCTTAGCGATTGTGGTCGCCTTGGGCGCGATGTTCGGCAAAATCTTGCATGAAACCGGCGCTTTGGACCAAATCGCGGTTAAATTACTCGACAAGTTTGGCCATAGCCGTGCCAACTATGCGCTGGGTATTGCGGGTTTGATTTGTACTTTGCCGCTGTTTTTTGACGTAGCGATTGTATTGTTGATCGGCGTGGTGTTTGCTGTGGCGCGTCGTACTGGCGGTAATGTGGTTCGTTTGGCGATTCCACTATTTGCTGGTGTTGCCGGTTCTGCAGCCTTCTTATTGCCAGGCCCAACTGCAATGCTTTTAGCATCGCAAATGAAAGCTGATTTTGGCTGGATGATTTTGCTCGGCTTGGCCGCTGCGATTCCAGGCATGCTGCTTGCCGGTCCAATTTTTGGTAACTTTATTAGCAAGCACGTGCATTTGCCATTGCCTGCGGATGTGAGCGAACCGAGCTTGGGCAAAAACCAAATGCCATCGTTTGGCTTTAGTTTGGCACTGATTTTGTTCCCACTATTATTAGTTGGTCTGAAAACCATCGTTGCGCGCTTTATCGATACCAGCGGTACTTTGCACCAATGGCTGCAATTGATTGGTCACCCATTCACTGCCATTTTATTGGCTTGTTTACTCGCGACCTACGGCTTAGCGTTGCGCCGTGGCATGAGTAAAGAAAAAGTCATGGAAGTCTGCAGTGCCGCCTTGCAACCAGCCGGTATCATTTTGTTGGTAACTGGCGCAGGTGGTGTGTTTAAACAAGTCTTGGTTGATTCGGGTGTGGGCCCTGCTTTGGGTGACGCCTTAATCAGCGCCGGTTTACCGATTGCGATTGCTTGCTTTGTTCTCTCTGCAGCTGTGCGTGTAATTCAAGGTTCGGCAACTGTTGCTTGTTTAACGACTGTTGGTTTGGTGTTACCAGTGATTGAAGCTTCTCAATTGGCCTATTCAGGTGCCCAATTGGCTGCTTTGTCGATCTGTATTGCAGGTGGTTCAATTGTCTTGAGCCATGTGAATGACTCAGGCTTCTGGCTATACGGTAAATTTACTGGCGCCAATGAAATGCAAACACTGAAAACTTGGTCGGTGATGGAAACCATCTTGGGTACCACCGGTGCCGTTGTTGGTATGGTTGCATTCTCAATGATGTAAAGCAGCGAGCAATATCGCTCATTCATGCCCAATAAAGCGTTCGCGTTTTGTTGGGCATGATGCTATTAAACGAGCAAAAAATGCACCGATTATCATAAATCAACGCTTTGTTAACGGCAAAAAACCACATCTCCCAAGTATTCAAGTTACAATTTGCGAAAATCAAATCAACGAGATGCTCAATGCGATGGATCGTGTTTTTTAGCCTTTTGTTTTGCAGTACATTAGCGCTAGCTCAGACTGTCAATTCAAACATCATTCTGACCGTTACCGGAAAATCAGCAAACTCAGAAGTACAACTCACTGAACTCATGATTGCGAAGTTGCCACAGCAAAAAATGACCATGCCAACCGCTTGGTACCCGACTGAGCAAACCTTTGAAGGCCCTTTGCTCAGAGACGTTTTAAACTTAGCAGGAATTCAATCGGGCAATATCAAGCTGCGATCGCTCAATGACTACACGATCAGCATTCCTGTGAGCGATGCACTGCAATACGACGTGATTATCGCCAGAAAGCGCAATGGGCAGCTAATGACAATTCGTGATAAAGGGCCGTTGTTTGTTATTTATCCATTCCATCAACATGAAAATCTGCGTCGAACTGAATATTATCGACGCTGTAGTTGGCAATTACGCAGCATTGCTGCCGAGTAATCAATGACCCGATTTCGTCTTATATTAAGTTTAATTTGTCTGGTGTTACTGGCTAATTTTAGTTTGATGGTGCACTTCGAATTAAAACAAAAGCAAGAGCTCAGCCGCACCAATCAATTGGGCTTAGACAATCAACTCTGGCAATTTTTTCAACTTAATAATGAATACCAGCGCTTACGCGAAGCCGTTGAACACGGCAACGCAGCGCAACTAGATAACGTCAAGTTACGCTTTGATATTTACTACAGCCGTATTGATAGCATCACCAAGCATGAAGTTGAAGACTCAGCATTTTTTAAAAACGCGCCCTTGCAACATCGCTACATCGAGCCGCTTAAAGCCTATATTGATCGCGCCGCAAACCTACTCGAGCAACAGCCGATCAGTCGTGCCGCGTGGAAAGAGTTGCAAGCACAAACTCTAGCGCAACAGGATGCGGTGAACGATCTGATTCAAGAAGCACGTACGCAAGATGCTTTGGCAATGGAAAAATATCAGCAAAATATTGCGCATTGGAGTGAGCTACGCATCATTTTGGCAGTCATTCAAGTTTTACTACTGATTATTAGTGCCTCATTAGGGTTGTATGCGCTATGGCGCTCTGAGCAAAGCCGTAAACAACTTGCCGAAACGGCGCACTCTTTACAAGAAGCGCGCCAACAAGCCGATGTGGCCAATGCCGCCAAAAGCCAATTTTTAGCGCATATTAGCCATGAAATTCGCACTCCACTCACCTCGATTCTTGGCTATACCGACCGCCTTTCCCGCAAGAAAAATATCGCCGCAGAGGATCTAAAAGAAATCGGCTACATCGCCAATAGTGGCGCGCATTTATTAAGCCTATTAAATAATGTGCTGGATTTCTCCAAATCAGAACAAAATAAACTCAGCTTGTTAAATGAATCACTCAATTTAAAACAGCTCAAACAAGAGCTAGAAACTATGTTTGAAATGATGGCCAGAGCCAAATCAATTCAATTTAATATTAGTTTGGCCGATGATTTACCCTGCAATGTGAATATCGACGCCGGTAAATTTCGGCAAATTTTAATAAATTTAATTGGCAACGCCCTCAAATTTACTGATTCAGGATCAATTGATGTCCATTTTTATGGACAGAAATTAGCCCATGATTATCAACTCAATGCCGCGGTAAAAGATACCGGCTGCGGCATTAAGCTCGCCGATCAAGCGCGTATTTTTTTGCCTTTTGAGCAAAGTGAATCAGGGCAACTCGCTGGCGGAACCGGGCTCGGCTTAGCACTTAGCCGCGACTTTGCCTGCTTAATGCAAGGCAATATTCGCTTTACCAGCCGAGTAGGCCAAGGCAGTGAGTTTATTGTTAGCGTCAAAACACAAATTATCGCCGCGCTTTTAGCCCCTACCCCTGAAGCGCCCCCAGTCAAGCTCACGCTCGACACCCAGTCACTGAGCGATCGCCTCATCTTGGTTGTCGAAGACCAAGCGGTTAATCGTGAAATGATCTGTGAAATCTTGCATGACTTTGGTGCTCGCACCTTAGAAGCGGCCAATGGCAAAGAAGGATTGCAACAGGTGGCACTGCATCCAGACATTGACGACATTATTATGGATTATCAAATGCCAGAAATGAACGGCATGACCGCCGCCCGCAGCTTACGCGAGCAAGGCTGGCTCAAGCCGATTTATCTCGTCTCTGCCAGCCCATTGAGTGAATTACAACTTGCGCCAGACTTTGCCGCTTTTAGTGGTCATCTCAGAAAACCATTTAAAATTGACGACATTATTCATTTACTCAATCGTCAATACATTGACGATCAATGCAAACCCAGCAACTTATCTTTGCTCGACGCACACACTGCGATGCAGCGCCTTGGTTTTTCGCCAGTACGGTTTTGGAGCCTATGCAATAAAGGTTTACTGCGGCTCCAAGCACTCGAAACCGAATACCAAATGGCGATCGAACAACACGCCAAACACGACGCAATACGGCACGCCCACAGTGCCAAGGGGATTGCCCAACAAATTGGCGCCAATTTACTCGGGCATTATTGGGCGCAATTAGAAATCGAGCCAGACTCACACTCAATCCAAACGCTGATTGAATTACGTCGTCGCACTCAGCAAGCCGCGCAAGAGCAAGCCACTAAGGTTTAATTTTTAAGCCCAAAATCAGCAAATCTCTAGGAATGCCATCAAGCTCGGCCACACCTGGCAAATGTCCCCAAAGCTTAAAACCCTGAGTTTCAAATAAGCAGATACTCGGGGTATTGTGCCCAAAGATAAATCCAAGCAAGGTATGCAGACCAATACCTGCCGAATGCACAATTGCCGCCTGCAATAAAAACCGCCCTAAACCTTGCCCACGAGCCGACTCGGCTAAATAAATACTCACCTCAGCCGTACCGTGGTAAGCCGGTCGCCCATAAAAGCTAGAGAACGACAACCAAGCGATAATCTGCCCCGCTTGCTCAACCACCCACAGCGGGCGATCTGCTTGTTGATGCGCAGCAAACCATGCTTGCCGACTCGCGACCGTTACTGGTTCGGTATCGGCAGTCACTTGCCGCGAGGCAATGGTGGAATTATAAATGGCCACAATCTGCGCCAAATCATCCGCCAGAGCTAAGCGATAGTCCCAAATCAAAATAATGCTCCTATAAAAACGCTGCCGTGCGCTGCAAACCGCCCGACAAAACCAAACATTGACGCCTATCCATCACTGGAGCATACCAGACAAGGCGCTGCGCTTTAGCGCGGTAACATTTGGTTTTTTGCAGCCTATTTATAAGCCTTTAGGGGCAATATTCTTAATCGTCGCCCATTCTCCGGTGGCGACTTTTAAATTAGATGACACATCCACTAACCAGCTTTTTTGTACTTCTTTATTTTGCAGCACAAACAGATAACCATCGACAATCCGCCATGCCATTGGATCGCTATCGAGTTTTTTACTTTTTGCTACGCCCATCGCGCAAAATCCGCCAAATTTAGGCGCAAATTGACTGGCATTGGCTTTAAATTTGGCCATATTTTCTTTGCTAGCAAAGTAATAAGTGCCACCTTCATAGCTCACGCTATAGTCTTTATTGCCCAACATCGGTCGGCCGCTAAAATAAGACACCGGATCGTAGCCATCTAAGACCAAGCCTTTGTCATTCAAATTCACAGGGCGATTGGAACTGGCATCAAAAGCAGCCACAGAAAGTGATAGGCCCATCAAAATGGCCAAGGTGGTAGAACGGATCAAGACTGAAGCCATATAGAATCCTTACGAATTACACGCATATGAAACTGACGGCGGCAATTAGGCCAGAGTCATGTAATCAGCGTCAATATTAATACAAAACACGGCGTAGAAACCCCACACTTCTTACATCAGACTTCTACAGCTCCGCCACTTAGCCACCCGCACCGGCATAACGGCGCATACCCCGTTGCCACATGCCGTTTAATAAGCCGACACAAATCAGCGCCAAAGCAGCCATACCCAGCACGGTGAGTGGCAAATTTGCGCTACGTAGTAGCGCTTGGCACGGCCACCACACCGTACCGGCCAGCGGCAAGGCCATAAAAATCATCGTTGCCAATTTAGGAAATAAATCCAGCGGATAACGCGACATATCGGTGAGTTTTCCCGACATCGAAAATACCGGATCGGATTCTCCAATCCAAAAACACGTCGAAATCGCCGCTAAATTAATCACCCACAACACCAACGCCGATAGCGGCAATAACAACACAAATCCAAGGTAAAACAGCGGCTCAGACAATAAAGGACTACCCCAAAGACCAAATAAGCTATACGCCAAACCAATCGCCAGCACCACAAAGCCTTGCGGATGAAAGCGCTCTAGCGCCAGCAGTAATAAGGGATTAGCCGGGCGAGTATAAAAACGCAAAAACGCCCCCGTTTTAAGCCAATGTTCCAGCCAAAACATGCCGTTGTAACACGCACTTTGTGGCGCAAAAATGCAGAACATAAACCCCTGCATAAAGATCAATTCACCGCGATGCCAACCGGCAACCGTACCGCTGGCTCCGAGCATAAAATACATCGTTGCTGCCGTAGATAAAGACGTCGCCGTCACACCCAAGATCATCAGCGCAAAATCGGCCCGATGTTCTAACCGCGCCCGTGCTTCAGAACCAACCATGCGCCAATACGCACGCCAAAATGGACTCAGTTGCATTTTATTTCCTTTAATCAAAGTAGGTCGGATGAGCCGAAGGCGTTATCCGACTAAGGATCTGGTTCTTATTAACTTCCTTATTTTTACCTGTGCAGGTCGACTAAAGTCGACCCTACGTAGGGTCGGCTTCAGCCGACTGATTTCAAATCGGGAAGTTATTTCGAGCCATATCCTAAGCAGGTGTCGGATAACGCTACGCTCATCCGACCTACGACTTCCTAATACCAATTAAGCGCCAAACACAATCAATTTGCGCAGCACCACGCGCCCAGCCCAGGCTGCAGCAGCAACAAAGCCCAACGCCCAAGCCGCTTGGATCAAGAACGGTTGCACGCTGACAATGTCGCCGGTGATATAGCCGACAGGGGTATTAAAAAAGTGCCCAAAAGGCAGGTAGGCCAAAACTTCACGAAAGCCCGCAGGGAAAAACGCCATCGGAATCAATGCCCCGCCCAAAAACATCACCATCGCGTCTTTGCTAGCGGTGATGCCCCATAAATCGGTGGCAATAAATCCCGCCAAAGCAACGACAAAATCAATGCAAAACAGCAATACAAACGACAAGGCAATCGAGGCTAACGCCAAAGGAATCGTCTTCGGCGTCAGGCTTAAATCGAAATACCATAAAAACAGTGCAAACGCCGGCAAGATATACGTCGCTTTGGCCAGAGCGCGCCCCAAGGAAATAGCAAACTGCCGCAGCGGTAATGACATCGGCAAAATCAATTGTGTGGCGATTTCGCCCGAGCGAATTTCACGCGCCAGCCGCCAATCGGTACCAACGGGCAAAAAAGCCAACAGCGTTTGCGCCACCAACACATGCAGCACCGCGCTATTAAAAGTCATCCCCGCCCGCGTTGGCGTATCGGCATACAACGCAGCCCATAGGTAATACAGCAACCACATCGCAATCAAATAACCAATGGTCACCAACCAGCGCCCTTTGCGATCGGTTGCAACCAGGCGCGCACTGCCCCATGCCAGCGCGGCACAGCCTTTGAATGGAATGCCTAACATACCGCCTCCGTTTGATTGGCCAAATAAAAACCATGCAGCAATTCTTCAAACTCTTGCTCAACCGGTTTAAGCTCGCTCACTGAATACGGCGCGAGTAATTGCATCAACTCGGCAAAGGGCAAGGTATCGTGGCGGGCGATTTCTAGCCATTCACCGCGCTGGCGTACTGGCAGCGCGGAATGATGCGCGCGCAGTTGTATTTCAGCAGCGGCGACCAAATCAGGCTGCAAACGCGCCGCCCACCAGCGGCCATCACCCGCGTGCGAACGAAAATCCGCCAAGCTGCCGTCAAAGCGCAGCGTCCCCTTATCGATCAATAGCAGTCGCTGCGTCAGCCGCTCAATATCGCCCACATCGTGCGAAGTAATCAGTACCGTGGTACCCGATTCTTGGTTTAGTTTGCGAATCAAGCCGCGCATTCTTGATTTCATTTCCAGATCAAGCCCAATGGTTGGCTCATCCAAAAACACCACATCAGGGCTGTGCAAAAAAGCGGCGGCGATTTCGCACAACATCCGCTGCCCAAGCGACAAAGTGCGCACTGGGCGATGATAAAATTCATCCAACAGAGCTTCACGCCGAAATAAATCGAGTCGCGCATTAAACGCCGCCTGCGGCACGTCGAACAAAGCCTGCAAAATTTCAAACGAATCTTTAACGGGCAAATCCCACCACAACTGGCTGCGTTGACCAAATACCACGCCAATTTTCTTGACGTATTTCACCCTATCCCTTTGTGGATGAAAGCCTGCAACCAATACCCTGCCTGAACTAGGTTCTAAAATACCGGTTAGCATTTTGATCGTCGTGGATTTTCCCGCCCCATTGGGGCCAACCAAACCCACGCACTCGCCAGCGGCGATATTAAAATTCACCGCGCTCACCGAGAGTTTGTCCTCATAGTTGGCACGAACTAAATGCTTTAAACGCTCAGTCCAATTTTTAGGGGCAATCGGCGTGCGATATACACGGCTTAGGTTTTCAACTTGAATCAGCATGTATTGCTCCTGTAAGTCGGGCTAACTCAGCGTTACCCAACATGTTCGTACTACGCCTGCGAAGAGGACTTCACCCACCGCCAAAGTTCGCGCTCAATCCAAAACCCAAGACCAAGCGTCGCTGCGCAATGAATAACAGGTGAGTTTCAGACAAACTGTGAATGCGCCAAATAACACAACCGGGGATTAAGCCTGCTCACCATCGCGACTATCGCCCGTCAGCAAAGTCGCTAACGCCATCATGAGCGTAGCAAGGACGATTTATTCGGTATTGAGATTGCAAGACTTCAGTCATGACCTGCAGAAAGTTTTCATATAGATTACGGACTTGTTTGTTTGGTGAAAATGTTGCAATATGACATTTGATTTGTCAAAAACTCACATCGCAACTTATGGCGCTCATTTACCGCGAACGACTCGACATCGGCCCTGAATCCCCGCAGATCATGGTCGGCACACACGTGTTTCACCAAGAGCCATATCCACCGCTACGCGATCGGGGCATTTTGATTTGCGGCATTAGCGAAGGACGTGATTTTTTTGAAGTCGAGCGCGTGGATACGCCGTGGCATGTGCTGGCTTTTTGTCTCAGCGGCCACGGTGAAGTATTTACCCCCGACGGTGTAAGGCGTGGTTTTGGCGCTGGGCAATTGGCGCTGATGCCGCAAGGCGTGCACAGCGGCTATCGTCGCATCGGTGAAGCGCCGATGCTGCACGTGTGGTTTTTGCTGTATTGCAGTTCGCGCTGGGATTATCTCAATCGCGCGCAACCCGCTATTTTTAATAGTCAGGACGGCGCGGCGTTGGCTGATGCTGTGCGGCAATTTCATCGTGAAGTGTTGCGATTTAATCTCGGCGACACCCGCAGTTTGGCGGCCCCCGCTTTGGATTATTTATGTCTACTGCTCGAGCGCGCGACCAAGGCATTCAGCGCAACGCTCGGTTGGGCCGAACAATTAGAGCAATTGTTTTCCCACGTCCAAAAAAACTTAGCACAAGACTGGAGTAACGCCGCTTTGGCGGCGCAACTGCACATCACCACCACGCATTTGCACCGCTTGTGCACGCAGCATTTGGGCGAAACGCCGAATAAAATTGTGTTTCGAATGAAAATGAATCAGGCCAAAGAATTGCTGATGCACGGCAACAGCGTGAGCGACGTTGCGCGCGTTACGGGCTATCAAGAAATCGCCAGTTTTTCGCGCCGATTTAGCCAACATTTTGGCTACAACCCCAGCCAAGTGCTCAGCAAACACCTCTCCAGCGCGGGTCATCAGCAGATTTGGGAATGAATTTTTATGTGCCTGCGGCACTTTGTTTTACAGTCGCAGTCCGCGACGGGGAATCACTTTTCTTGCTTCGCCAAGAAAAGTAAGCAACAGAAGGCGACCCGAGGCGAAGTCGGCTCCGCCGTTCAGCCTTGCACCCCGCGTCGCTAAGCGGCAAAGCCGCTAAGCTTTGGCGTCGCCTCTCTCGTCGCGAGCCTAAGGTCTCGCTCCTCGCTCGGCCTTCGCTTTAACGGGGGGCTTAAGCCCCAGCTCAATCAGCAAGGCACAGCATCAACGTAAATATCAACATTTAATTCAATAGGTATATTAGTACAGAGCACACTCATCAAGCCCCAAGCAGCAATACCCTCTCGGTATTTTGGGTGCAGGCCACCGCCAAGTCGGCGACGTCCATCCCGCGCAGCGCGGCGAGCTCTCGGGCGATGCGTGGCAACTCGGCGGGCTCGTTGCGCTGCGGTGGATGGCCTGCCAGCCAGCTCGGTGCGATGTCGGGGGCGTCGGTTTCCAGCACCAGCGATTCAAGCGGCAAGGTTTGCGCCAAGCGCCGAATCCGCTGTGAGCCGCTATAAGTCAGCGCGCCACCAAAGCCCAAGCAAAATCCGAGCTGAATAAACGCATCCGCTTGTTGCTCGCTGCCATTAAACGCATGCGCGATGCCGCCCTTCACCCGCCATTTGCGTAAGAATTTAAGCACCTGATCTTGGCTGCGGCGAATATGCACAATCACCGGTAAATCGAAATCGCGGGCGATTTTGAGCTGCGCTTCAAAAAAATGGATTTGTCGCTCGGCATTGAGCTCAGGCAGGTAAAAATCAAGGCCAATCTCGCCAACAGCAACGGCCAGCCCTAAATCCAGTTGTTGCCGCAACACGCCCAAATGTTCATCGTCATGCTGCGCTACATAAATCGGATGTAAGCCCAAAGCAATGTGCGCGCCATATTGTGCACGCATCTGCTGCGTGGTTTGAAAAGTGGCGGCGGAGACACTCGGCACCAGCCAACGCGTCACGCCAGCGTCGATGGCGCGCGCGACAACTTCTACTCGATCGGCGTCAAATTCAGTTGCGTCAAGATGACAATGGCTGTCAAAAAACATCATTTTTCATTCGCTATAAAAACATCGATATTCATTAAAAGTTCAGGGTATTTGGCAAGTCAGTGGCCAAATATTATAAAAACCACATGCTTTCATAAGCATGAATAGACAATATCAATAACCGAAAGACAAAAACGACTTGCCCTTACAAAACAAACAGCTATCGTAACAGAATCAAGTTTGCTAATTAGGATGAAGCACCATGAAAATCGTACACAAACTAATCATGTTGATCTTAGTTGCCTCACTAGGTTTGCTAGTGATTTCTGGCCTTGGCTACAAACATTTTAATGAAATCAAAACCGCCAGTTATGACGTAACCGATAATATCATTCCGTCGATTGTTGTTTTAGGCAGTGCGCGTAGTGATTTTGGCGACATGCGCCGCTATCTGGTGGTGCATGTGGCGCACACCGATCAAGCTAAAATGCATGCTACCGAAGAAAAGTTCAATAAATTGCATGCCGAATTAGAAGAAGATCTGAAAAAATACGAGAGCCTGGTGTACGACGATACCGACAAAGCCAATCTGGCGGCCATCCGCGATCTGTTGCCAAGCTATCTCGCCGCGAGTAAAGAAACCATGGCGCTATCGTATGCCGACAAATCAGCTGAAGCGCTGCAGAATTACGAAGAAAAAGTGCTGCCCATCGGCAATCAACTCACCGAAGCTTTTAAGAAAGCCGAAAAATATAATGAAGAACTGACCGATCGGGTGAAAAAAACCGTTAACGACACCATTGCAAACTCGATATCGCAAAGCATCATTATCGCCATAGTGTCGTTGATTGTATTTGTTATGCTTGGCTTATATATTTCACGCAGCATTACCCTGCCACTAAATGAAATGCGCCAATTTATCGTCGATTTAGGTACGCGTTTTGACTTTACCAAACGTATGCCAGTCAAAAACCAAGATGAAATCGGCGTATCAGCCGTTGCACTCAATGGTCTGCTCGACACTTTACAAACGAGTTTACAAAAACTGGCTCACGTGGGTAACCAAGTCGGCGACTGCGTGAATGGGCTATCTAATTCTAGCTCTGAGCTTTCCAGTGCCTCACGCGGCGTGAGTGAATCAGCGTCGAGCATGGCCGCTGGTGTTGAGCAAGTGACGGTGAGTGTGACGCATGTGGCCGACCGGGCGCAGCAATGCGATACGACCGCACGCGAAGCGGGTCGTTTAGCCGGAACGGGCGGCGAAGTGATCGATAACACCATCAACAGCATTAATCAAATCGCCGATCAAGTTCGCCAATCGGCTGGGCAAATAGAAAACCTAAAAGATCGTACCAATAGCATTACCTCGGTGGTGAATGTCATCAAAGACATTGCCGATCAAACCAATTTGCTGGCACTCAATGCGGCGATTGAAGCGGCACGTGCTGGCGAACTGGGGCGTGGTTTTGCGGTGGTGGCCGATGAGGTGCGTAAGCTGGCTGAACGCACCTCAAGTTCAACGCAAGAAATCACCAGCATGGTGGCCGAGATTCAAAACGAGGCCAATCACACCGTGCAAACCATGCAGCAAACCGTACGCCAAGTGGATAATGGTGTCAGCATGGCGCATGAGGCTAGTACGGCGATTAGTAATATTCGTAAAAGCGCCGATGATGTTGTCGCACAAGTGAGTGAAATCTCGAGTTCGATGCGTGAGCAAAGCACCGCTAGCGCCATGATGGCGCAGCAAGTTGAGCGCGTCGCACAGATGAGTGAGGAAAGTAGTAGCGTCGCCGAGCAGACGGCTTCTGAAGGTGGTCGTTTAAAACAGCTAGGTAACGAGCTAGATGAGGCGATTTCTCGTTACAAAGTACAATAAGCATTAAGGACGGTGTTGTATTGGCCGACTCCGCCCTTAATCAACTGACTCACCAAAGCCGCGATTGCGGCTTTTTTATTGCGTCCTAGCAATTGCTGGCGTTGGTTTTGCCCGAAGCTCACATTAGCGTCTACAACCATTGGGTTTATTTTTGAGTTCCCAGCAAATGATGCAACTTATTTTGGGAGATTTGATCAAATACCCATTAGAATTCACAGATTAATAACGACAGGTGCAGTGATGGATATTTTGATGAGTCTTTGGGTCGGCTACCCCGTGTGGGTTTGGCTGATGTTTTTTGTGGTGGTGATCTCTTTACTGGCATTCGATTTGGGTGTGTTACAAAAAGACGACCATGAAATTAGCGTTCGAGAAAGCTTAAAGCTTTCAGCAATGTATATTGCCATGGGCTTATTATTTGGTGCTTGGTTATGGTGGTATAAAGGCGCCACTTCCGGCATGGAATACATTACCGGCTATTTGATTGAAAAATCACTGTCAATGGACAATGTTTTTGTCATTGCATTGATTTTTACTAGTCTCGGTGTACCACGGATTTACCAACATCGCGTGTTGTTCTGGGGGATTCTGGGCGCCATCGTGATGCGCGGGATTATGATTAGCGTTGGCGCGGTCTTGGTGTCGGAATACCAATGGATCTTAATGATCTTTGGTGCCTTCTTGATCGTTACCGGGGTCAAAATGCTATTTGCCGACGATGAACACGGCAAATTAGAAGACAATGGCTTTTATAAATGGCTGCGCAAACACATGCGTTTCACTTCTGCGATTCATGGCAACCTGTTTTGGGTGCGTGGCGAGCAGCATGGTTTGGCCAAAGGCTGGTGGGCAACACCGCTATTTTTGTGTTTGATCTTGGTAGAAACCGCTGATTTGGTGTTTGCTGTCGATAGTATCCCAGCGATTTTCGCAATCACACAAGATCCGTTTATTGTGTATACCTCGAACATCTTTGCTATTTTAGGTTTGCGCGCTTTGTATTTTGCTTTGGCAGCAATGGTGCATCGCTTCCATTATTTAAAATATGCGCTGGCCGTGGTTTTGGTGTTTATCGGGATCAAAGTTGGTTTGGTTTACCTCAACGACATCCAATTGGTGGCCTTTAAGATTCCAACCTTGGTGTCTTTGGTGGTTACTTTTGGCTTATTGCTCTCTGGGGTCTTGTACTCGTTGTGGAAAACCCGCGACGAGCCTAATGATCCACCGAAATAATTAACGCAGCACTATTGAACCCCGCTTATGCGGGGTTTTTTATTGCCCTGACAAAAGCCATCGATCAGCTTTCTAATTAATACAAAAATCAAGCCGCTAAAAGAACGCTCAAAATTGGCTTGGGCGATAGTTTTAATGATGAAACCCGTGAAGCGTAGACGACAACGTATCGCTTAATGGCTAAAGTGATGAAAACCGCAACGGTTTAATCTGGGGTAATTTTCGAGGGCGAAGAGGGGCGAATCAGCCATGAATGCAGTGCAGATATGACAATCAAGCAGGCTGCCACACCGCCGGTAACGACTTCTGGAATATGAAACCGTGCCGCCAATAGCATCACGCCAGCCAGAGCACCAATGGCCCAAAATGCACCATGCTCTAGATATTTAAACGCATTGAGCGTGCCTTTTTCAACTAATAGCAAAGTAAAACTTCGCACAAACATGGCGCCAATGCCCAGCCCGATCGCAATTAAAAAGATATTGGTGGTTAATGCAAATGCGCCTAAAACGCCATCAAATGAGAACGAAGCATCGAGCACTTCCAGATAAATAAATCCGGCTAGCCCTGTTTTTGCCGCTGCGCCCTCATCGCCAATAAGCTCTCCCAAACCATCGACCAATATAAAAACAACCATCCCCCAAATACCGGCGACTAAAAATTGATACGCCTCAGCAACGGGTAATGATGCCGCGAGTAATAGCAGTAATAGCAAACATAACAACAAGGCGGCCAAATCTAATTTACCCAGTTTGGCGAGCGGCCGCTCAATTGGGCGCAACCAATGAATGTCTTTGTCTGAATCAATAAAAAAATTCAAAAAGACCAACAATAAAAAAGTACCGCCAAAAGCTGAAACCTCAATATGGGCGGAGGTTAAAATCTCGGCATAGCGATGCGGCGCAGCAATCGCCAGTGATAACACATCATTAATCGGCCATAAACCCGAACTAAAATAATGCCACAGTGCCATTGGCCCCGGTAGCGGTGGCATCCCAGCAATCACCGCCACAATCAGCAAGGGAAACAGCACCCGCATCCCAAATACAGCGATTAGCATGCCCCACAACAAAAAGCGTCTTCGCCACTTTTCATCCCAATGCTTGAGTACCGAGGCATTGACCACCGCATTATCAAAGCTCAGACTGGTTTCTAATAAGGCTAAGTTAAACGCGATCCACAGCCCTCCCCAGCCAGCAATCAACCATGCGCCAATTAAGCCAATCAGGGTGACGATCAATGAGCTGTGAAAGTACTGAATCATAAAGTGCCTCTTAAGGTTTACCTTATTATGCCGCAGTTTAGCCAGCGCTATAAAATCACACCGCGACTCAACAAGATTGCGCCGGCTTTTCCATGCAAAAACTGTGAAATATCAACTCAGCAGTCACTAGATGGCGTCTGACTCTTGGTCTCAAGAGTATGAAAGCCTATACTCTTACCTATTGATTTTGTCTTTGCCATACGGCCCCGGAGTTTTCTAATGAGTAATCCTTACCTCGCGCTGGTTGAAGCGCACAATGCTTTATTACAAAAAACAGATGCCCCTTTATTCGCCAATTTAGATACTTTGGGGCATAGCCCCAAACCGGCACTGGCTGCCGATGCTCCGGTGGTGATGATTTTTGCGCCGCATCCTGACGATGAATGTATCATCGGCGCGCTGCCGCTCCGCCTAGGGCGCGAAGCAGGCTTTCGCGTGATGAATGTGGCTGTTTCACAAGGCTCGAGTCTGAAACGTCAACCTGAGCGTTGGGTTGAAGTTAAAAATGCGTGTGATTACTTAGGCTGGGATTTGCTCGAAACCATCCCTGGCGGCTTAATGGATGTGAACTGTAAAACCCGCGATAACAATCCAAGTGCTTGGGCGGAAAAAGTCGCTGTCATTCGCCAATTGATCGAGCAATACCAACCGCAGGTGGTGGTGTTCCCGCACAATAACGATTACCACTCAGCGCACATTGGCACGCACTACTTGCTGATGGATGCACTCAAAGCCGCTCAGCACGCTTGCACCGTGGTGCAAAGTGAATTTTGGCGTCAGATGGAAGCGCCAAATGCACTCATCGCGACCAGCCAACAAGACACCGCCGATCTAATCGCTGCGCTCGCTTGCCACGTGGAAGAAGTTCGTCGCAATCCATATCACCTTCGCTTGACAGGCTGGATGGCAGACAATGTGCGCCGTGGCGCCGAGGTTTGTGGTGGTCAAGGTGCTGCAGCACCGACTTTCTCATTTGGAACGATCTATCACATTAGTCGTTTTGATGGGCAGCAATTGCTAGCAACTGACAAAAAATTCACACTGAGTGAAAGCGATGAGATCCAAGCGATTTTAGCTTAATGCTCTAAAAAAACCGCAGTTCAAAACTGCGGTTTTTTTTCGTACTCAATATGGCAAAGGGTTAGTTATGACGCTGAATTTACACTCGCTAGCAACTGGTGTTGAATACTTGGGCATCGCGATTTTAATACTCTCAACCTTGCTGGGTTTATGTCTTTTTGTACGCGATGTTTACCGCAGTCAAACCATTGATGCCGCTTACAATGCCCTGCGAGAACAGCTCGGTCGGGGGATTTTATTAAGCCTTGAGTTTCTGATAATTAGCGACATTATTTACACCATCGCCATAGAGCTCACCGTGGATAACCTCTTAAAGCTAGGCTTGGTGGTGATTATCCGCACCTTTTTGAGCTTTACCATGGAGCTTGAACTCACTGGTCGCTGGCCGTGGCAAAAAAAGAATTAAACGTCGTTTGATTCAATTTTACGCAACGCCAAAATAGCCGCTGCCAATTGCCAATTGCAGCAGCTAAATCAAGCCTGTCTAAACCCCAAGCCATGATGATTGCATCAAAGTGGATGCCATCATTCCCCAGCTACGCCTGTTAACTAAGTCACTTGAGCGACCGATGGTCATTGCTCATCTCGACATTTCTTTCTATAAAAGAAAGATTAAAAAAGTGTTTTAAACAGGAATTAACATGAAATCAGTGCTGGTTTTGATACTTTGCTTGGCTGCCACCATCGGCAGTGCGGCGCTTTTAGCGCCGCATACCCTATCGAGCAAGCCCAGCACCTCACAGGCTTTATGCCAACCAGGAGATTCGGCCAAATGCTGCTGGCAGCATTTGGAATATCGCCGCTATTAGCCGATCAACCCGCCAAAGCAGCACAATCAAGTACATTGGTTTTGGTTTTTTTAAGCTCAGTACGGATCAACTTCGCCATATCGACATCAAATGCAGGACGCTCTGCCGCTAACAATGCCGGCAATTGATCAAGATGATCAATTGTTCCCAAATAACACCAATGATCCAACACATGCCAAACCGTCGACCACTCGGGGCCCTCAGTAATGGCCACTGCGCCAGCATAAGGCCATGCGGCTAATTGATGTTTGGCCAATGCCGCCAGCAAACGTCCATTGTGCAGCCCCATGGGTTCGCGGCCAATACAAGCGCCACGACAATCGCCTTGCAAATGCGCCTGACAGGGTGAACCGTCTTTTTTAGCGGCTTCTAATCCTAAAGCTTGTCGGCATAAGCCTTGGGCTTTAATGATTCGATTCATGATGTTTTGCGCTTCGCGGGCACCGCGAAATGGGCCGAACAATTCTCCGCTGGCTTGACTTAATGCCGTCAAAGCAATCAATTTAGGTTGCAACGGCAATATCGATTCACCACGCACTGCTTTAGGTAACTCAATCTGCCATAGCGACTGAGTTTGATCTACTTTGTTCCGTACTGATGAATTCATTCTTGGCCGCAAGGTTTGAATCAATTGCCGCTCAACGAGGGTATTGCCTAGCTCACCGGCCGTTTCGATCCAAGTAATTCGACGCAGATCTCGCGCTAGATACGCCGCTGGGCCTTCATTGGCTTTTTTGCCAAAATGCTGCAAGACTCGGCGGCGTAGATTCATACTGCTACCCACCCATAGGGCTTCGTCTTGCTCACCATAAAAAACATAGACGCCAGCCGTATCGGGTAGATCGTCGATGACCGATTCAGGGATTTGACTCGGTAGCGCCGGAGGCCGAATCAGTTCATTAATCGCGGCCGTGACGCGCTCAGAACCTAAATCCAGCACAGCAGCTTGCAAGAATTGATGAATCAGCTGTGCATCGGTCAAAGCACGATGTCGCTCGCCGCTATATTGCAAATCATGGCGCGCAATCAAGGCATCCAAACTGTGTTTGTATTCTTCGGGATAAAGTTTGCGCGAGAGTTGCACAGTGCACAGCACTTGACCACGAAATGCCCGCCCACAACGCTTAAATTCATTGCGCAAAAAGGTGTAATCAAATCGTGCATTGTGTGCGACAAAAATTCGATTTTGTAGCTGAGCAAGCACCTCATCCGCTAAGTCTGCAAACACCGGTGCATCAGCCACCATCGCATCATCAATACCAGTCAATCGCTGAATAAACGTGGGTATTGCTTGGCAAGGATTAACCAATGTTGACCATGGAGATATACCCATTGAATCAACTTGAATCAAACCGATTTCAGTAATTCGATCCGTCGAAGGGTTGGCACCCGTTGTTTCCAAATCAAGCAGCACCAGCGGCGCGGGATAAAACGGATGCGTCATACGTCAGCTCAATAAATAAATTAAATATCAATACCCGCGCTGCAATACATTGCGCGGGCCATAAAACCAAAAAGCTTGGAATCCCTTCGCCCAATAGGCCAAAGTCAATCCAAGCTAAGTGCATATTTTAGATGCGCTCTCGGCTATTTCTTTACGAATCGGAAGCACTGATGAATGCGCTTATTACGAAAATCTTCTGGAATCGATGATGCCGTTAGATTTTCGCTACGATCAACAAACATCGGGTCTAATTCAAAGCTACGTAAATTATTCGAGAAATACAATACGCCACCCGGTGCCAGCATGGCCATACAAGACTCAATTAAATAAGCATGGTCACGTTGCACATCGAGCACCCCGAGCATTTTTTTTGAATTAGAAAAACTCGGCGGATCCATCACGATCAAATCATATTTTTGTGGGCTGCATGTTGCTTCACGCAAAAACTCAAACACATCAGCACGCACTCGCTGATGATTGATTTCATTCATACCGTTCAGCGCAAAGTTGCGCCCTGCCCAATCCAAATAGGTATTAGATAAATCAACCGTTAAAGTCGACGTCGCACCACCCGCTGCGGCATACACGCTAAACGCGCCAGTGTAGCTAAATAAATTGAGGAATCGTTTGCCCTTCGCTTCCATCATCACCCGCTTACGCGTGTTGCGATGGTCTAAAAACAGGCCAGTATCAAGGTAAGCTTCCAGATTGACTTCAAAATTGAGGCCATTTTCTTGAACCACAAAAAATTCGCCCGCGCCTTCGGCTTTTTCGTATTGAGTCAGCCCTTTCATTCGTTTGCGAATTTTTAGTGCCACGTGCTCAAGTGGAATGCCAAACACCTCGGCAGTCGCGGCATGAACTTCATCCACCCATTCTGAGTAGGCTTCGTCAGTCTCCATCCAGCCGGTATCGTATTCTTGTAAATGAACACGATCACCATACACGTCAACAATCATCGGGAATTCAGGCACGTCACGGTCATAAATGCGATAGCAAGTCAGCCCCTGACGGCGCGCCCATTTACCCCAATGGCGCATATTTTTTGTAAGACGATTTTTGTAACTGGAGAGATCAGACATGGCAGCAACTGAAAAGCAAAAGCGTAGTTTAACAGCTCAGACCGGTCTCGATGAGCTTAGTGGTATTTATTTCCACAAAATCAAGGTTTAACGGCCAGATAGCAAACGTAAAAAGACCGGATCAGGCACATATTGCTTAACGACATTTTCCCAGCCGGTTGGACCCACCAAGCCTTTCACCATCGTCGAGCTGATTTCGGCGATCTCACGCGGCGGCATTAAAAATATCGTATCAATATGTGGCGCTAGATCGGCATTCACATAACGCATTTTACGCTCGAACTCATAATCAGCTGCCTCACGAATCCCGCGCAAAATAAATTGCGCGCCTTGCTCGCGAGCATAATCGACTAAAAAACGATTTTCAAACGTTTCAACCCGTAAATTAGGCCATTGATTGGTCGTTTCACGCAGCATCGCGACACGATCTTCAACGCTGAAAGTGTAACGTTTATCTGGGTTTTCACCGATGGCGACAATCATTTCGTCAAATAATTTGACGCCATGTTCGATCATCCACAAATGCCCCTTGGTAACGGGATCAAAACTACCTGCGTAAACTGCACGCCGCATGACAACACTCCAAAACAACGGGACGCTTAGCTAATGGCGCAACCCAAGGGAAATAAAAATAGATTTTAAAACTGCGTCGGTATCAGTGCACTGCAGCATTAGCGTTATTTTAACTCAGTCACTCGCGCTAAAATGCGCAAAATAGCGGTACTTCGTCGCATTACTACGTCGTATTCGCTGAATACTATACCATCAGCAAACAATAATTTAAGATGCTTGTAAAGAATGACACTTGGAGGGGAATAAAACGTGTTAAAAAAACTTATTATTAGCGCTAGTTTATCCATTGCGAGCTTCGCAAATGCAGAAATTGTAATTGGACAATCGGTTCCAACTACCGGTATTGCTGCCGAAACCGGCAAAGCCATCGCACTGGGTGCATCGCTCTATTTCAATAGTATCAATGGTCGTGGCGGTATCAATGGCGAACTGATCAATCACCTCGTTCGTGATGATGCCTACGATGCCCAGCGAACTTTAAAAAACACCCAAGATTTTATTGAAAAAGAAAATGCAGTTGCATTAATTTCTTATTTTGGCACTTCCGGTATTTCTGAACTCATCAAAACTAAAACATTAGATAATTCAGGCATTCCTTTAGTCGGCATTCATAGCGGCGCTGAATCAATTCGCAACGCCAATAATTTATTTATTTTTAATACTCGCAGTAGTTACAATCAAGAAACTGATCGATTAATCAAATTACTTGCCGGTAATTTAGGTGTCACTAAAATTGCTGTCGTTGCCGAAAAAGGTGAACTAGGCGAAGCTGGCGTGGCGGCATTAAAAGCTTCTCTCGCAAAAAAACAGCTTAAATTAGTCGGTGAGGCTTGGTATGACAACAAATCAGGCGACACTAATAAAGCCGCGCAAGAGCTAGCTAAACTAAACCCAGAAGCCATTATTGTCGTTGCTCTCTCTAAACCCGCCGCTTCATTTGTGCAGCAATATAAAGAGAAAGGCGGCACATCACAGCTGTATTCACTTTCGCCGGTACAGTTTGAAGAAGTCGCAAAAACGATAGGTAAAAAAGGCGCACACGGTTTAGGAATTAGCCAAGTTTATCCTTATCCATACAATACGCGAAGCAAGTTCATTCAAGAATTTCAAGCCACCGTTTTTAATGAAATGGGAACAGGCTCGGGAAAAGAAGAATCTCTGTCGGCGATCGCCAATTATCCAAGTTATGCCATGCTAGAGGGCTATATTTCGGCTCGGCTGATTGTTGAAGCGATTAAACGCGCAGGAAAAAACCCTACTCGTTCGACAATATATAACGCCTTAACCACCATGAAAAAATATGATTTAGGCGGTTTTACCATCGATTACAGTGATAAAAATCGCAATGGCTCTAGCTTTGGCGAAATTACCATGATGTCGCCAACTGGCGCATTATCTCGATAATGGTTTTATGCAATAAAAAAGAGCCGAATCGGCTCTTTTTTATTACTAATACATACTCCGTGAATTAAGTCGCAAAGAAATCTTTCACTTTATCCATAAATGATTTCGCACGAGGATTGTGCTTATCTGAATCACCTTGGCTGATTTCTTCAAACTCTTTTAACAATTCTTTCTGACGCGAAGTTAATTTCACTGGCGTTTCAACTACAACATGACACATTAAATCGCCAGTCATTGCACTACGCACCCCCTTAATCCCTTTGCTACGCAAACGGAATACCTGACCAGTTTGCGTTTCTGGTGGAATCGTAATGCGTGCTTTGCCGGATAAGGTTGGGATCTCAATTTCACCACCCAGTGCCGCACAGCTAAAGCTAATTGGCATTTCGCAGTGCAAATCATTGCCTTCGCGATTAAATACGGCGTGCTCTTTCACATGAATCACAACGTATAAATCACCAGAAGGTCCACCATTCACACCGGCTTCACCTTCTCCGCTCAGGCGAATACGATCACCCTCATCCACACCAGCAGGAATTTTCACAGCCAATGTTTTGTGCGTTTGAACGCGACCTGTTCCTTTACAGTTACGACATGGATCAGGAATATATTTACCCGAACCATGACATGTTGGACAAGTTTGCTGAACACTAAAGAAACCTTGTGAAACACGTACCTGACCATGACCACCACAAGTATGGCAAGTTGTCGCTTCAGTGCCAGGTTTCGCACCCGAGCCATGACAAACTTCACACTCATCGTGTGATGGAATCTTAATCTGCTTTTCTACGCCACGTGCTGCGTCTTCCAGCGTGATTTCCATGTTGTAGCGTAAATCAGCACCGCGATAAACATTACTCCGTCCACCACGACCGCCGCCACCACCACCGCCAAAGATATCACCAAAAATATCAGCAAAATCACCAAAACCGCCGCCGCCAAAACCACCGCCACCACCCATACCGGCTTGCTGATCAACACCAGCATGACCGTATTGATCATAAGCAGCACGTTTTTGCGAATCAGATAGTATTTCGTAGGCTTCTTTGCCTTCTTTAAATTTATCTTCAGCTTCTTTGCTATCCGGATTACGGTCCGGATGGTATTTCATCGCCAGTTTACGGTATGCTTTTTTTATTTCTTCATCTGAAGCGTCGCGATTCACGCCTAAAACGTCATAAAAATCTTTCTTTGCCATGATGCATTTCCCCGAGACAAAAAAGCACAGCCGCTTGCAATGCAAGCGCTGTGCCTAATTGAATATGCTGATTACTTGTCTTTTACTTCGGTAAATTCAGCATCAACTACATTGCCGTCATCTTTATCATTGGCACCCGCTTGCGGACCTGCAGCTTGAGCACCGGCAGCTTCGCCTTGCTCAGCATACATTTTCTCTGCCACTTTATGACTTGCTTGCATCAAAGCTTCTGTTTTCGCTTCGATCACTTCTTTGTCATCGCCACGAACGACTTCTTCCAAGTCTTTAATAGCCGCTTCAATGGCTACTTTTTCATCTTCAGTAACTTTATCTGCAGCATCGGCCAGCATTTTCTTAACTTGATGAATCATTGCTTCACCCGAGTTACGAGCCGTCACCAACTCATGCAATTTTTTGTCTTCTTCAGCATTAAGCTCAGCGTCTTTTACCATCGCTTCGATTTCTGCCTCAGACAAACCAGAAGAAGCTTGAATCGTGATTTTGGCTTCTTTACCTGATGCTTTGTCTTTCGCGCCAACGTGCAAGATACCGTTTGCATCGATGTCAAAAGTCACTTCAATTTGTGGCACACCGCGTGCTGCTGGTGGAATATCGCCCAAGTTGAACTGACCGAGCGATTTATTCGCCGACGCTTTTTCACGCTCACCTTGCAACACATGAATCGTTACTGCACTTTGGTTATCATCCGCAGTCGAAAACGTTTGTGATGCTTTAGTTGGAATCGTCGTATTTTTTTGGATCAGCTTAGTCATAATGCCGCCCAAAGTTTCGATACCCAATGACAATGGTGTTACGTCGAGCAACAAGATATCTTTACGATCGCCACCCAATACAGCACCTTGTAATGCCGCACCAACTGCTACCGCTTCGTCTGGATTCACGTCACGGCGTGGATCTTTACCAAAGAATTCCTTCACCGCATCCATGACTTTAGGCATACGCGTTTGACCGCCGACCAAAATCACATCATCAATATCAGAAGCTTTCAAACCAGCATCTTTCAATGCAATTTTGCAAGGCTCAATTGAGCGAGCGATCAAATCATCAACCAAAGATTCGAATTTAGTGCGAGTGATTTTCATTACCAAGTGTTTTGGACCAGTTGCATCCATAGTCACGTATGGCAAGTTAATTTCGGTTTGCGCGCCGCTAGACAATTCAATCTTGGCTTTTTCTGCCGCTTCCTTCAGACGTTGCAATGCCATTACGTCGTTTTTCAGGTCAATTCCTTGTTCTTTTTTGAACTCAGCAATGATGTAGTCCATCAAACGTTGGTCAAAGTCTTCACCGCCCAAGAAGGTATCGCCGTTGGTAGCCAATACTTCGAATGCAGTCGAACCATCCACATCTGCGATGTCGATAATCGAAATATCAAACGTACCACCACCCAAGTCATACACCGCAACTTTGCGATCGCCTTGGCCAACTTTATCCATACCAAACGCCATTGCCGCAGCAGTTGGCTCATTGATAATGCGTTTTACGTCCAAACCAGCGATACGGCCGGCGTCTTTAGTGGCTTGACGTTGGCTATCGTTAAAGTAAGCAGGAACCGTAATAACGGCTTCAGTGACTTCTTCACCGAGGTAGTCTTCGGCGGTTTTTTTCATTTTGCGCAAAATTTCAGCAGAAATTTGCGGTGGTGCCATTTTTTTGTCGCGAACTGAAACCCATGCATCACCATTGTCTGCAGAAACAATGCTAAATGGCATAGAGTCGATGTCTTTTTTCACTTCTTTATCGACGAACTTGCGGCCGATCAAACGCTTCACTGCGTACAAAGTATTTTTTGGGTTTGTTACCGCTTGGCGTTTAGCTGGCGCGCCAACCAAAATTTCGCCGTCTTCTTGATAAGCAATAATCGAAGGTGTAGTGCGCGCACCTTCTGCATTTTCGATCACTTTAGGTTGACCGTTTTCCAAAACAGCTACACAAGAGTTTGTTGTACCTAAGTCGATACCAATAATTTTAGCCATGTCGTATTTTCCTTCTTTCTAATTGCGGCTCACGCAAAGCGGAGCACCTTGTTCAATTAACCTTAATAATCAAGTGGGGATTGCCGTTTGCATTTCAAGCCCACCGACTTCATTTATGCTAATAAATTATTTTGCTGCCGCAACCACAACCATGGCTGGGCGGATTACGCGGCCAGATAATTCATAGCCTTTTTGCATTACTTGAATCACCGTGTTGGCTTCTTCGTCGCTAGGAGCCATTGAAATCGCTTGATGCTTGTTTGGATCTAATTTTTCGCCGATCGGGTTAATTTCAAGTAGATCAAATTTTTCAAACACATTGGTCAAGCTTTTAGCGGTCAGATCAACGCCCATTTTCAAGCCTTCAAAATTGCCGGACTCATCCAGCAAGGCCATATCAATCGCGTCTTTGACTGCAATCACTTCACGCGCAAATTTTTCTAAAGCAAATTTACGCGTGCGTTCATTTTCTTCTAATGCCCGACGACGCGCATTTTCAGCTTCGGCACGAATATACAAAATATCTTGGCGGGCTTTATCTAGATCAGCCAAAGCGGCACTCAATTGCGCCTCAATCCCATTTTCCATTTCATCTGCAACGACTTCTGCCGTCGATGCCACAGCGGCCTCTTGCTCAGTGGCTTCTTGATTTACGTCTTGAATATTGTCTTGACTCATTGCCTGTACTCCAAATTTGTTACGTTCCGATATGAAATGGGGGTAGGCACTTGCTTTTCAAGAGCGCGGTCAACGACAAAATCGAAACCCTCTACAGGCAAGCCCCAATATGTAGTAAGAATAATTCGACTACACTATGGTGCAGCGCAATAAAAACATTGCACTGAATAAAAACCCTGCTTCAATGAAAGCAATAGCGAGTGCACACGATAGACAATTGAAACACCGCGCTTGATCACCCAAGCCAACGTTTTAAAACCACTCTGAATATTTATATACCCAATGATTTTAGACGGTAGCTGAAGTGAAAATTAAACGGTGTTTCAAAAAATACACACTCAAAATTGCCCTAACCAACACGGAGATCAGTATGAGCACGCAAGCAAAACGCATCGCAGCAATCGAAAATGACTGGCAGACTAACCCGCGTTGGAAGGGCATAACACGCCCTTATACCGCAGCTGATGTTGATCGTTTGCGGGGGACTTTATTGCAGGAATATACCCTTGCAAGTCACGGCGCTAAAAAACTGTGGCAATTGATGCACGAAACACCTTACGTTCATGCCTTGGGCGCATTGACTGGCAATCAAGCAATGCAACAAGTTAAAGCGGGTCTCAAAGCCATTTACCTTTCTGGCTGGCAAGTGGCAGCAGACGCCAATCAAGCCGGTGAAATGTACCCTGATCAATCGCTCTATCCAGCCAATTCAGTACCGCAAGTTGTTCGCCGCATTAATAATACTTTAGCGCGTGCTGACCAAATCAATCACTCAGAAGGTGATGACAGCATTGATTTTTACGCACCGATTGTTGCTGATGCCGAAGCAGGTTTTGGTGGCGTACTCAATGCGTTTGAACTGATGAAAGCGATGATTGAAGCCGGTGCTGCCGGGGTTCACTTTGAAGACCAACTGGCCTCAGTTAAAAAATGCGGTCATATGGGCGGCAAAGTCTTGGTGCCAACGCGTGAAGCCATCGAAAAACTGGTTGCCGCGCGTTTAGCTGCCGATGTGATGGGCGTACCGACTATTATCGTGGCACGTACTGACGCTGAAGCTGCTGATTTGCTCACCAGCGATGTGGATGATAACGACAAGCCATTCTGCACTGGCGAGCGCACGATGGAAGGCTTTTACAAGACGTATCCAGGTCTAGACCAAGCCATCTCTCGCGGTTTAGCGTATGCGCCTTATGCGGATCTGGTTTGGTGCGAAACCGGCAAGCCTGATTTGGAATATGCGCGTAAATTTGCCGATGCAATTCATGCCAAATTCCCTGGCAAATTGCTGGCTTATAACTGCTCGCCATCATTTAACTGGAAGAAAAACCTCGATGACGCAACGATTGCCAAGTTCCAAAAAGAACTCGGTGCCATGGGGTATAAATTCCAATTTATCACTTTGGCAGGCTTCCATGCCTTGAACTACGGCATGTTTAATTTGGCACACGGCTATGCACGTGAAGGCATGAGCGCTTTTGTTGAATTGCAAGAAGCCGAATTTGCTGCTGCACCACGCGGCTTTACCGCAGTTAAACACCAGCGGGAAGTCGGTACCGGTTACTTTGATCAAGTAACTCAAGTGATTCAACAAGGCCAATCATCCACCACCGCCTTGCAAGGTTCTACCGAAGAAGAACAATTTCATTAATCGGGTATTAGCATATAGATCATGCTAAATAAGGTATAGCGACAAATACCCTGTGACGGCACCTTGTGCCGTCACAGTCTCTTGCAAGGGAGCATCACGATGAATATGCGAATTAAAGGTCAAACCAGTCCAGAAGTGAGTAGCATACTGACTCCAGCTGCGCTTGATTTTTTGGCGCAACTACACCGCCAATTTGAACCCCGCCGTCGAGAATTAATGGCTGCTCGCCAAGCTCGCCAAGCGCAATTGGATGCCGGCATTAAGCCTGACTTTCTCGCCGAAACGGCACACATCCGTGCCGGTGACTGGCAAATCAATCCCTTACCTGCCGATTTATTAGATCGACGCGTCGAAATTACTGGCCCGGTCGAGAGAAAAATGATGATCAATGCCCTTAATTCTGGGGCAAAATCATTTATGGCCGATTTCGAAGATTCCAATACCCCGACTTGGAACAATCAAATCGAAGGGCAAATCAATGTGCGTGATGCTTATCGCCGCACAATCAGCTTTACTAGCCCTGAAGGCAAGGTTTACGCACTCAACGATGAAATTGCCACCCTCGTCATTCGGCCACGTGGCTGGCATTTAATGGAAAAACATTTCGAAGTTGATGGCGAAATCATGTCCGGTTCGCTATTTGATTTCGGTTTAGTGGTGTTTCACAATCTGCAATATCGCCTCAGCCAAGGCAGCTCTTGTTATTTCTACTTGCCCAAAATGGAATCCCATCTTGAAGCACGCTTATGGAATGACGTGTTTACTTGGGCAGAAAATCAGCTTAAAGCGCCACATGCTTGTATCAAAGGCACCGTGCTGATCGAAACGATTTTAGCCGCGTTTGAAATGGACGAAATTTTGTATGAATTACGTGAGCATTCATCAGGCCTAAATGCAGGGCGTTGGGATTACATCTTTAGCTGCATCAAAAAATTCCGCATGGATCGCGACTTTTGCCTGGCCGATCGCAGCCAAATTACCATGACCGTGCCATTTATGCGCGCGTACTCCTTACTTTTACTCAAAACCTGTCATCAGCGTGGCGCGCCAGCGATGGGCGGCATGTCGGCGTATATTCCGGTTAAATCCGATCCAGTGGCCAATGAAAAAGCCATGACCCAAGTACGAGCCGATAAAGAACGCGATGCCGGTGATGGCTACGATGGCGGCTGGGTGGCGCATCCGGGCTTAGTCCCTGTCGCGATGGCCGCTTGGGATGCTGTCTTGGGCGATCAGCCCAATCAAATTAGCAAACAGCGTGATGATATTGCCTGCTCGGCAGCAGATTTACTCAACTTCCAACCCGAATGCCCAATTACTGAGGCCGGTTTACGCGGCAATATCTCGGTCGGTGTGCAGTATCTGGCATCGTGGTTAGCAGGCATGGGTTGCGTACCGATTCATAACTTGATGGAAGACGCTGCCACTGCTGAAATTAGCCGTTCGCAAATTTGGCAATGGCTACGCTCAGACAAAGGCGTACTGGTGGATGGTCGCAAAGTCACTGTCGAATTATTTCATCAGTGGTTACCTGAAGAAGTGGCTAAAATCGAAGCACAAGGCCGTTTTAGCGCTACTTTAACTGAGGCGGCCAAGCTCTTTGACCAAATCACCACTGCCGATGAGTTTATTGAGTTTCTGACTCTACCGGGCTACGCCAGAATTGCTTAATTTATATTTGATTCAATGCTTAATCTGCCTCGGGAAACCGAGGCATTTTTGTTGTATCGGCGTAGATTCACTAGCCTATCTTACCAATGCCTCCTAGAATCTTACTTCGGACTCAAGAGAAGCCCATAAAATGAAGCTAATTACCGCACTACATAGCCCATTCGGTCGGAAAATTCGCATTGTCTTGGCGGAAAAAAAGATCGACTTTGAGCTGATCATTGCCAAGCCCGGCGAAGATGATGCCCTTATTCAGAGCTATAACCCACTGGGTAAAGTGCCGGTTTTGGCGCTCGATGATGGTCGCGTCATTTATGATTCAAGTGTTATCGCCGAGCACTTAGACTACCTGTCGCCTGTGTGTAAGTTATTTCCAAGTGATCAACGTCCGATGATTAGCGCCAAACGCACCGCCGCTTTAGCCGATGGGATTTGTGATGCTGCCGTTGCCATCGTGATGGAGCAGCGCCGCCCTAGCGCCTTGCAAAGCCAAGATGCGATGAACCGCCAGCAAGATAAAATCATCCGTGGCTTAGCCGCATTAGAAAGCCAACTGGAAGAAAAGCGCTGGTTTTCTGGCGATGCATATAGCATTGCGGATATTGCCGTTATTTGTATGCTGGAATATCTGGATTTACGCCTGCCCCAACTGCAATGGGCCACTCACTATCTGGCTTTGCAGCAATATCATCAGCGTGTTGCCGAGCGAGCCGCGATTATTGAAACTCGCCCGCTAGAGATTACTTCTCTCGCTTAAGTCCAAAAAAAGCGCAGATAAAAATCTGCGCTTTTTTATTGGCCGTGTGCTGCGGTTAAATTCTAGCTTCAGTAACAGGATCGAATAACACCACTTTTTTCATATCCAGCACCAGCTTAATACTCTGCCCTGTGGGCGGAACCAGTCGGGGATGCACACGAGCAATCACTTCAACGCCGTTAATTTCGGTGTACACCATCGTGTCAGGCCCCGTCGGCTCGGTGATTTTCACCTTACACTCAAGCGCACTCGATTGCGCCTCTGCCACATCCAGCTGTTCTGGCCGAATCCCTAAGGTAATTTTCTCGCCCAAGCGCGCACGCAAATTTGGCCGTTGCGCCAAGCTAATAAAATATGGGCTCGCCATCCCTTGCAAAGAAACACCCAACTCGCCGTCATGCTCAATTAAATGGCAGGGAATAAAATTCATTGAGGGTGAACCGATAAAACTCGCCACAAAGAGGTTGGCTGGGTTTTCATAAATATCTTGTGGTCGACCAAACTGTTGAATCACGCCGTCTTTCATTACTGCAATTTTATCGCCAAGCGTCATCGCTTCAATCTGATCGTGCGTCACGTACACAATTGTCGTTTTCAGGCGTTGGTGCAGTTGTTTGATTTCAACGCGCATTTCAACGCGCAATTTAGCATCCAAATTCGATAGCGGCTCATCAAATAAAAATAGCTTGGGATTGCGTGCCAATGCGCGCCCCATCGCCACGCGCTGCCGTTGCCCGCCAGACAGGGCGGCAGGTTTACGCTCGAGCAAATGATCCATTTGCAGCATTTTGGCTACGCGAGCAATGATTTCATTTTGCTCGGCCTTAGCAATGCCGCGGGTTTCTAAGCCAAAAGCAATGTTTTGTCGAACCGTCATCGTTGGATATAAGGCATAGCTTTGAAACACCATCGCGATGTCGCGATCTTTTGGCGCGACATCGTTCACAACACGATCAGCAATACACACCTCACCGCTGCTGGGACTTTCTAAGCCAGCAATAATGTTCATTAATGTCGATTTACCACAACCGGATGGGCCAACCAAAATCAAAAACTCACCGGACTCAATATCAATATTGATGCCTTTTAAAATTTGCGTATCACCAAATGTCTTGGTGACATTTTTAATGGCTAAAGCACCCATTGCATTCTCCAAATTGATTGAATAAGCCAAGTCATCACTTGACTTAACCTTTGACCGCACCTGCCGACAAACCTTTAACAAAATATTTGCCGCAAAACACATACACCGCAATCGTTGGTAACGCCGCAATCAGTGCTGCAGCCATATCGACGTTGTATTCCTTCACATTGGTCGAGGTATTGGCCATATTATTCAAACCCACGGTAATCGGCTGACTATCTCCGGCGGAGAAAACCACACCAAATAAGAAATCATTCCAAATATTGGTAAATTGCCAGATCAACGTCACCATAATAATCGGCGTCGACATAGGGATAATAATTCGCCAAAAAATACGCCAAAATCCAGCGCCATCGAGCCGCGCAGCTTTAATCAGCTCATCAGGAATGCCCACATAGTAATTGCGAAAAAACAGCGTCGTTGAGGCTAAACCACACACTACGTGCACAAAAACCAAGCCGGTGGTGGTGCTGGCAATGCCCAGCCAACCTAAGGTTTGCGCCATGGGTAGCAGCAAGACCTGAAATGGCATAAACACCCCAAATAAAATCATCGCAAACACAATATTGGAGCCCGGAAAACGCCATTTCGACAACACATAGCCATTAATCGCGCCCAACGTCGTTGAAATCAACACCGCAGGAATAACCATTTTGACTGAGTTCAAAAAATAGCCTGATAGACCATCACAAGAAACCCCAGTACAAGCTGAACTCCACGCCTTGCCCCACGCAGCAAAACCGATGTTTTGTGGGAAAGACAATAAGTTGCCTGTGCGAATTTCTTCCATATCTTTCACCGACGTTGTCAGCATCACATACAGCGGAATCAAGTAATACAGCGCGGCAAACACCAGCGCGGCATACACCAAACCCCGCCAAAAACGTTCTTGGTTCATACCATTCTCCCTGATACGCAAACCCGACGCAGAGGCGCAGAGACGCGGAGAAAAACATCAGATGGCATCATGCAGATGTGAGCTAAGTTCATGCTCAAAAGCGTTCCTCTGCGTCTCTGCGTCTCTGCGTTCGCCGTTGTTTTTATATCTTGTGATAGGACATTAACCATTGCCGTCTTTCCTCAGCTCTGAATACAAATACGGCACCACAATGGCTGCTACCGCCATCAGCATCATCATCGCGCTGGCGGCACCGACCCCCATTTGTCCGCGTGTAAAGGCCATTGAATACATAAAGGTTGCTGGCAGATCCGATGAATAGCCTGGTCCGCCGCCCGTTAACGCCATAATCAAATCGAAGCTTTTAATCGCAATGTGTGAGAGCACCATCAAGGTTGAAAACACCACCGGCCGCAATGCCGGTAGCACGATTTTCCAATAAATTCGTGGCAAGCTCGCGCCATCAATTTGCGCGGCTTTAATAATCGAATCATCAACCCCACGCAAACCGGCTAAAAACAGCGCCATCACAAATCCCGATGATTGCCATAAACCCGCCAGTACCACGGTATAAATCGACATATCGGAATTAACTAACCAATCAAAGGTGAAATGGGTAAAACCCCAGTCATGCATCAATTTTTCTATCCCTAAGCCGGGATTCAAAATCCATTTCCACGCGGTACCGGTCACAATGAAAGACAGCGCCATGGGATAAAGATAAATCGTGCGAATCGCCCCTTCAAAACGGATTTTTTGATCCAATAAAATGGCCAAGACGATACCGATGCCCATCGCACCGCCAATAAACAGCACCGCGAAAATCACTAAATTGCGCACAGCAACCCACCAGCGCTCATTTTCAAATAGGGTGATGTATTGCGCTAAACCCGCCCATTCATAATTGGGCAGCATCCGCGAGGTGGTGAATGACAAATAGCCATTCCAGACAATAAAGCCATATAAAAAAACTAGGGTCAGAACAAACGACGGGGCTAAAACGAGGCGCGGCAGCCAGCGCTCCGCAAACCCATAATGGGCCGTACGGACAGGCATCGTCATATTGGATTCTCCGCAAAGCAGCGATAAAGAGATGGGTATATGAATGAGTAATACTATTTAAATAATATTCATCCATATACCCTGTAGAGAATTACATTGTTTTCGCCGCTTTAGCGATTTTTGCAGCAGCGTCTTTCGCGCTCATTTTGTCGTCATTCCAGAACTGCGTTACCACATCAAACATTGCGCCTTGCGTTGCTGACTTCATTGCCATGCCATGCGCCCATGATGGGATCAAAGTGCCTTTAGTCGATGCCATCTTGAAGTCTTCAGCTGACTTTTGACCACACATATCAAACTTGCTCATATTCACGCCCAAACGAGCAGGAATTGAGCCTTTGTTTAAATTAAATAGCTCTTGAAACTCTGGGCTCATCAACGTTGCGGCTAATGCTTGCTGCCCTTTTTCAGCCTCTTTGTTTTTCAATTTAAACATCGCAAAACTATCAATATTAAAGGTGTAAGCATTCGCAGTACCCGGTGCGGCTACACAAAGAAAATCTTTGCCCGGCACTTTACCGGCCGCCATAAACTCGCCCTTGGCCCAGTCACCCATAAACTGCATACCGGCCTTGCCATTAATCACCATACTGGTGGCTAAATTCCATTCGCGGCCTGAGCTATTTTTGTCGGTAAACGGTTTGATTTTTTTATACGTTTCCAAAGCCTTAATCATCGTTGGGCCACTTAAAGTGCCTTGATCAAGTTGCACAAACGCTTTTTTATAAAAATCAGCACCACCCACACCCAAAGCAACGGTTTCAAATACGGTGCTGTCTTGCCAAGGTTGGCCACCATACGCCACCGGCTGAACGCCAATTTTTTGTAACGCTGCAGCGGTAACAAAAAACTCATCCCAAGTTGTTGGCACTTTGGCATTGGCTTTTTTCAATAATTCTGGATTCACCCACAGCCAATTCACACGATGCACATTCACTGGCGCGGCAACGTATTGGCCTTTGTATTTCACGACGCTAGATACCACCGGTGGCAATAATTTATCCCAGCCACCTTTTTTAGCCACGTCATCAATTGAAGCTAGCACCCCTTCGGCACCCCACTCTTGAATCGAAGGCCCTTTAATTTGCGCTGCCGCTGGTGGGTTGCCAGAAACCACGCGCGTTTTGAGCGCAGTCATGGCGTTTTCACCACCACCACCGGCTACGGCAAAATCTTTCCAGGTGTAACCTTTGGCTTCCATCATTTTTTTTAATTCAGCCACTGATTTGGCTTCACCGCCTGAAGTCCAATAATGCAAGACTTCGACTTCAACAGCCTGTGCTGCGAACGCAACGCCCATTCCTGCAACCAGCAAACCCAACTTGGTAAGACGCATTATCGTAATCTCCAGATGATTTTAATTTTGCCGAGTGCAGTCCTGCCTTCGGTTGTAGTCAGAATATAGTAACTACACACTGATACAAATCAGGTAATCACCGGACAGGTATTCAACCTAGGGTAAACACCTTACGATCAAATGCAAAAATGCCGCTCACTTTAGCAATGAACGGCACTTTAAACTGACTTAATGCTTTTAATTAAGCAAACCAATCACTCGTTGGGACTTCTTTAAGCATGGCGGCTAATTCCATCGCCGAATGGACATGCATTTTGGTAAAAATTCGCGCCCGATGCACTTCGACGGTTTTGGTGCTGATATCCAATCGATCGGCAATCTGTTTATTGAGCTTACCCAATAAAATTTCTTGTAGCACTTCGCGCTCGCGTGGCGTTAAATCGGCGAGCAATTCCACTACTTTTTGTTGATGCTGTGCATTACCTCGGCGCTGCTGATCTTCACTCAAACACGCTTGTACCCGAGTGAGTAGTAAATCTTGATCGCACGGTTTTTCCATAAAATCGCTGGCACCATCTTTGAGTGCATTCACTGCCATTGGCACATCACCATGCCCCGTTAAAAAAATCACAGGCGGTAAATAGCTGCCTTCGCGCAGCTCGGCAAACAGCTCTAGCCCACTCATTCCGTCCATACGCACATCGACAATCAAGCAAGCAAAACGACTCGCATCACCCTCGTCTAAAAAAGCCTCGGCAGAGGCATACGTCACCACAGGGCAGTCATGAGTTTCTAGCAATAAAGCCAATGAATCTCGTACCGCTTCATCATCATCAATCACCGCAACGGTTCGAATTGCTGCTTTGTTCGTCAAAACAGGCTTCATGATATTTCCTCACTCACATTAAAAGGCAGGCGAAACCGCATTCGAGTTCCACCACCAGGATTAGGTTCGGCCCATAAATGACCGCGATGCTGCTCAATCACTGAGCGGCAAATATTCAAGCCCATGCCCATACCTTCGGACTTGGTACTATAGAACGGTTGAAACAATTGAGCTGGATCGGCTAAGCCGCCCCCACGATCGGCAACCGTCACCTTTAAGGTATCGGCGCTAAAACTCGCGCTAACAATAATCTGCCGCTCGCTTATCGGTGTTTCGCTCATTGCTTCGAGGCCATTCTTAATCAAATTAAGCAGCACTTGCTCGAGCATCACCGGGTCGCCCTGAAAACTGGGTAAATCACTCGGAATATCGAGCACAATTCGTGCCTTCATTTTTTGCACCATGGGCCCAAGTAATTGCACCGGTACGCTGACTAAATCATTCAAGACGCACAACTCTCGCGTCGGCGCTCGCTTAACGACAAATTGCCGAATACCCCGAATAATCTGCCCTGCGCGGCGAGCCTGTGCCGTCATTTTGACCAAGGTTTCTTGCACTTTAGCCAGCGGAGGTTCTTTCTTGTACAACATGGTCTCACAGGCTGCGCTATAGCTGGCGATCGCCGCCAATGGCTGATTGAGCTCATGCGCTAAGCTTGATGCCAATTCGCCCATATTGACTAGCCGTGCCGTGTGCTGCAATTGATCGTTGCGCGTGCGTGCAGCCTCTTGTGCTTGTTGCTTGGCGGTAATGTCAGTACAGATTTCCAAGATCGCACTGCGATTATTCACCCAATCGACTTTACGCTGCTCAATTTGATAAGTGCGCCCAGTGTGCATATCGACACTTTCAAAGACCCCATCGTGGATTACTGAATCCGTTGGCCAACGCGTTAAACAATACGCTTCGGCATCTTTGGGAATCGCAAAAGTCTTGCTATGCAAACGATTGCGATACAGCAATACCCCGGTTTCAATATCGGTCACCGATACAGCCACTTCCAGCCCCGCCAAGACCGTTCGCAGCTGTTGACGCGAGCTCGCCAGCGCTTCACGCTCTTGCTTTAACTCAGTCACGTCATACATTGAAGCCATCCAGCCACGATGTACACCATGACTATCGATTAATTTCGAAGAATACAAGCGCACATCAAATCGCTCGCCGTCATTGCGCATAAAGCGTAATTCAAAGCCATTGGCTGGGCATTCCCCGCGCAAAATGGCTTGATAGGCATTGGCACACACATCCAGACACTCTGGCGGCCAAAACACCATCGGTGGCTTAGCACCAATTAACTCCGCCTCAGACCAGCCCACCATATTGGCAAACGCACGATTCACATAACTGAGCTTGCCATCGGTATCCATCGCACGTAAGCCGGTTACCAGCGAGTTTTCCATCGCCGAGCGAAATAAGATTTCATCGCGCAGCGCATATTCGGCATACTGCCTTTCACGCATCCGTAAGCGCAGCATTTTCAGCGCCCACAACAGCAATAATAACAGCGCGGTAATTAAGCCAATCAGCCAAAAATTGGATTGCTTGGTAATCGGGTCGATCGACTTGGCCAATAAACGTAAACTCTGCTGGCTGGCGCCACCAAACGGCACTTCACGAATATCCTTGCCTGTTAAACGCGAGTGATAGCGATTGGGCGCAATCACTTGGTTATTGCTATCGATCAGTTGCAACTGATAGCGCTGCACCATCCACCACGGCACGCGCTGCAATAATAAGATCGACAAATCGTAAACTGCCAGCACCGCACCTTGATATTCGGTTTGATGAAAAAATGGCACCACATGCACCATTTGCGGTGAATTGCGCCAAATCACATTACTCACCATCGGATAACCCAAGGTCGCCGCACCATCAATCACTTCGGTGAGTAAAGAATCATTCAAAGCCACCAAACTTTCGGGACGGCGCTCAAAATTAGGAAAGCCATCACCACGCTGACCTTTGGCATTCACCCACTCAATATTGACAATTTCTGGATTGGATTTCATCAGCGCCTCAGCGCGGCGTTGAAAATCCAGCTGCTGCATACTGTCCGACGCTAAGCCATATGCGAGGTTTTCTAGGATATTTTGATTGCTTTGCAAACGGCCACGAATTTCTTGCTCTTGCCAGAGCAAATCTTGCGCCATCGTCGCCTCGCGGGCGAACAGTTCATTGCGATAATCTTGCCAAGCGTAAACCAAAACCGCGGTGAGTAACGATGCAATCGCCAAATACGCCAAGGCCCATGGCCAATTGCGTTGCCAACTGCTTAAATTAGGCCATTTTTTCATAGGTGAGAGCATACGATGAACAGGGTTCGATTCCCCATACAGTAATACCCATGCCACAGAAAAACAAAAACCCTGCACAATTGGCAGGGTTTTGCGTCTCAATCACCACATCGGCGTTAATTTGCCACTGGCACCGCCACCAAACTGGCGGTCAATAAAGTCCAAAATTGCGTTACCGAGGCAATCTCAACGCGCTCATCCGGAGAATGCGCGCCGCGAATCGTCGGCCCAAATGACACCATATCTAATGCTGGATACGCTTTACCAATCAAGCCGCATTCTAAACCAGCATGAATCACTTTCACTTTTGGCGCTGCGCCATACATCGCTTGATAAGTTTCTTGCAATACGGTCAACGCCCGCGATTGCAAATTAGGCGCCCAGCCGGGATAGGCGCCGCTACTTTCCACCGCAAATCCGCCTAAGCGCGCAATGGCCCGAATGGTTTGTACCAATTCGGTCACGCCGGTTTCAGTTAAAGAGCGCACCATTAACACTGCATCAAAACGCCGGCCATCAAACTGCAGCACACCTAGATTATTCGAGCTTTCCACCACGCCCGCCACCTCGGTACTCCAGCGGCGAATACCGTGCGGTAAACCCATTAATAAGTTCACCACTTTGGCACTATCGGCGGTACTGAGCACCTGCTCTGCTTGAGCGTCTGCCAGTTGCAACACGATATCGGTTTCAACGCCTTGTAACTCTTGCTGCCATTCGGCCAAGCATTGTGCGGCAAACGCCGCAAAATTCGCCGCATCACACGCAGGAATCGCAATTCGCGCAAATGCTTCTCGCGGTAAAGCATTGCGTAATGAACCACCACGCAAACTCACTAAGCGCAAATCAAATAAGGGTATTGCTTGGAACAATAGACGGGACATGAGCTTGATGGCATTACCCCGCTCAAGATGAATATCAACCCCAGAATGACCACCCTTCAAACCGGTTAACGCTAAATCACGCACCACCCAGCCCGCAGGCATTGGCTCGGGATGTAAAGTTTGCCCCACGCTGATGTCAATCCCACCCGCACAGCCAACGTACAACTCGCCCCAATCTTCTGTATCTAAATTAAACAGCAGCTGTCCTTGCAACCAATCAGGCTGCAAACCTTTGGCGCCACTCATGCCAGATTCTTCATCGATGGTCAGTAACACCTCAAGTGGACCATGAGCCAGATCTTGGCTTTCCAGCACGGCTAATGCCGCCGCAACGCCAATGCCATTATCTGCCCCAAGCGTCGTTCCCTTGGCATGCATCCAGCCATCGGCAATATAGGTTTGAATCGGGTCTTGCAAAAAATCATGCACCACGGCTTCGTTTTTTAACGCCACCATATCCAGATGACCTTGCAACACCACGCCCAGACGATTTTCCATCCCCGGCGTTGCGGGCTTGCGAATCAGTAAATTACCAACGGCATCGAGCTCATGACTTAAGCCCAATTGACTGGCCCAAGCTTGAATCTGCGCTCGCAACGCCGCCTCATGATGCGATGGTCGCGGATAAGCACACAACACGGCAAAGTGCTGCCACAACAAGCTCGGTTCAACGTTTTTACAAATCATGCAAAGCCTCAAACAACATTCAACTAGGGCGACAATCTACGGGAATTCGCCAATTTCAGCTGCAGCATTTTAGCGTAATAGGTATTTTTCACACCTAGCATAAACCCTGACAAGAAAAAACATCGCCACAAATCAAAACATTCCATAAGAGTATTTCAATAAAGCCCAACAAATTCAATGCTTAGATTTAAATACCCTATAAATCAGTCCAAAACACCGGCGAATAAATAAAAATAAAACGCCAGTATTACCAACCGCAAAACCAATTTTTCTTATCGCTTATTCATAATGAATTTGGTTTAAAGCAAATTCCATCTACCTCTTTTGACTTAGTCTAGATAGCGTTGATCTAGAAGATCCGTCGCCTAAGGAATTGCCGCCATGACCCAAAATCATCCGAAACTGATTACCGATCCCTATTACGACGGCGTGCCTGAATACATGACCGAAGTGTATGACTGGGCCTATGTGGACCCGAAATGGGTTAAAGCGCTAGATCGCAATATTGTGGTACGCATATTGCTATTTTTAAACGATCAGCGACTGATGAAATGCTATCTCGACGAAATCCAACCGGGCATGCGCGTTTGGCAATTAGCCCATGTTTATGGTGATTTAGTGCGCCGCGCCGCGCAACGCGTCGGCCCTGCTGGTGCATTTCATTTAACCGATATCACCCCCATCCAAATTGAACACGGCAGCAAAAAATTAAAAGACATGGATTGGGCCAAAGTCATTCGCAGCGACGCGGCGGGTTTTGCTGGCATCGGTGGCGACTATCAATTAATTTGCAGTTTTTTCTTATTACACGAAGTGCCCGACGATAAAAAACACGAAATCGTCAATCATATGCTGGCTAAATTGCCGGTTGGCGGCAAAGCCATTTTTGTCGATTATCACAATCCCAAAAAATGGCAACCGATTCGCTACATCCTCAAACTCGTCAACCACCTGCTCGAACCCTTTGCCAATGCCTTATGGGAAAACGAAATTCAACACTACGCCAGTCATGCCGAGCAATACACATGGAAAAAACGGACGATTTTTGGTGGGGTGTATCAGTGTGTTGTGGTGGAGCACGCGAAGTAAACAACAAAACCGCCGGATGATGATCTGGCGGTTTTTGTATCCAATATACGGCGCACTACGCTGCGCTTTAAGTGCACCCTACTTACTTAATTTAAAGTGATCGCTTTCAAATCAGAAATCAGCTGATCCGTCAAAACGTCCATTCGTTTTCGTTCCTCTACATGGATCTCTTGAGCAAATTGCAGCATGGCCGATTGCGAAGCAAGTACATCTTTCTTTCCTGCTGATGACTTGTAATAAGCAAGAATCTGCTCTAACTCTGCATCAGAGAGACTCTGCCCATAAAACCTAGTCCACATCTCAACGTAGTCTTGTGCAGAAAACAGAGCTGAAAAGCGCGCCATATTCCGATTGACTGCTTCTTCCAATTTAGGATTTGAATCACCTTCCGATGCACCACTTTCTCTAAGTATCTTTTTAACTAGATCAGAACCTAGTTCCTGAGCAGCAATCTTAGATTGATCTAATTGAGACTGAAACATTTGATGTAGCCCTTGAGCCTCAATAATTTGTGCAATTTTCAAATCTCGATTGTTTTCACTCGCAAGTACAGAAGTACTGAAACACACCGCGATGATAAATAAATAAATTTTTCTCATTGCCTCTCCAATGTTTTAGCCACTAAACCAAGTTGGCGCTGTCAATAACTAGTAAGTCATTCTGTAGAATTATGACATAGGAGTTTTGGTTTGGTTCTGCCCACCATTCAAACAATTTGGGCTCCGTGGCTAACTCATTGAGCATGGCCGATGTTAATCACCCAAGCTGATCGCACTTTTTTATGTACAAAAAGGCGGATTACGCCTTCGGCTAACCCGCCCGTGTGATGTATTCAGCTACAGCTATTGATCAACAATGCTTACCGAGAAATACCCATTAATGATCCCCCACACTGCCTTCGGCTTTTACTGCGGGCATCACTTTCACTAACACAATCCGTGGGCCGTTCATTTTTTTGACAACGATGGTAAAGCCATCAAATTCGATGCGCTCGCCTTCGACCGGTAGATTGCCAAGTTTCCATTGAATCAAACCGCCGACGGTTTCGGCTTCGGGGTGATCGATGTCTTTGCCCAGCATTCGGCCCAGTGAATACAGCGATAAACTGCCTTTGCCCAAGAGCGCGCCGTCGTCTTGCTCTAACCAATCATTGCGCGACTGCCGAAATTCATCACGGATTTCGCCAACCAGAGCGGCCATCAAATTATCCAACGTGACAAAACCCATCGGCTGCGCTTCATCGGCGTAAGTGACGATGGCAAAATGCGGCGCGCCTTCACGAAAGCGTCGAAATAACTCTAGCACCGGCGTTTCTGGCGTGACTTGCTCAACAGGGCGCAGGTAGTCGCTTAAATCGGACACGTCGGCGTGGCGTAATTCGGCCAAAAATAGGTTTTTTAAATGAACAATCCCCAACACTTCACCGTCTTCATTCACAAACGGATAGCGGCTAAAGCGTTGTGTAGCGATCACTTGTAAATTTTCGGCAAGTGACACATCGCTATGCAGCACCGCGGCCTCATGAAAAGGCCGCATTAAATCGGCAACTTTCAGTCGACCAAAATCCAATGACTGCTCAACGACATTCCATTCTTCGCGGCTATTGTTATCGCCGTTACCGCGCAAAATCATTTTCAATTCATCGGCAGAATAATGGCTTTCATGACCGGAATGCCCGTCCAATCCCAATTGGCGTAACAAACTATTGGCGCTGCGATTGAGCAACCAAATCGCTGGATACATTAACCAATAAAAGAAATACAAGGGCACCGAAGTCCATAGCGCAACGACTTCAGGGCGGCGAATGGCCAATGATTTAGGCGCTAATTCACCAACGACAATATGCAAAAATGAAATTAAGGTGAAGGCAAAAAAGAAGGAGACGCTATGAATCAAAGCCGCAGATTCAACGCCCAACAACATAAAGACCGGCTCAAGTAAGCGAGAAAATGCTGGCTCGCCAATCCAACCCAAACCAAGCGATGCCAAGGTGATCCCAAGCTGGCAAGCTGATAAATACGCGTCCAGTTGACTATGGACTTTGGCAAGAATTCGCCCGCGCCAGCCATAAATCTTGGCTAAACCCTTAGCGCGAGTAGCTCGCAATTTAACCAAGCCAAATTCGGCGGCAACAAAAAAACCATTGAGCAGCACCAACGCCAAAGCGATGAGGCTTAAAAAGAAATTTTCCATAATGCGGGCTAAGCCCGTCCAGAACCAATCAGCATTTTATTTTAGCGCTACGTTCCCATTGCAGGGACAAATATTCAGCAAAGCACCAAAAAGACCACGAATTACAGCAAAAAGAGCGCATACGCGCTCTTTTTTAAACTCAATCTGACAAACAGCTCAAATTACATGGCGTGTTTTTTTGCTGCAGATGCTTTAGATGCAGTGTGTGAAGCTTTTTTGGCTTGGGCTTTTTGTGCTGCTGAAGCGACATGTGATGCTTTTTTAGCTTGGGCTTTTTGTGCTGCTGAAGCGACATGTGATGCTTTTTTAGCTTGGGCTTTTTGTGCTGCTGAAGCGACGTGCGATGCTTTTTTAGCTTGAGCTTTTTGTTCTTGAACTGCGGCTGGTTTTACTTTTTTTGCTTGTGAATGATGTTTTGTTGCATGGTGTTTAGCCGGTGCAACATCAGCCGCAAAGCCAGATGCGGCAGTCAATGCAAAAGCGCTAGCAACTACAAGAGCAAGAATTTTATTCATGGTCATCACCTTGTCAAAACAGAGTTAGGAAACACGAACTTCGTGTTAGCTCGCACTATAAATTTGTAAACTTAGTGAATACTTAGCCAAGTCAGCTGAGGTGTAACCAAATGTAAAAGGCATTTAACTGAGCGGTAAGCTTACTTTAACGATGAGTCCAGTGCCCTGCATCGCATCCAATAATTCAATCTGTCCCTGCAAACGCGCGATCGTGTTTTTTACAATCGCCAAGCCCAAGCCAGTTCCTTCTGCCTCCTGCCCTAAAAGACGATGGAATGGTTCAAAAACGTGTATTTTCTCCACATCACTAATCCCAGGCCCGCTGTCTGCGATTTCAATACATAAAAAACCGGCGTGCAGATAAGCCGACAGATCAACCACGCCACCTTGCGGGGTATAACGCACCGCGTTATCCAGCAAATTACGCAGCAAAGTACGGATATCTAAATCATGCGCCAGCAGGCTTAAACCCTCATCGACTTTGGCCCCCAGATCGATGTTTTTCGCTTCTGCTTGCGCAGCAATCTCTTCGAATAATTCACGAATAATCGGTAATAACAAAATCGGTGCCACAGCCGATTTCATCAACGCTTGGCTACGCGCAAAAGCCAGCAATTGCTCTAGTAGATTTTTGGCGCGATCAATCCCTTGCTGCAAAGGAATCAAGCGAGCTTGCGTTTCGTTTGATAATTCGGTCGCCATCACATTTTGTGCCTGCAATGACAGCGCGGTGAGCGGTGAGCGAAGTTCATGCGCCGCATCAGCGACAAAGCGCCGCTGTAAATCCATCGCCTGCGCAACGCGCTCTAATAAGCGATTGATGGAGGCGACAAAGGGACGAATTTCGTCTGGAATCTGGTGCGCTGCCAATGGCCGCAAGTCTTGCTCTGCGCGGCTATCAACCTCATGCGAAAGCCGCGTAATCGGTTTGAGCATGCCGCCGACCATAATGCTAATCAAGGCGGTTAAAATCGGAATTAACACCACCAAGGGCAGTACCGTTCGGTAACTACTATCGGTCGCGATTTGATCGCGGATTTCTGATTGTTGCGCCACCGCCAAACGCTCGCCAGAGCGCAAAGTGCGCACAAACACCCGCCAACGCTCACCATTGAGCACAATGGTTTGAATCCCGTCATGCAGCAGCTTGGCGGGCAAGGCGATCTTCTCGCCGCCAGTGCCAGCGCCACTGTCGCCCAAAGTTTGAATAATCAACTTCAGATCAGGGTCGGCTTCTTTGTCTTCTCGACTTAAATCGGGTGGCTGAACTGGCAAGCCATGCTCGTCAACCAAGGCCGCCACTTGCCGCAATTGATCATCTTGCAGCACTTTAGCCTCTTTAAATGCGGTAAAAAAAGACAACGATCCCGCTGCGACCGCCACCAGAATAATCGCCAATGATAGCCACAGCGATAATCGAAAGCGCAGCGACGACGTTAATTTGCTTTGGAAACCATCCATCCCATTCCCCGAATGTTTTTAATCGCCGTAGCGCCGAGTTTTTTACGCAAACTGTGAATTAAAAACTCAACCGCATTGCTTTCTACTTCTTCATTCCAGCCATAAATCCGATTTTCTAATTCTTCACGCGACAAGATCGCCCCAGGCCGCAGCAATAATGCCTGCAATAAAGAAAACTCTCTTGCCGATAAGCGTACGGTTTTATCGGCGCACTGCACTTCACGCAAGCTCGGGTCTAAAAATAACACGCCATTATTTAAAATCGGGCTGGCATTACCCGCTTTGCGGCGCACCACTGCCCGCATTCGCGCCAATAACTCTCCCATTTCAAATGGCTTAACCACATAATCGTCTGCGCCCAAATCAAGGCCAGCGATTCGATCATTCACCGCATCTCGCGCCGTCACTAACAAAACCGGCAAGGCATGATTATTTTGTCGCGCCCAGCGTAGTACCTCCAAGCCATTACAGCGTGGCAAGCCAACATCAAGCAACATCACTTCATAGCTTTGTACATTTAACGCCGCCATCGCCGCCTCCCCATCATGTGCCCAATCCACTGCGTAGGCAGCATCTTGCAACGCCATTTGAATCGCTGCGCCGATCATAGGATCATCTTCAACTAGCAATACTTTCATATTTGTATCCTTTTTCGTCGACCCTAGTCAGTATACGACGAGCATCGGTCAGCGACTATTTTGCCAGCAACCGCCGCCTAAGCTGATCCAGCATACGAAACCCCTTTCAAAGTGAACTCAAGTTAAAATAGATAATTGCTTTATGAATCGATGCCATGACCCCTGCCAAACCCAAATCCAAAGCTAAGACGTATTTATCTGCAGGTTCCAAAAATAAAGCGCCACAAGGCAATACCCAAATAGCCAGTCTAGCGAGAGCGTTGTCCAAGCTCGGGTTTTGTTCGCGTAGCGAAGCCGAAGCCTTGGTCTTACAAAGCGCGGTGAGCGTGAATGGTAAGGTGTGCGTGGAGATCAATCGCCGCGTCGATTTAGCGCGCGATCAACTGAGTGTGAACGGTCAAAGTGTTGCCGCTGAAAAGAAAGTCTATTTGATGCTCAATAAGCCGCGCGGCTTGATTACCAGCGCCCAAGACGAAAAAAACCGCGACACGGTGTTTAGTTGCTTCAAAAATAGTCAGGGTGCTACGCTGCCACACATCGGCCCCGTTGGGCGACTAGATAAAGCCAGCGAAGGCTTGTTGCTATTCACCAATGACACCCAATGGGCGGCGCGCCTTACTGATCCGGCCAGTCATTTGGACAAAATCTATCACGTGCAAATCGATCGCCAAGCGACGCCTGCGCTGATCGCCGCGATGCAAACGGGTGTGATGATGGATGACGGCACGCCTCTCAAAGCCAAGCGCGTGACACTATTACGCAGCGGTGAAAAAAATGCTTGGCTGGAAGTCGTGCTCGACGAAGGCAAAAACCGCCACATCCGCCGCCTGCTTGAAGCCAATCAAATCAACACGCTGCGATTGATGCGCGTCGCAATTGGTAGCTTGGAGTTGGGGGAATTAGCGAAAGGCGAATGGCGGGAATTGAGTAGGGACGAAATTAAGCAATTAACCGTGTAGGGTGCCAATCAGCGATACTTAAGGAATGAAAATTCCACCGAAATTGACGGTACTTGGCTGCGTTACAGCCAACCGGCTCGCCATTGCGTTTGATTTTCTAGCTCACTCCAGTGCAAAATGAAATGCCGTTTACTTAGTACCGCTTCTAACGTGACCTGCTCAACCTTTTGTGCGTCCAGCGGATCAAGCTCGACTTTGACGACGAGAAAGTGCTTCTCGCGTTGCTGCGGCACAACGGCGGTCCATTTGGTATTCAGTAGCTTTTTTGGGTGCCAACTGCGCGTTGGGTGCGTCATCGACCTGCTCCTGTCCTAAACCGTCATCTCAGCATTTAAATAAAATGAGCCAATTATGTTTGAGTGCTAATCCTTAAACACTGGCCGATCAATCCCATATTCCACCAGCGTTTCCAGCGAGATTAAATCGAGAATGTTTTCATGCGTGGCGGCAAGGACGATTTGCGGGGCGACACCGGCTTTGAGCGCTTCGAGCCAGCGCGTCGCGCAAAGACACCATTGATCACCGGGTTTAAGCCCAGCAAAGCCGTATTCTGGCCGTGGCGTGGATAAATCATTGCCACGCTGTTGAGAAAACCTTAAAAATGGGCTGCTAAGCACCACGCAAACAATATGCTCGCCGATATCGGTTTCATGCGTTCGGCAACAACCATCACGGAAAAATCCAGTTAAAGGTGCCATGCTGCAAGGTTTGAGGGTTTGGCCTAATACATTGATATCCATGAGTATCGCTCGCTAAGGTTTAAATGGTAATGCGTTGACCGTCATACCCTACTTCAATACCAGCAGGTAACGTTGCAGTTAAAGCGTGATATTCCAGTTCATGCGTCATATGAATCAACACCGTACGTTTGGCCGCAATGTTAGCGGCGACTTGCAGCGCTTGTTCTACCGATAAATGCGTTGGATGCGCTTTATGACGTAAACAATCCAAAAACAATAAATCTAAATTCTGCAGCAATGCTTCACTCTCAGGCGGGATTTCCGACACATCAGTGAGGTAGGCAACATTGCCAATCCGCCAGCCCAAAATCGGCCATTTACCGTGAATCAGCGGTATCGGTTGTACGCTCACCGTACCGACTTGAAATGGCTCAGCATCGACTTCGTGAATGGTGAGCACCGGTTTATCCCAAAATTCATTGGGTTTAAACAGCGTATACGGAAAGCGCTCTCGGATATGCCCGAGCATTAAACGATTGCCATACACCGGCAATGCGGCTTTTTGTAACCAGCAAAAAGCGCGTAAATCGTCGATACCATTCAGGTGATCAGCGTGCGGATGGGTATACAGCACCGCATCAACGTGCAAGATCTGTTCGCGTAGAGCTTGGCTGCGCAGATCTGGCCCAGTGTCGATCAAAAAAGTTTGTCCACCCGCACGAATGACCGCTGAAGCGCGGCTGCGGGTGTTTTTTGGATCGCTTGAGCTACACGTTGGGCAGCTGCACCCTAAAGCAGGTGAGCCACCACTAGAGCCTACACCCAATAAAATGGTTTCAACGGTAAGGCCTGTCATTGTGGTTGGCGCGCACGAGCAAATAGTTTAAAGAAATTTTGCGTGGTCGCCTCGGCCACGTCGCTCAGTGGAATGCCTTTTAATTCAGCAATATGCTCGGCAACATGGCGCACCCAAGCCGGTTGATTTTGTTTGCCGCGATGCGGCATTGGCGCGAGGTAAGGCGAGTCGGTTTCGATCAGTAGGCGATCAAGCGGCATTAGCCGTGCCAGCTGTTTTAAATCTTCGGCTTTTTTAAACGTCACAATGCCTGAAAGTGAAATATAAAAACCTAAATCCATTGCTTGTTGCGCCACTTCCCAGCTTTCGGTAAAGCAGTGCATGACACCGCCAACGTCTTGCGCGTTTTCTTCACGCAAAATCCGAATGGTGTCCTCAGACGAGGCACGAGTATGAATAATCAGCGGTAAGCCCGTTTCACGCGCCGCGCGAATATGCGTACGAAACCGCTCACGCTGCCACTCTAAATCACCCGTAAGACGGAAATAATCCAAGCCCGTTTCGCCAATGGCGACTACTTTGGGCGATTGCGCCAACTCAACCAATTGCGCCACCGTCGGCTCGGGCGTGTCTTCGTAATCGGGGTGTACACCGACCGAGGCAAAGATATTGTCATGCTGCTGCGCCAGCGCCAGTACCGATGGCAGCTCAGGTAAATTGACTGCGACACAAAGCGCATGGCTCACATCGTAATCTTGCATATTGGCTAATAATTGCGGCATATTGGCCGCAAGATCAGCAAAATTAATATGGCAGTGCGAATCAACAAACTTCATCATTTTTCTTCATTCAATAAAAAAGCCGCACCAGAAGGCACGGCTTGAATCATAACCGAAAGAGTTACATCGTGTGCGTTGTCCGCCCTGATTGCAGATAACCACCGAGTAAATTTTCTATCTTCACCCGTGCTAAATTGCCGGCTTCATTGCTAGAAAATTGAACACCGATGCCTTGCTGATGATTATTATGCGCGCCAGGCGGTGTAAGCCAAACGACGTTGCCCGAAACGGCAATCCGCGCCGGATCATCCAACAGCGCCAACAACATAAAGACTTCATCGCCTAAGTTGTACAGCTTATTGGTGGGAATAAAAATCCCACCGCCTTTAATAAACGGCATGTAGGACGCATATAAAGCGGCTTTTTCTTTAATATTTAGCGACAGCACACCGGGACGAGAGGCGGCGGCGCGTACTGGATCTTCGCTCATATTTTTCCTTGGCGAGACGGCCCACGTAAGGCATCCACATAGGCAAACAGCAGATTTTCAAAAACCAGTCGCTGATTCAGTGGATGACGAGATAATTTTTGCGCATCAGTGAGTTGATTCACGTATTGCATCAACAGTGGCGCTCGTGGGGCAAGACGCGTTAATGCATCTTGCCAATCAGGATAATAACGAATTTTCCCTGCCAAGCCCAAACTAATCAGATCGTAAATCCACTTCTGTAGCCATGTAATCACTAAATCGGTATCTAATTTGGCTTTATCTAATTCGGTACAGAGTTTTAATACATCTAAAGTTGCGGGTTCTGCAATCTGCGTCAGAAAATTCTGCCGCACGGTGAGCCATTCTGCTGCGGCATCATCCATTGCCGCCAATGGCGCACCGCCAGTATGCGCCAAATGCAATGCCGGATTCACCACCCCATGGGCATTCAACCATTGCATTGCCACCGATGAATCAGGCAGCGCCAAAGGAAATACACGGCAACGGCTACGTATCGTTGGCAATAACCGTCGCCAGTGATCAGCCACCAAAATAAAGATTGCCCCAGCCGGCGGCTCTTCCAACGTTTTTAAAAATGCATTGGCTGCAGCCACATTCATCGTGTCGGCGGGCACCACTAAAGTCACCCGCACACTGCGTCGATGTGCCGAGAGATTCACAAAGTCTGCCAAAGCGCGCACATCTTCAACCCGAATCACTTCCGATTTTTTCTTGGCTTTTTTGCTCTCAGTCTCGTCAGGGCGCTCTTCTTCTGCGTCCTCCGGCTGTAACACGCGATAGTCCGGATGATTGCCGGCCAAAAACCAACGACAGCCATCGCAAACACCACAAGGCTGCGTTGATTTTTTTGTGTCTTCGCAAAGAAGAAATTGCGCAAGATAAACTGCAAAAGCACGCTTACCAATCCCGGGCTCGCCTGTCAGCAATAAAGCATGTGGCCAGCGATCACGCTCGCGCAGCAATTCTTGCCATGCAATCTGTAGCCACGGGTATAAAGTCGGTGTTTTATTCATAATCAGCAAAAATTTCCGCCAATTCGGCCTGAATCACAGCTAATGGTCGATTGGCATCAATGACTCGAATTCGCTGAGGATTTTGCTGGGCTCGCTCCAGATAGGCGGCACGAACACGTGCATGAAAATCGTGTTGCTCACGCTCAAATCGATCTAACACTCGGCCATTGGCCATTCGCGCCTGACTCACTTCAAGTGGCACATCAAAAATCAACGTCAAATCAGGTTCGATTAAGCCTGCTTCACGCCCTTGTACCCACTCTTCAAGCTGCGCAAATTTGGTCTGGTCAAGGCCACGGCCACCACATTGATAGGCAAATGTCGCATCGGAAAAACGATCACATAAAACCCATTCACCTCGCGCTAATGCCGGCTCAATCACCTCAGTCAAATGCTGAGCTCGCGAGGCAAACATCAACAAAGCTTCAGTTTCTAAAGACATCGACTCATTGAGTAACAGCGACCTTAGTTTTTCACCTAAACTCGTCCCACCGGGTTCTCTTGATTGCTGTAATGCGATGCCTTTCTGATGCAACCAAGCAGCAAGCCACGCTAAATGCGTGCTTTTCCCAGCACCATCAATGCCCTCTACCGAAATAAACCGACCTCGTGCAACGCTTGCGCTCGTCATGAATAAACCAAATACAAAAAGAATCCCTGAATTGTCGCACAAACCATACAAGACAATAAACAAATTCCAGCACTAGCGGGTATATCAAGCTGAGCCATATCAGGCAAAGGCTGCTATCGAATACAGGATATAAGTATCTGTACTTGCCACGCTGCGCATATCCGGCACACAGCAAAAAGCCCGACTCTTTCGAATCGGGCTTTCTACTTATAGGGAAGTCTGGCAATGACCTACTTTCACACGGGCAATCCGCACTATCATCGGCGCTGAGGTGTTTCACTGTCCTGTTCGGGATGGGAAGGAGTGGGACCACCTCGCTATGGTCGCCAGACAAAAACTTGTCTGATGCAACTCTTTCGAGTTACACGAGAGTTATCGCATTCAGCCGCTATCTTTTCAGACCACAACCTACAGCGCTAACTCGTAAAATCAATAGAAGAAGTAATTATACTACACTTTCCAACAACAACACTTGGATTGATTATATCCATCGTCGCACTACGCGCTTCAGGTTATAGGATCAAGCCTCACGAGCAATTAGTATTGGTTAGCTTAACGCATTACTGCGCTTCCACACCCAACCTATCAACGTCCTGGTCTCGAACGACTCTTTAGAGGATTTAAAACCCTAGGGAAATCTCATCTTGAGGCAAGTTTCGCGCTTAGATGCTTTCAGCGCTTATCTCTTCCCGACTTAGCTACCCGGCAATGCCACTGGCGTGACAACCGGTACACCAGAGGTCAGTCCACTCCGGTCCTCTCGTACTAGGAGCAGCCCCTCTCAAATTTCCAACGCCCACTGCAGATAGGGACCAAACTGTCTCACGACGTTTTGAACCCAGCTCACGTACCACTTTAAATGGCGAACAGCCATACCCTTGGGACCGGCTACAGCCCCAGGATGTGATGAGCCGACATCGAGGTGCCAAACTCCGCCGTCGATGTGAACTCTTGGGCGGAATCAGCCTGTTATCCCCGGAGTACCTTTTATCCGTTGAGCGATGGCCCTTCCATACAGAACCACCGGATCACTATGTCCTGCTTTCGCACCTGCTCGACTTGTCGGTCTCGCAGTTAAGCCGCCTTTTGCCATTACACTATCAGTACGATGTCCGACCGTACCTAGGCGACCTTCGAGCTCCTCCGTTACAATTTGGGAGGAGACCGCCCCAGTCAAACTGCCTACCATGCACGGTCCCCGATCCGGATAACGGACCAAGGTTAGAACCTCAAAGGGGTCAGGGTGGTATTTCAAGGACGGCTCCACAGAAACTAGCGTCTCTGCTTCAAAGCCTCCCACCTATCCTACACAAACCACTTCAAAGTCCAATGCAAAGCTACAGTAAAGGTTCACGGGGTCTTTCCGTCTAGCAGCGGGGAGATTGCATCTTCACAAACACTTCAACTTCGCTGAGTCTCGGGAGGAGACAGTAGGGCCATCGTTACGCCATTCGTGCGGGTCGGAACTTACCCGACAAGGAATTTCGCTACCTTAGGACCGTTATAGTTACGGCCGCCGTTTACTGGGGCTTCGATCAAGAGCTTGCACCCCATCAATTAACCTTCCAGCACCGGGCAGGCGTCACACCCTATACATCCACTTTCGTGTTGGCAGAGTGCTGTGTTTTTGATAAACAGTCGCAGCCCCCATTTCTCTGCGGCCTTATATAGCTCCAAACGCAAGGTTCTTCACCAATAAGGCACACCTTCTCCCGAAGTTACGGTGTTAATTTGCCGAGTTCCTTCTCCCGAGTTCTCTCAAGCACCTTAGAATACTCTTCCTACCCACCTGTGTCGGTTTGCGGTACGGTTCAATATAAGCTGAAGCTTAGTGGCTTTTCTTGGAAGCAGGGTATCAGTTACTTCATCACCTAAGTGAATCGTCATCATGCCTCAGCGTTAACAGCGTCCCGGATTTGCCTAAGACACCCGCCTACACACTTAAACCAACTATTCCAACAGTTGGCTAACCTAACCTTCTCCGTCCCCACATCGCACTTATATCAAGTACAGGAATATTAACCTGTTTCCCATCGACTACGCATTTCTGCCTCGCCTTAGGGGCCGACTCACCCTGCGCCGATGAACGTTGCGCAGGAAACCTTGGGTTTTCGGTGAGGGAGCTTTTCACTCCCTTTATCGCTACTCATGTCAGCATTCGCACTTCTGATACCTCCAGCATCCTTCTCAAGACACCTTCACAGGCTTACAGAACGCTCCTCTACCATATGCCATAAATGGTCATATCCGCGTCTTCGGTTATCAATTTGAGCCCCGTTACATCTTCCGCGCAGGACGACTCGACCAGTGAGCTATTACGCTTTCTTTAAATGATGGCTGCTTCTAAGCCAACATCCTGGCTGTCTGTGCCTTCCCACCTCGTTTTCCACTTAATTGATCATTTGGGACCTTAGACGGCGGTCTGGGTTGTTTCCCTCTTGACCCAGGACGTTAGCACCCCAGGTCTGTCTCCCATGCTCGCACTTGACGGTATTCAGAGTTTGCCATGGTTTGGTAAGTCGCGATGACCCCCTAGCCATAACAGTGCTTTACCCCCGTCAGTGATACATGAGGCACTACCTAAATAGTTTTCGAGGAGAACCAGCTATTTCCAAGTTTGTTTAGCCTTTCACCCCTATCCACAGCTCATCCCCTAACTTTGCAACGTTAGTGGGTTCGGACCTCCAGTGCGTGTTACCGCACCTTCATCCTGGCCATGGATAGATCACTTGGTTTCGGGTCTACGCCCAGCAACTATGCGCCCTATTCGGACTCGGTTTCCCTACGCCTCCCCTATTCGGTTAAGCTCGCTACTGAACGTAAGTCGCTGACCCATTATACAAAAGGTACGCAGTCACCCCATTTTTCAAGGGCTCCCACTGTTTGTATGCATCCGGTTTCAGGTTCTATTTCACTCCCCTCCCGGGGTTCTTTTCGCCTTTCCCTCACGGTACTGGTTCACTATCGGTCGATGATGAGTATTTAGCCTTGGAGGATGGTCCCCCCATCTTCAAACAGGATTTCTCGTGTCCCGCCCTACTTCTCGTACGCTTAGTACCACAATTGACTTTTCATATACGGGACTATCACCCACTATGGTTGGACTTTCCATTCCATTCTATTAAGTCTACTGCTATCACGTACAGGCTCTTCCCATTTCGCTCGCCACTACTTTGGGAATCTCGGTTGATTTCTTTTCCTCCGGTTACTTAGATGTTTCAGTTCACCGGGTTCGCTTCGCTAGACCTATGTATTCAGTCTAGGATGACCCAAAAGGGCCGGGTTTCCCCATTCGGAAATCGTGGGATCAAAGCACTTTGCCAGCTCCCCCACGCTTATCGCAGGCTATCACGTCCTTCGTCGCCTATCATCGCCAAGGCATCCACCAGATGCACTTATTCGCTTGATCCTATAACCTCAAACACGTAAAACGTATCTCAGATTACTGAAATCGTATTTGCGACTTGCAAGTGAGTTCTCATTTCACTTGCGGTTCAGTTCCACTGGCATGAGACCAGCACAACTGAACAGATACAATCAACCCAATATTTTTACTTTGAAATTAAACTCAACCACAACTGCACGCAGTTATTGTTTTATTTAATTCCATTACAATGTTTATTGGAATTAATTACTTCTTCTATTTTGTTAAAGAGCGATATTACTAAAATCAATCATTCATATCTAAATATAAACAGCCGATTTATCTAATTTTAGAAACCAGAATAAAATACACTGCACCCAACAACGTGCAATACATAGAATTCTATTTTCTACAGCAGATAATGGTGGAGGTTAACGGACTCGAACCGTTCACCCCCTGCTTGCAAAGCAGGTGCTCTACCAGATGAGCTAAACCCCCGTGATACTGGTGGGTCAGATAGGAATCGAACCTATGACCCCCGCGTTATCAACACGGTGCTCTAACCAACTGAGCTACTGACCCATATCGTTTCTTTCAAATCTACAGCCGATGAGTGTGAGTACTTAATCTACCAATCTTTCTCTTGAAAGGAGGTGATCCAGCCGCAGGTTCCCCTACGGCTACCTTGTTACGACTTCACCCCAGTCATGAATCCTACCGTGGTAACCGGACTCCCGAAGGTTATCCTAGCTACTTCTGGTAAAACCCACTCCCATGGTGTGACGGGCGGTGTGTACAAGGCCCGGGAACGTATTCACCGCGACATGCTGATCCGCGATTACTAGCGATTCCGACTTCATGCACTCGAGTTGCAGAGTGCAATCCGGACTACGATCGGTTTTGTGAGATTAGCTCCCCCTCGCGGGTTGGCGACCCTCTGTACCGACCATTGTATGACGTGTGAAGCCCTGGTCATAAGGGCCATGAGGACTTGACGTCATCCCCACCTTCCTCCGGTTTGTCACCGGCAGTCCCATTAAAGTGCTCAACTAAATGTTAGCAACTAATGGCAAGGGTTGCGCTCGTTGCGGGACTTAACCCAACATCTCACGACACGAGCTGACGACAGCCATGCAGCACCTGTGTTACGGTTCCCGAAGGCACATCCATATCTCTACGGACTTCCGTACATGTCAAGACCAGGTAAGGTTTTTCGCGTTGCATCGAATTAATCCACATCATCCACCGCTTGTGCGGGCCCCCGTCAATTCCTTTGAGTTTTAGTCTTGCGACCGTACTCCCCAGGCGGTCTACTTCACGCGTTAGCTGCGTTACTAAGCTCCGAAAAGCCCAACAACTAGTAGACATCGTTTAGGGCGTGGACTACCAGGGTATCTAATCCTGTTTGCTCCCCACGCTTTCGTCCATGAGTGTCAGTATTAGGCCAGGGGGTTGCCTTCGCCATCGGTGTTCCTCCACATCTCTACGCATTTCACTGCTACACGTGGAATTCCACCCCCCTCTCCCATACTCTAGCGAGACAGTCATAAACGCAATTCCTAGGTTGAGCCCAGGGATTTCACGTCTATCTTATCAAGCCACCTGCGGACGCTTTACGCCCAGTAATTCCGATTAACGCTTGGACCCTACGTATTACCGCGGCTGCTGGCACGTAGTTAGCCGGTCCTTATTCTTCGGGTACTGTCATCCCCAGTAGTTATTAACCACTAGGATTTCCTCCCCGACAAAAGCGCTTTACAACCCGAAGGCCTTCTTCACGCACGCGGCATTGCTGGATCAGGCTTTCGCCCATTGTCCAAGATTCCCCACTGCTGCCTCCCGTAGGAGTCTGGACCGTGTCTCAGTTCCAGTGTGGCGGATCGTCCTCTAAGACCCGCTACTGATCGTTGCCTTGGTAGGCCTTTACCCTACCAACTAGCTAATCAGCCATCGGCTGCTCCAATAACGTGAGGCCTTGCGGTCCCCCACTTTCCCCCTCAGGGCGTATGCGGTATTAGCACTCCTTTCGAAGCGTTATCCCCCATTACTGGGTACATTCCGATGTATTACTCACCCGTTCGCCACTCGTCAGCGGTGCAAGCACCCTGTTACCGTTCGACTTGCATGTGTAAAGCATGCCGCCAGCGTTCAATCTGAGCCAGGATCAAACTCTTTCGTTTAATCTAGCTGAATTTACATACTTGGCTTAGTACTCATTACTCAAAGAAACACTTGGTTAGAAACCAAGATTTCTTTTATATCTTGAGTGTAAGCACTTGTTTGACTGGCAAACCAAGCACTCACACTCATCGGCTGTATTTTGTTAAAGATCAGTGGCTTAGACACTGAAACCAGCTGGAAAACCGCTTGTTTCGTTTGCTGTGTCAGCAGCAGAGAGGCCGAACTATACCCACCCACCGAAAGTACGTCAATACCTAGTTGCAAAGAAAACCAAACGAAGACGCTAAGTAGTTGAATTTAAAAAGATCTAGTTTCAACATTAATTCTGATACATTGTAAAACACAGAAGGGCTTGAAGCATTGGTGGCAAATATAAATCACGCTAAATGCTTATTTCGCCGTTTTTGCCCCTAAATTCGCTAACATTTTCGCCGCTAGACTGGAATGCTCTTTCTTAATATCGGGTGATGGCTCATATTTGGCGGCTAAACGCCCGCTAAACATCACATCTGCGGCTGGCAACTCATCTAAGAAACGACTCGGCCGCGTAATTTGCCATTCACCGGCGCGTTTCCTTTTGCCGCAATAGGTAATCGTTAAACTGCGCTGCGCTCGGGTAATGCCGACATACATTAATCGCCGCTCTTCTTCGACCATGCCCGATTCAATTGAATTTTGATGCGGCAAAATATCTTCTTCGCAGCCGATTAAAAACACATGCGGGTATTCCAGACCTTTACTCGCATGCAGGGTTGATAAACGTACCGCATCGATTTCATCTTCTGAACGACCTTCAAGCATGATGCGCAAGTCAAAATTTTGCGTGATTTCGTCCAAATTACTACCAGCGCTATCGACTTTCTTTTTAATCATCTCGCCCAAGCTCAGGATATTGTTCCATTTACTTTCGGCGGGCTTTGGGTCTTCTGATTCGTATAGCCAAGTTTCAAAATCAATCGCCCCAACAATTTCACGAAACAGCTGATCGGCCGGTTCTGATTTAACTTTGTCTTGCATCCGCTGAATAAATCGGCAGAAGGTATAAAGCATTTCGCGCTGCGCGGGTTGAATCTGATGCGCAAAACCTTCTTCAAACACGGCCGCAAACAAAGAAACTTGCCGCTCTTTGGCATAACTGCCCAATTTTTCCAACGTGACATTGCCAATACCGCGTTTGGGCGTCGTGACCGCACGGATAAAGGCCGGCTCGTCGTCTTCGTTAGCAATCAAATGCAAATACGCCAGTACGTCTTTGATTTCAGCGTTGTCAAAAAAGCTTTGCCCGCCCGACATCACATACGGAATATTCTCGGCGCGCATTTGCGCTTCAATAATCCGCGACTGAAAATTACCGCGATACAGCACCGCATAATCGGCAAAACTGGTGCCGTTGAGCGCCATATGCATTTTCAAACGCTCGGCGACCAAACGAGCCTCATCGTCTTCACCTTTGGTTTCGACCACTTGCACCAAATCGCCAATCCCAAGATCAGACCATAATTGTTTCTCGAATAATTTTGGATTATTCGAGATCACCGCATTAGCGCAGCGCAAAATCCGCGCCACAGAGCGATAATTTTGCTCCAACTTAATCACGTGCAATTTAGGGAAATCAATCCGCAGCAAATTTAGATTTTCGACATTCGCGCCGCGCCAAGCATAAATACTCTGATCGTCATCCCCTACCGCAGTAAATTGCCCAGTTAACTCGGTCAGTTGTTTGACCAATTGGTACTGCGTGGTATTGGTGTCTTGATATTCGTCGATCAATAAATAGCGCAAACGATGCTGCCATTTTTGCAAGACCTCGGGATGCGCCTCAAATAAATCCACCGGCAGACGAATCAAATCGTCAAAATCAATCGCTTGATAAGCAAATAAGGTGTCTTGATAAGCACGATACAATTTGGCCAACTGCACTTCGCCCTCTGAAGTGGCGATGGCTAAAGCTTGCGTGGGCGAAATTCGATCACTTTTTAACGTGGAGATTTGGCTGACTGTAGCGCGAATCAATGATTTATCAGTGGTGATCAATTGATCGGCGATAATTTTGGCCGAATCGGCCGAATCCAAAATTGAAAACTTCGGCTTATAGCCCAAGTGCGCGGCTTCTTCGCGCAAGATTCTCATACCCAAACTATGAAACGTCGAAACTGTTAAACCTTTCAGATGACTCGCCGGTAATAAGCTCGCCACCCGTTCCTGCATTTCTCGCGCCGCTTTATTGGTAAAGGTAATCGCGGCGATATTGCGCGCATCCATTTGCGCTTCTTCGATTAAGTAAGCGATTTTTTGCGTGATCACTCGCGTTTTACCCGAGCCAGCGCCAGCTAGCACCAAACAAGGGCCAGACAGATATTGCACGGCAGCGCGCTGAGGAGAATTAAGCAAATGCAGCATGGAGAACTCGGTTTAAACAGAAATAAGATGGTATCACGTCGCTACAATGCAACGCCGCCAGCCGGATGCTTGGCGTGAAGGCAAAGTTAGATTACAAGAATAGCTTATATACATGGCTTATCTTTGGTGAACTGCATGGCCCAATCTGACCTCGTCCCCCTTCGCCAGCAAGAATTGGTTGTTGGCGAACCGACACCCTACGCCATCTTTGATGCCGACAATCAATTACTGCTGAACGCTGGACAAATCATCCACACCCAAAAACAACTGGAAACGCTGAATAAACTAGGCATGTTTCGTAATCCAGCATGGCGCGGCGTTCGAGTTGCAGGCGCAGTAGGTGGCGCGCGAGTCCACAGCAAGACACCGCCCACAGAGCGAGTCATCGCCAAACCCGTACCCATTAAACGACATTTAGCACAATTTAAATTATCCCCCGGTAGCGCACTACATATCCAACTCAATACGGATACACACAATCACAGTGAATCAGTCAAACTGATTGGCTGGGTCGATAAAATGGGGGTGTTAATTAGCGCGCTCAATGCCCATGGGGCGGTCTTACCGTATCGGGAAGGGCAATCGATTAAAGCCAAAACCATTGCCGGTAAAGATGTGATTTCATTTGATGCGGTGATTGAAAAAGTTTGCTTTTCACCTTTTCCCTACTTGCACCTAAGCTGGCCAGACACATTGCAAATTCGCCAATTACGCAATAGCCTGCGGGTGAATACCCATTTGATTGCCAGTATTAGCGGCGATGGTGTTCATAGCACACCAGCAAAAATCACCAATCTATCGGCCAGCGGTGCCATGCTTGAAGGCAGCAATCTGCAGTTAGCAACTGATCAAGAAATCAGCATGGCGCTACGCCTACATGCGGCAGGCATTGATCACACGATGAATATTCGAGCCATCGTTAAAAATCAAAAATCAGAAATGCCAAATCAGGCAATTCAATATGGTTTGGAATTCATTCCACTGACCACACCAGAACGCCTAGTGCTCGAACACTACATCTTTAGTGCGATTTTGGAATAAGCCCCGTGCGATTGCAAGCCATATAAAAGATCAAGCCCAACGGTATATCGATGCAATTCGCTTTTAAAAAGCGCCACATCGATATACCCATCAAAAGCCTTTGGGTGGCGTCATGATTTTACTGCGGTAATCGCAGATATCATTTTCAATGCAGCGCCAGCATTCTGGTTTGCGCGCTTTGCAAATATAACGGCCATGCAAAATCAACCAGTGATGCGCATTGAGTAAAAATTCTGGCGGCGTCACCTTGAGTAATTTGTCCTCCACCGCCCGCACGTCTTTACCCTTGGCCAAACCGGTGCGATTGCCAATTCGGAAAATATGCGTATCCACCGCAATCGTCGGTATACCAAACGCCGTGTTCATCACCACGTTGGCCGTTTTACGCCCTACACCGGGCAGCGCCTCTAAGCTCTCCCGATCTCGCGGCACTTCGCCGCCATGTAAGTCGATTAACATTTGGCAGGTTTGCAGCAAATGCTTGGCTTTACTGCGAAAAAGGCCAATGGTATTGATGTAGGACTCAAGCCCATCAAGCCCTAGCGCCAGAATCCCCTCGGGGGTATTGGCCACAGGGAACAACACCTTGGTCGCTTTATTCACGCCCACATCGGTCGCCTGCGCCGATAGCAATACCGCCGTCAGCAGCTCAAACGGCGTGGTGTAGTTCAGTTCTGTGGTTGGATTAGGATCTAACTCAGCCAAACGCGCATAAAAGGTGTAACGGGTTTGATTATTCATTTCAATTTAATATGTAGACATTTCAACTTTGAAGCTTGAATACTTGGCTTTAGCATTTGTACCCAAATCTTCCCGTACCTCATAGAAAAACAAATTCTCTTTCTGTTGGGTCTCGCAACTATTTTCCTTTACCGCTTGCTTGTAATTCTGCCAAGCGATGATCACACTTGGAGATGCTATGAGGTACATAGCATTAGCCTCTTTGATCAATAACTCTCTCTTTTCTTCATGACTAGGATCAGTACGAGCAGCACTGTAAGCGGAAAGAAAATTTTGATATAGCTCCAGCTTTGCTTTGCGTAACTCAGCCGCTTGCTCTCTTTTTTTAGTCCAGTAATAACCTAAGCTAGCAGACAATATTGCAATAACAATCGCAGTAAAACCACCAATAAGTGCCGTTTCCATAAACTAAATCCCTTGTTGATTCATCGTAACCTGCAATTGAACAATCAACTTAGCCTTGGCTTCTGCGCGGCGATCGAGTGCCTGTTTACCGGCAATCAAAAAGCCCAAGCCAATAAACGCGCCGGGCGGCAAGATGGCGAGCAAGAATTGATAATTGTATTCAGCAGGAATAACGTGAATCACCCATGATTTAGCGCCAGCGCCAAACACCAGATCAATACCCGACAGCAAGGTGCCTTTGCCAACTAACTCGCGCATCGCACCCAAAATCGCCAGCACCAGCGTGAGCCCCAAACCCATCATCACGCCGTCGAGCGCCGATTGCGCCACGCCGTTTTTAGACGCATACGCTTCAGCCCGCGCTAATACGATGCAGTTAGTGGTAATCAAAGGAATAAAAATCCCCAACACCACGTACAAATCATGCACATAGGCATTCATCAATAAATCGACCATCGTCACCAAGGCAGCGATGATTAAAATAAAAATCGGCGCACGTAATTCATTGGGCACCAAGGTCCGAATGCAGGCAATCGCCGCACTTGAAATCAACATCACCAAGCTCGTCGCCAAACCCAGCGAAATGCCATTCACAATATTGCTTGAAATCACCAGCACCGGACACAGGCCCAAAAACTGCCCTAAGGCCGCATTTTGTTTCCAAATGCTGTTTTGAATAATCGTTTTGCTTTCGTCTTGTGTTAACAAGGCCATGCTTAGGCTCCAAACAAAGTGGCATGCTCGGCCGCCACGTAACTCAAGGTGTTTTTCACCGCTTTTACCACCGCACGCGGGCTAATGGTTGCCCCCGCTGCAGCATCAAAAGCGCCACCATCTTTTTTAACCCGCCATAAATCGGCCGTTGGCGACGATAGCGATTTACCATCAAAACCCAAAATCCAATTCGACTTGGCGACATCAATATAATCGCCCAAGCCCGGCGTTTCTTTGTGCGCCACAACGCGAACGCCCAAAATCTGCCCGGCGCGGCTCACGCCGACCAATAATTTAATCTTGCCCGAATAGCCATCTGGCGCAATCGTTTCCACCACCACCGCCGTGGTTTGGCCATCTTTAATCGCACGATAAATCTGCGCGCCGGCGGGATTATTCAACTGCTGTTGTGCCGCCGCAGTTTGCGGTAGCGCATCCAGCAGCAACTCGTTGTCATAACTGCCAGCAGGCAATACTTGCGCGATCAACGCCGCGCGGGCATCGCGCTCGTTTTTGGCGACACTGTCCTTGGTCAAGGCATAAGTTCCGGCCATGAGGGCGGTGAAAACCAGGGCAAAAACCAATAAAGTCAAAGCACCGCGAACGCCATTTTGCACCATAGTTTTCATGCTTTCATCCCCACACATTGCCCTGAAAAAGCCCCACAGTGGCACAAAGACACAGAGAAACCCACGAACACTTTGCTTTCCCTCTGCGTCGCTATGGCGCTGTGGTAAAGGGTTTTAATGTCCATGCTTAACTCCCTGCTGCGGCTTACGCCCGAAAACCGCCGGCTGCGTGTATTGATCAATAAACGGCGCGGCAATATTCATAATCAACACCGCAAACGCCACCCCGTCGGGATAGCCGCCAAAAGTGCGAATCAGCCAAGTGAGCAAACCAATTAACGCCGCGTAAATCAAGCGCCCCCGCAAAGTAGTTGGCGCAGTCACCGGATCGGTAACGATAAAAAATGCACCCAACACCGCTGCGCCACTGAGTAAGTGAAACGCGGGGCTAGTGTATTGCGCTGGATTAATCAGGTGAAACAATCCCGACATGCCCAATAACACCGTCAAAAACGCCACCGGCAATGGCCACGCAATAATGCGCTGTTGCAACAAATACAAGCCGCCCAGCAAATAGCCCACGGCGATTAACGCCACTGAACTCGGTAGAAAACTCAAGCAATCGGCTGACTGAAAAATCGCGCCACTAAAAATATCGCTCATGCTGTGTTGCTGTAGCAAAGCGGTTTTAACGCTATCGAGTGGCGTAGCCGATGCAAGGGTATCGAACGACAGCCCTTGTGGCAGGTGCCCGCTCAAGATATACCCAAACTGCTGCCAAGACGTTAAATCCACACTCGGCAAAGACAGCGGTGCATTCCAGCGGCTCATCTGCGCCGGAAACGACACCATCATCACCGCAAAACCCACCATCGCCGGATTAAATGGATTTTGCCCCAAACCGCCATATAAATGCTTGGCCAAGCCAATTGCAATCACGGTGGCCAACACCACCATCCACCAACTAGACAGCGGCGGTAAAGACAGCGCCAACAACCATGCAGTGACAATCGCCGATCCATCGGTAATAAAAGGCTTGATTGGATAGTTGCGTAATTTTAAGCACGCCGCTTCGGTGGCCAGCGCGGTCACGGTAGCGAGCAAGATTTGCAACAAAATACCAGCGCCAAACACCCAAGCATACGCAGCGATACCAGGCAGCAAAGCCACGGCGACTTTGAGCATCACCACTTGCAGCGGCGTTGGTTTGATTAAATGCGGAGAAGTTCTCATACCCATTCCAGTGAATACTTAATAAGGAAGATCATCAACCGCCACCCCAATGAAATCGGGGGCGGGATCTTGCACAAACTGCACGGCATCAATGTATTCAGCGCCCTGAATATAGGCTTTGAGTACGCGATGCATGCCATCCATAACGCGACCGTCTTGCGATAAAATAATCGGATAAGCTAAGTTGCTTGCCGTAATCAATTTGACGTGCTCGGCAATCACTCGCCCCGTTGGCTGTTCGCCGCCGACGTCAAACCAGTAGTTCTGATCTAACTCAGCGATCTGACTTAAGGGCACACGTACCAAGGGCAACTGCCCACTTTGCGCAATCAGATGATGCACATCCCATGCTTTCAAGCCTTCGGGCGACGGCCGTAAATGATATTGCTTGCGCATCGACGCTAAATCGCTCATTGCGCATCCTTATCCGACTGCGCAGCCTTCGCGGCTTTTTTGGCTGCCGCAGCAGCCATTGCCGCACGAATCTTGGCGGCTTTTTCTTCGTCGATGGCCGGTTTTTCAGCCACAGCCTCGACGGTCTTTTCAACACCCGCAATAACCGGCTCGACGACAGGAGCGGCGTCACCCGCTGCCTTCGCTGCTTTTTTAGCTGCCGCAGCAGCCATTGCCGCACGAATCTTGGCGGCTTTTTCTTCGTCGATGGCCGGTTTTTCAGCCACAGCCTCGACGGTCTTTTCAACACCCGCAATAACCGGCTCGACGACAGGAGCGGTGTCACCCGCAGCCTTCGCTGCTTTTTTGGCTGCTGCTGCAGCCATTGCAGCGCGAATCTTGGCGGCTTTTTCTTCATCTATCGCCGGTTTCTCAACCGTTGCTGGCGCAACGACGGGCGCAGGAACGGATTCACCCGCGTCCTTCGCGTCTTGTACTGCTTTCTCGGCCTTTTTGGCTGCCGCTGCAGCCATTGCCGCACGAATCTTGGCGGCTTTTTCTTCATCCATCGCTGGTTTAGCTACAGTATCTTGCTGTAAGCCAGCACCAGCAACATCTGCAGGGTTATGCGCTGCGGGGGTATTTGCAGCAGCTTTTTTCGCAGCTGCTGCTGCCATCGCAGCTTTAATTTTCGCCGCTTTATCGGCGTCGATTGTTGGCGCAGCCGCGCTGCTTGCAGGCGTTTCACCTTTGGCGGCCGCCGCACGTGCCATTGCCGCACGAATTTTCGCGGCTTTATCGTCGCCATCAGCAGCAGGCGCCACGCTGACCTCCGTTGCAGCAACTTCACCCACCGGTGGTTTTGGCGCGGCGCTGGCCGAAACAGATTGACCCGCAGCTCGCGCCGCTAAGCGCGCGGCTTTTTCTTCTTTTTCACGCTCTTCGCGGAACTGCTTAAATTCGTGGCGTTCACGCGCGGTATCGGCAGATTTTTTCGCGCGCTCGGCATCCCAGATTTCGGATTTGGCAAAGCGATAATAATCCACCAGCTGAATACTCGATGGGCACACATAAGCGCAAGCGCCGCATTCGATGCAATCAAATAGATTGCGCTCTTGCGCCTTGCCAAAGTTTTTACTACGCGCAAACCAATACAAATCCATGGGCTGCAATTCTTGCGGACACGCTACCGCGCATTCGCCACAACGAATACACGGCATTTCACGAGGTTTTTCGGGGAAGTTCGCCGCATCCATCGCAATAATGCAGTTACCGGCCTTGGTTAAACCGACTTGTGTTGATGGCAAGGTAAAGCCCATCATCGGCCCGCCATAAATGCAGTCACTGGGTGATTTCAGTCCGGCAAATTTTAATAAATCGTCAATCGGCGTACCAATCAAAGCCTCAACATTGCACGGTTTTTCGACATTACCGGTGAGCGTGACCACCCGTGAAATCACCGGCTCAGCGTGCTCTAGCGCCGCATAAATACTGTAAATCGTCGCCACATTAAAGCATTGCACGCCCAAATCGGTGGAACGAACGCCGCTAGGCACTTCGATATTAGTCAGCAGTTTAATCAGTTGTTTAGCGCCACCCGATGGGTAAAGTGTCGGTACCACCACGACTTGAGCGCTAAATCCGCAGCCCATTAGCGCCGTACGCAAAGCTTCAATCGCCTCGGGTTTATTGTCTTCGATGCCGATGAGCACTTGATTGGCATTGAGTAATTGCCGAACAATGGCAATGCCGGCAACGATCTCAATGGCGCGCTCGCGCATTAATCGATCATCGCAAGTGATATACGGCTCACATTCAGCGCCGTTAATAATCAAGGTATCGAGCGGCTCGCGGCTGATTAGCTTCAGATGCGACGGAAACACCGCACCGCCCTGCCCAACCACGCCCATGTTTTGCACGTATTCGCGAATCGCTTTGGCGTCACCCCGTTGCATCGCGGCGCGCCAATCAAATTTTTCGCGCGCAATCCATTCATCGAGCCCGTCGCTGGCCAATGTCAGGCAGCTTTGCGTCAAACCCGATGGATGCGCCACGGCTTGCGCATCAAGCGCAATGACTTGCCCCGACGTTGGCGCGTGCACTGCAGCTGAAATATTGCCATTGGCTGCGGCAATCATTTGTCCTTTGAGGACGCGATCCCCCACGCTCACTAAGGGCTGCGCGATATTGCCAATGCTTTGCTGCAAAGGAATCGATAACCGTGCCGGAATCGGCATCGCCACAATCGGCGAGCGATTGGATAAATCTTTCATCTCGGGCGGATGAACGCCACCATGAAATGGAAAAATCTCGTAACTCAACGTCGCACTCATTTATTTCACCTGCTTTAGTTGAATCACCGGATAACGCCATTTCCATGTATTCACGTTTTCACCGACAACAACCATATCGATGCAATCGACTGGGCACGGCGCAATACACAGCTCGCAACCAGTGCATTCTGATTCAATCACCGTATGCATCTGCTTGGCGGCGCCAACAATCGCGTCGACTGGGCAGGCTTGAATGCACAGCGTACAGCCGATACACACGTCTTCACGAATCACCGCCACCGCACGTGGTTTTTCGGCCGCGCCGCCGCCATCATCAAAAGGAATAAATTCTTTACCCAGCAACTCCGCCAGTTTATGAATCCCATCCGTTCCACCCGGTGGACATTGATTAATCGGCGCTTCATCATTGGCAATCGCCGTCGCATACGGTTTACAACCCGGATAGCCGCACTGGCCGCACTGGGTTTGTGGCAACACTGCGTCGATTTTATCCACCAAGGGATCTTCATCGACCTTAAATTTAATCGCCGCCCAACCCAAAACTGCGCCAAGCAACACGGCCAATCCGGCCATCAAAGCCAGTGCGAATAGAAAACTCATTCAAATACCTTAATCAAACAGGGGAATGGGGAATAGGAAATGATACGGGGCAACAACGCCCTATTCCCGACACCCGACTCATAATCATTTAACCAATCCGGCAAAACCCATAAATGCCAAACTCATCAAGCCCGCGGTAATAAACGCCGCTGGTGTGCCTTTAAAGGCTTGCGGAATATCTGCGCCCTCGAGGCGTTCGCGCATCGCGGCGAACAAAATCAAAATCAACGAGAAACCCACCGCCGAGCCAAAGCCAAACACCAAGGATTCCAAAAAAGTATGCTTGGCAGTTGAATTTATCAGCGGCACACCGAGCACCGCGCAATTGGTGGTAATCAGCGGCAAATAAATCCCCAAGGCCTGATACAACACTGGGCTGGCTTTATGGATAAACATCTCGGTAAATTGCACAATCGCCGCAATCACGACAATAAACGCCAGCGTGCGCAAGTATTCCAGATGCCAGACAATCAACACTTGGTCGATCATCCACGACGTACCCGACGCCAAGGTCAACACGAATGCGGTCGCCAGACCCATACCGATCGACGCTTCGAGTTTTTTTGATACGCCCATAAATGGGCAAAGCCCCAAAATCCGCACCAGCACCACGTTGTTCACCAACACCGCACCGACGAGTAATAAGAGGTAATGATTCAAATCCATGATGTTCTCAGCCCTTGAGGGATTGTACTGGGGTATTGACCTAGAAGCTTTAACCAGCAATAGCTACAACTCGATACATCCACTTTATTTTTCAAACTCTTTCAAACAGCAAAGCCGCATGGGCTCGCCCCAACACAACCGACAGCGCCATATTGATCACAACAAAACAAAACGTGATCGTGATCGTGATCATCGTAGGGCGGGTTAGCCTGCGTAACCCGCCAATTTGATTCGGTTGTAAAGCATCGCAATCAGCGCGGGTTGATACAACCAACCCCTAGGTGACTAACCCGATGTCGCCGTAGCATATACAACAGGCAAGAACCATAAGCCGACAAGATTGCCGATCACAGTCAGCAGATAGGTCCAACGAAACGATCCCTTTTGAGTTTTATGGCGAAAAACACGTTGTGCAATCCATGCTCCAGGCCAGCCACCAAGTAAAGCCAAGCCATGTAAAGTATCTTCAGGGGTACGCCTTTCTTGATTTTGAGCTTGTGTTTTATCTCGTCCGTAAGCGAAAAAAGCACAAATACTAAGCAATAAAACAACCGGAAAAATCAATTGACCCAATCCACTGCGCCAAATTAAGGCTGGCCATAAAATCAGTAACATCAAAGTCAAACTATCAATCAAATCCCATCCCGACGACGTCACCTTCTTCTTGATTGGACGAGCTAGTTGACCAACAACAGCTGCCAGAGCTAATTGCCGCCCCTGTCCATCTCTCCCTGCCTCAAACGTCACGAGATCGCCAATTTGAGGGCGGCCTTTTGTCGTTCGTTTAATCGCTTTGATATGCAAAAAATAACGCTCGCCATTTTCTGTAGAAACAAAACCAAACCCTTTATCATCGTTCCACTGAATAAGCTTTCCATTTTTTATCATCTGGCTTCTCTTAATCCGACACAGTTAATCTGACACAGCGAGCTAGCTCGTAGGATGAGTGGCGCAAAGCGAAACCCACATCAATCGATGGGTATCGCCAAAAATCGGCTCAACCCATCCTACTTGGTTTTAAACGGCACACCGCTTGGTGCTGGCTGCTCATCTGCCGCTTCACACCCAAACAGCACCTCCCCGCCTTGCTCATGCACCCAATGCTGGCCGATTTGGCGTTGGTCAGTGGCGAATTTGGTTTTTTTGCGTTTGATTAGCCGCTTGACCATCAATTGCACTTCTTTGGGGGCGCTGGCGATGGTGCTCAGTACCGCCGTTTCATGCTGATTGCCGCCGTCTAGCGCGTCTTTTACCACGGTATTCCATACGGTGAGCACCGTGCGCATAACGCCGGCGAACTGCGCCTTTGAGCAGCCATTAGGTAAACCAACTAACACCGGCTGGGCAAAAGTCAAAATAACTTGGGTAATTTGTTCGTCTTGAGCGTTCAACAGAAATCCTTTTTCAACTAAATGGGCCAACCCGCAACCGCGTTTTTGCTGGCTTATTGCGCGGGTTTTGCTTACTGCGTTTACGTCTAGTCATCAGCGACCTACGTTGGCGCTCAATCCCGAGTGTGGCACGAATGGGATTGAGCTTAACGTATCTTTCATGATGATTTCATGACCTAGATCGTTGAAATATCACGATGCGCGCTGGCTTTACGCACGGGCAATGGCTTGGGCGCAATCGGCAATCAATTGCGGACCTTCATAAATCAAGCCGCTATAAATCTGCACCACGGCGGCACCCGCACGGATTTTTTCCGCTGCATCCTCGCCGGACACAATGCCGCCAACGCCAATAATCGGCAAAGCACCATCGAGCACGCGCGACAATTCGCGAATCACCGAAGTAGATTTGGCCCGCACCGGTTCACCCGATAGGCCGCCAGCTTCTTGACCATGCCGCAGATGTTCAACGCCAGTACGCGACAAGGTGGTATTGGTGGCAATCACGCCGTCGATTTGATTGGCGATAAGTAATTCGCCCATTTCTTGGATTTGATTGCCATCCAAATCCGGCGCAATTTTGACGGCGATGGGCACATAGCGATCATATTGATCGGCCAAACGCGCTTGTTCGGTTTTTAATGCCTGCAATAGCGCGCCAAATTCACTGGCTTGCTGCAATTGCCGCAGGTTTTTGGTATTCGGGCTAGAGATATTCACCGTCACATAGCTGGCGTGGTTATACACCTTACGCAAACCGATAAGATAATCATCAACGGCATTTTCTATCGGGGTATCGGCGTTTTTGCCAATATTGATGCCGAGTACACCCTTATACTGGCTGGCTTCTACATTTTTGATCAGCTGATCAACGCCGCCATTATTAAACCCCATGCGGTTAATAATCGCCCGCGCTTCTGGCAAACGAAATAAACGTGGCTTGGGATTACCGGTTTGTGGGCGCGGCGTTACCGTACCGATTTCTAAAAAGCCAAACCCTAATTCCGCCAAGGTATCAATGTAATCGCCATTTTTATCCAAACCCGCAGCCAAGCCGACGGGATTGGGGAACTCAATGCCCATCACCGTCACTGGATTATTTTGCACTGTTGGCGTTAGCGTGCGCAAAAAGCCCGTGCTGTGCAGCAAGCCCAAGCCTTTAAATGCCGCGTGATGCGCGCGCTCCGCATCCATCATAAACAGCAGCGGTTTAGCCAGTTGGTAAGCCATGTTATAAAACCTTGTAAGTCAGTGAATTGGGATAGGTGATTGGGGATTGGTGAATGGGGATTGGTAAGGAATAAACATTCCCTACACCCCAATCCCTATTCCCTACGTCTTATTTACTGCGATTTACGCAAGCGTCATACGTATTTTGCATCAATGTCGCCACCGTCATCAAACCCACGCCGCCCGGTACTGGGGTAATCCAGCTGGCGCGCTCTTTGGCCGCATCAAATTCAACGTCGCCGCACAATTTGCCGTTTTCTAAGCGATTGATACCCACGTCAATGACGATGGCACCTTCTTTAATCCATTCGCCTTTAACAAAGTTAGGAATCCCCACGCCCGCCACCACCACATCCGCACCGCGAACTTTCTCGGCCAAATCTTTGGTTTTGCTATGGCAAATCGTTACTGTTGCTCGCGCTAACAACAATTCTAATGCTTGTGGACGACCAACAATATTGCTCGCGCCCACCACCACCGCATCTTTACCGACCAAATCAATGCCGGTTTTTTCCAGCAAAGTCATCACACCACGTGGCGTGCATGGCCGCAGCAAAGGCATTTTCAACACTAAACGGCCAATATTGTAGGGATGAAAACCATCCACATCCTTAATTGGGTCGATCAATTCAATTACTTTATCGGCATCAATATGCTTAGGCAGCGGCAATTGCACCAAAATCCCATCCACATCGTCGCGAGTATTGAGTTCGGCAACCAGCTTTAATACCTCGGCTTCTGAAGTATCAGCTGGCAAATCATAAGCAAATGAGGTAATTCCGGCGTTTTCACACTGGCGTTTTTTATTACCAACATAAACTTGTGACGCCGGATCGCTACCAACCAGAATCACAGCCAAGGCTGGAGCACGTTGACCAGCTGCGACGCGTGCATCGACTTTAGTGCGTACTTCAGCAACAATTTCTTGAGAAATGGCTTTGCCATCAAGGATCTGGGCAGTCATGGGCTTACTCCGGCTGTTCTAGTGAAGGGGCGCATTTTCTCACTATTTTACTTTTTTCACAAAAAAGTTCGCACAAGGTGTTGACGGGAAGAATTTGGCAACGTATAGTTCGGCCTCTGTTCGGGGCGTAGCGCAGCCCGGTAGCGCACCTGGTTTGGGACCAGGTGGTCGTGAGTTCGAATCCCACCGCCCCGACCAGAAACACTTAGTAGTAAATACGGAGCTCCCGTAGCTCAACCGGATAGAGCAACGACCTTCTAAGTCGTAGGTTACAGGTTCGATTCCTGTCGGGTGCGCCAAGCATGCCGAGAATTCGCAGATTATAAAAGTTTTGTGGTGGCTGTAGCTCAGTTGGTAGAGTCCAGGATTGTGATTCCTGTTGTCGTGGGTTCGAGCCCCATCAGCCACCCCACAAAAATCAAGGCCTCAACGCAAGTTGGGGCCTTGTTCATTTCCGCTTCAAAATCTCACACGGCACTCGGTAGGCAAACTCAGTATTTTTTGCCTACATGCGCAAAGTCAAAAAACCCATTCAACCTCTAGCAACACTCTTTTTACGATTCTCATCAAAAAATTGATTGAGCCATTCAGTTACTGGCTTGTGAATTCATCGCGTTCAGTCATGCTCGTCAGAGCAACTAACCCAGCTCAACTCGATTGCAATAATCCACGCTACGGTCGCTGCCGATTTTGGCAACCAGCACCAAATCGCTGTAACGCGACAATTGCATCCCTGTCGATGCAATCCGTACCGACTCCTGCGCTAAATGTGAATCAGGGGTATGCATTGAATACTTAACGGGTTCTAGCTCGATATTATTCGAAACAGCCGTTTCCGGTACGAGCGCGAAGCGCAAAATCATGCCATCACGGCAAGAAAAGCAAAATGCGCGCCTTGACCATCATTAAATTGCCAATCAGAACCTGCGCGGCTCAGCTTAGCATGCTGAACGCTATCTTTATCAAACCCCAAACCAATGAGTTGTTGCTGCACTTCGCGCAAACAACAAACCTCAGAGGACCGGATCAATAAAATAAAGCCCAAAGTGTGACTTATCGTCCGTAGACCAATAAGTCACACCACCTGGATCATGCGATAACACTCGAGTGAGAAACGCATGGTCAATCAAGAACTGATTGTATTTGGATTACGACTCAAACAACTTCGCCTTGAACAAGGGCTGAGCCAAGAGCAGCTAGGTTTATTGGCCGACTTAGATCGTACTTATATCAGCGGCATTGAACGAGGAGTACGCAATGTCAGCCTCTTGAATATTTTACGCCTAGCCAATGCTCTCAACCTTCCTGCCATTAAGCTTTTTGAGCAGGGAGGCCGATCATGATGCCTCAACGTGCACTGTACTCAAGCTCCCTCGTTGACTTTTTGACCGAATCCACCGACTCAATTATTGGTAAAATCACACAACAGCACTCGCAACATATCGAATTTTTACAAACCGGAGCATGGCAGGTTCAGATCGAGATTTTGCAGCAAGCTCTGAAGCCACTGGATAGTGGACACTTGCTATTCGAAGCCCAAATCCCACGCATGGGACGACGTGCTGATGTGGTCTTAATCTACCAAAATGTTATTTTTGTCATCGAATGTAAAATTGGAGCGCAACATTTTCATGCACAAGATTTGCGTCAAGCTCATGGTTACGCACTAGATTTACATCACTTTCATGCTGATAGCCATAATAAAATGATTGTGCCAATGCTATTAGCGAGTAAGGCGGCTAATGCACAACTCAAACTATCGAACACCATCGACAATGTCTTTCACCCTGTAAAAGTTACGCCACAAACGCTGCTCTCAGCAATTGAATTGTGCACTCTCCACATGCCAACACGACCTTCCGTTGTGATTGAGTATTGGCTCAAAGCGGGTTATCACCCTACGCCAACAATCATCGAAGCCGCACAGGCTTTATATGCAAATCACGACGTGAATGATATTTCCCGAAATGATGCTGGAGCGGTCAATTTAGAAATTACATCGCAGCGTATTCAAGATATTGTTCACCAAGCCAAACTCAAACAACAAAAAGCTATTTGCTTTGTGACTGGTGTACCCGGCACGGGAAAAACGCTCGTTGGACTCAATATTGCAACCTCACATCAGCATCTCCATGATGATGAGCATGCTGTGTTTTTATCGGGCAATGGTCCTTTGGTAGAGGTATTAACCGAAGCCCTAGCAAGAGATGCCATCGAGCGCGGTTCACTGTACAGCAAAGCACACGAACTACGATCAGCAGAGGCGAAAATTCAAAACATTCATCGTTTCCGCGATGAATCACTCAAAGACTTAACTGCCGCGCCCCCCGAGAAAGTCGTCATCTTTGATGAAGCGCAGCGAGCTTGGGATTTGGCCAGTACCGCCAAATTCATGACACAGAAACGTGGCCAAAAAGCATTCAACCAATCTGAACCGGACTTTCTAATTAGCGTAATGGATCGACATTGCGATTGGTGTGTGATTGTGGCTTTAATTGGTGGAGGTCAAGAGATCAATACTGGGGAGGCCGGTTTACAAGGCTGGGTTGATGCCTTAGTCTCCAGATATCCGCACTGGTCTGTTCACTTCTCCGAAAAGCTCAGCCAAATTGAATACGCAGGACGTGATGTTTGCTTTGCTGGCATTAAAAATGCCTACGCAGAACCTAGTTTGCATTTATCAACGTCAATGCGCTCTTTTCGCGCCGAAACCTTATCGCACATGATTCATTATCTGATTGCAAATGAGGCAGACAAAGCAGCGGGCTGCTACCAAAAATTTTCAGCCAATTTTTCTATCAAGGTGACTCGCGATTTAACGAGCGCCAAAAATTGGATAAAAAACCAAGCTAGAGCCAATGAAACCAAGGGACTTATTGCATCCTCCGGTGGCATTCGATTAAAACCCGAAGGTATCTTTGTGAAAAATCGCCTCGCAGCAGCTGACTGGTTTTTGAATTCGCCTGAGGATGTTCGCTCTTGTCATTACTTAGAAGATGTCGCCACTGAATTTGACATACAAGGATTGGAGCTCGACTGGAGCATTGTTGCTTGGGATGCTGATTATCGCTACCGAAAAGGCCGGTTCGAGCACTGGAAGTTTACCGGTTCAAGTTGGAAACAGCGCAACAAAGAAGAGCAAAAACGTTATCTTGAGAACGCATATCGCGTTCTATTAACAAGAGCGCGCCAAGGCTTAATTGTGTTCGTACCAAAAGGCGACGAACAAGATGACACTCGTCTCCCTAAGTTTTATGACGAGACATACGATTACTTAGTTGCATGCGGTCTCGACCAAATCTAAACCTACACTGTGGTACGACGTAGGGCTTAATCACCAAAGGCACTTTACGTCGAATACCCTACCTTATTGATGTATTCGATCGCAGCCCTTCAATTGCAAAGCTTAGCAGGAAATACATCAACTTTAAGGTAAATCTCATTGAGTGAGAGCTGCCTTAAAGATGGAATTCTTGCTCACAAGCCCCCTTCGTTTTTAAGGCCGAGATGATTTGCTGAGCATTTGCGCCACGCTGCGCCGCATAGAGCTGTTGGTTCTCAGCGATGGCTGCACCCATTGATGAATTATCACGTCTGGCGTACTACCTTCTGGTACATATTGATTGGCCAGCGGTTTTTAGATGCGTTCAACTAACTCAAGAAAATGGGTTCACGATGATAATTAACTCTAATGTAACTTTGTGCAGTGTATCTGTATCTAGCTATTACTAAATAAGGCTCGGTTTTATATACGTATCAATAAATATTAATGTCAAATTCAAAAATGAATAAATAGACCAAACTCGATTGGGTAGCTGTAGGTATATGCTGCGGTGAGTGGCACTCATTTTGACGTTCATTGGCTCATCGACGAACTGCAGAAAATATCAGTATTGCTTCTGCTAAGAATACGCCCGCCCCCCCCCTAAAATCGCGCCCAATTATTGTACGTTCAACGGGTTTAGTCCCTAAAAACCCAGTACATCAATACCTAGCTTCCAATCGCTGCTAACTCAGGCAATCCGTCTTTGTCACACAGCAATCAACACGTACTCAACGTCATTAGATGTTCTAAAAAAACGGCAAATTGAGAGAGACAACACTCTAAAAATATCTCTAATGGTTTGCTGTGCGAAGGCGTGGCGTTGCAGTGTTAAACGTCAATCCAAAATCAGCTTTGCGGTTATTAATTTCGGCATTAGTGCTTTGACCAAGCGGCGTCCTTCTTGCTCTTGCGCGGGTGTTAATGGCAGGTCAGGCTAGATTTTCGCTTCTCGCTTTTAATTTTGCCACGCCCAAAATGGCGTAATCCCGTTATGATGACAAGGTTTAATTAACTGACGGTAGCGCAATGGATAGCACTTTTTTCTGGCACGATTACGAAACCTTTGGCGCAACGCCGCGCTTGGATCGACCCAGCCAGTTTGCCGGGATTCGTACCGATAGCGAGCTCAATGAGATCGGCGAGCCGCTGATGATCTATTGCCAGCCCGCCAATGATTTTTTGCCCGATCCTTTTGCTTGCCTACTCACGGGCATTACCCCGCAAACATGCTTAGAAAAAGGCGTGCCCGAAAATCAATTTGCCAATTTAATCGAACGCGAGCTAGCTCAGCCGGGAACAATTGGTGTGGGTTACAACACCATTCGTTTTGATGATGAAGTCACCCGCTATCTGTTTTGGCGCAATTTAATGGATCCTTATGCGCGGGAATGGCAGAACGATTGCTCGCGCTGGGATTTGCTCGATGTGGTTCGAGCTTGCTATGCACTGCGCCCTGCAGGGATTGAATGGCCAGTCAATGACGAAGGGAAAGTCAGCTTTAAGCTTGAGCACTTAAGCCAAGCCAATCATTTGGCACATGAGGCAGCGCATGATGCCTTGTCGGACGTCAGAGCGACGATTGCTTTAGCGCGCTTGATCCGCGAAAAACAACCGCGGCTGTTTGATTTTTGCCTTGCTTTACGCAAAAAAGATCGTGTTTTTGACGAAATCAATTTGGCCAACCCCAAGCCTTTTATTCATATTTCGGGCATGTATGGGGTTGATCGCGGCAACTTGGCGATCGTTTGGCCGCTGGCGACGCACCCCACCAATAAAAATGAAATCATCGTTTGGGATTTGGCCTTTGATCCTAGCGAGCTATTTACGCTGGACGCGGCAACGATGCGCGAGCGCATGTTTAGCAAACAAGCCGATTTAGCCGAGGGCGTTACACGGCTCCCCATCAAGACCATTCATGCCAATAAATCGCCGATTGTGGTCAACAATTTAAAAACGCTAAGCGCAGAGCAAGCGACCCTTTGGGGGGTTAATCTGGACCTCATTCAAACGCATGCCGCTAAGTTGGCCAATAGCCCTGATTTAAGCCCGATTTGGCGCGATGTTTTTAAGCGGAATAACCAAGGCGAAACCATTGATGTCGATGCCAATTTATACGGCGGCTTTGTTTCTCCGACCGATCGCCGTACGCTGAACCGCATTCGCACCCTCTCGCCAGAAAAACTCGCGCTAGAACAAGCGCACTTTGACGACAGACAGCTAGAAGAATTATTTTTCCGCTATCGCGCCAGAAATTACCCAACGAGCTTAAACGAACAAGAAGTGCAGCGCTGGGACAAATGGCGTAGTGAGAAACTGTTTGATGGTGCCGCAGGTGCGCGAACGCTCGAAGCGTATAGCGAAGAAATTGATCGCCTTTCAGAAGACACCGACGAGCGCGGTGAAACAATTTTGGCAGCGCTTTATGATTACGCAGAAATGATTGCGCCAGAAATAAATTATTGAGGTATTAGTCTGTAGCCTATTATTTTTATAATCTACAGGTCAATACCTATAAATTCTGATAAATAAGTCATCTCAGTTAGGCGCTGGCTGGCCTGCGAAAGAGTGGCCAATTGGGGCCATTCACGCTGATATTGGCATTGCTTTCGCGGGCAAGCCCGCTCCTACGGGATTTTGCTAGGCTGGGTCGCTAATCGGGAAATAAATTCAGGGATTACCGCAGTGAGTCCAATACTTAAACAAAAAATCCTACAGGTTTGTGAGCAGAAAATCGCGGCAAAGGGCGAAAACGTGGGCTTATCTTTTTATGCTTTTTTCGCCAATAAAAACACCAATCCCGCCCTATTGATGGAGGCTGCCACGTGGTGGATTCAAACGCATCAGCTCGATCATTTTGAAAAAGCCAGCAAAATTAAAGCGCTGGTTGATGCACAAGATTGACGTTGAATGACTGTTATTTTAAAAAACCATTGCAACGGCGAATGCAGCATCAGGATCAGCAGGCGTACTACCTCGTCGTCAACTTGTTTGCACTGGGGATGGTTTCATCCCCCATTTCTCAATTGTTTTTTTCAAATCTTCGATCTTGACTGGTTTTGAGAGAAAATCATTCATCCCCACGGCGTAGCAATGGCGGATATCTTCAGCAAACGCATTCGCGGTGAGCGCGACAATTGGAATACTTCGTTTTGCATTATCGAGTGTGCGAATCGCCTCCGTCGCCGCAAAACCGTCCATTTCTGGCATTTGGCAATCCATAAACACTAAGTCGTAATCATTTTGTTGTACCGCATTGAGCGCCTCACGGCCATCGGCGACCACGTCGACCCGACAACCGATTTTCTCTAACATCAATACCGCAATTTTTTGATTAATTTGATTGTCCTCTGCCAGCAAAACATAGGTTTTATGCTGCATTTCAGCAATATGATGCACCGTCACCAAGGCCCTTTCATCCTCAGGCTTTTGCTGCAGATTGAGTACTTCGTTTAAACACGCATGTAATTGCGCAGTACGAATCGGTTTACTTAAAAATGCGGCAAAGCCAATTTCTTTGGCCAATGCGGCCTGCCCTTGCTGACTCACGGCGGTTAATAACACCAGAGGAAGGCTAGCATCCAATTGTCGAATAGCGCGGCCCAAGCCTAAGTTATCGACAATAGCGACGATAAAATCAGACTGATTAGCGAGCCGAGCGAGCACAGCGGCCTCATCGGCAAACACCTCAACGACTAAACCCATACTTTGTAATTGCAAACTGAGCAATTCGCGATTAATTGCAAAGTGCTCCAGCAGCAAAACTCGCTGCCCCTGTATGGACGGCGCCAAGCTAGGCTGACCGCTATCGCTTTCGGCAGCATCAAGCAAAAGATTAAACGAGAAAGTGGCGCCAGCGCCAAGCTGACTCTTTAGCTTAATATGACCACCCATAATCTCGCATAAGCGCTTACAAATCGACAATCCCAAGCCCGTACCACCAAATTGACGCGTGGTGGATGAGTCGGCCTGAGTAAAGGGCTGAAATAATTTAAGCTGCACTTCTGGCGAAATGCCCACCCCAGTGTCTGAGATGGCAATAAAGAGTCGATATTGCCGCTCATTGACTGGCTCGGCATGAACTCTGGCAATCACTTCACCTTGCGCGGTAAATTTAATCGCGTTATTGAGCAAATTAAGCATAATTTGCCGAATGCGAGCAGGATCACCACGCAGCCGCCACGGCGTAGAGGGATCAATCAAGCATGCCATGGTGAGATTTTTTTCTGCTGCTTTGGTCGAAACTAGATCGAATGTGTCCTCTAAAGTACAGCGAACATCAAAATCGATCTGCTCAATTTCTAATTTACCGGCTTCAATTTTTGAAAAATCGAGCAAATCATTAATTTGGCACAGCAATAAATCACCACCGGAATGAATCGCAGCCAAAAATTCATGTTGTTGACGATTTAATTCGGTATCGGCTAATAGCGATGAAAAGCCTAAAATCGCATTCAGTGGCGTTCGAATTTCATGACTCATATTGGCTAAAAATGCACTCTTGGCTTTATTGGCTAATTCAGCGATATTCAGTGCTTCGGATAATTCATTTTCTATTTGTTTTCGTGCCGTTAAATCCATAATAATGGCGCCAAAATACACTGCACCATTAAATTCCCAAGCCGATAGCGAACAGGCAATGGGAAATTCATGCCCTTGCCGGTGTAATGCCAATAATTCTGTTTGTTGTGCAAAGCCCATTTCGCTGTCCGCCTTGGCATTCGCAGCAAAAACAGCCTGATAAATAGCTCGGTCTGCTGGTGAAATCATTATTAATAAACTATCACCGAGGATTTCTTCTTTGCGATAGGCAAATAATTTTTCGGCACTGGCGTTAAATGACAGAATTCGCCCAGAGGCATCGGTAACAATAATGGCCTCACCTGCGGTATCGACCAGCGAACTAAATTTGGCCTCAGATTCTCGCAACGACGCGGCCATTGTTTTTGCCAAGCGCATCGCTTTATGATTACTCAGCAATAAGGTGCGCAATAAGGCAAACAACAAAACACTCACCAGTAAGCCACCCATCAAAATATTTCTTTCATTTTGATAACCAACAGCGGCAACAAACGCCTTGCTGGGCGCGAGCTGTAATGTCCATTGGTGATTAGGTAAATTCAATGTAAATACCTGCGGGCGTAAATCTGAATCTCCCCAAGCCGGTGTCGTCTGATTCGCAAACATCAACGCCTTAGGGTTCGTGGTAGCGCCATCAAATAACTGGAGATGAAACTGTTGCAAGCCTTGTCCTAGCGTAGCCAAGGTCCAATCTTTCATCCGAAATGGGCTGGCAATCACGCCACGAAAAGCAGCTTGCCGCTGCGCCACGGTATTCGTCGGCATCGCACGCTGAAATACCGGCACCATTAAGATGCTGCCGTTTTGTTGATCTTGCTGCGTTTCTTGTCGCAACTTGATTTTGCCAGTAAGCGTTGGCTGGCCGGTATCGCGAGCCAATTCAATCGCATGACGTCGTACTACTTCAGAATACAGATCAAAACCGATAGCACGCTGGTTTCGCCAAGTATTCGGCTCCAGATAAGTAACGATCGTATAAATTTCTCGCTCACCCGCCGGTTGAACTTGGAAGTTTGGCCTGATTTTTTGCTGCGTTTTTTCAAACTGCGATTTTTGCGCCGCGCCACGTAGATACGCGGCATAGCTGATGCCCTGCACGCCCGGTAGGCGCTGTTGGATAAATAAGTGCTCGATATACTGATGCCACTCTTCGGGGCTAGTAATCTCTTTAATAGCAAATAAGCCATTCACACTGAGTAAAATGTGCTCATAGATTTTAATTCTTTCAATGATCCGCTCGGCCAATTCCTGTGCTTGACGATTAAATTGCAATTGATTTTGTTCGCGCCGACTTTTTTGTGCCTGATCCCAAGCAGTAATGGTCAAAGCAATGCCAATCAACAGCACCAACCAAGGCATTAAATCTTTGGCGTCAACGCGATGGCTCAGTGCGAGTCGTTGGCGCTCATTCAAATCAGCCGCTAAGGCCAAACCAATCACACACCAAACCGCGACAAAACTATCGAGTGAAATCAGCGCACTATTTAAATCCTGATCAGCAAATGACCCACGCCCTTGCAAAGTCGCCCAGATAGCTACGGAAACCACTACAAACACACAGGCAGTAACGCCTCGACCCTGATCATGCCAAGCGGCCCAAGCGATTGGCGGCAATAATAAAAGCAGTAATAAGGGGGAGCTTTGGGCAAAAACAGGCGTAAAAACAATGGCCAATAGCAGCGCTAAAATGGCAAAAAACGCCATGATAATGCGAAGTTTTGGTAATGGTTTTCGCTCTAGTGCTGCCGACCAAAAACATAAAACCAAGGGCGTCATCACCAAAATGCCGCAAACGTCGCCCATCCACCAAGTGCTAAACACATTCAACCATGCTGCGGCAGGTAATACACCACCCCAGATCAAACTCAAACAACCAATCAGCGCACTACAGAGTGCAGCTAATAATGCAATTAAGACCAAACGAAATACATTTTGAAAGCGCGCCAATAATTGAGCATGCCCAATCCAGCGTTCAATCAGCATCGCCCCCACGAAGGCTTCCAGCGAGTTGCCAACACCAATCGCTGCGCAGACCAAAATGCTTTGCAGATTGATCGGTAAATTTTGCACCCACAGATTGGTGAGATTAGCGGCGAATGCCGCTATCACTAGGAAGGGTATTGAGCGATAACCGATGAGAATCATGCCTGCGATGGCAATACCCGCAGGTGGCCAAATTGGCGAGACACTGGTTGCGGCAAATGCCAGATGCAAACTGTATTTGGCCACCACAAAATACAGCAATCCAAATAGGCAACTCGGCAAGTAAGTAGGCAAAAAGCCAAATGGCTGACGCATCCTATGGGTACCTATTGAGTTAAATACTTACGTATTACTCAATATAGCCAACAAACCTATCAAAAAGCGTCATTTAATCGTCAAGAAAATCTATATTTTACTAAGCCATTACCAAGCTGCCTGCTAAAAACAACATCGTTCCACCGGTAATACCATCAATCCATTGCCAAGCAATCGGGCGCGACAAATATCGCGACAATGCTTGTGCCGCAAAACCCAATACCGAAAACCACAAAAGTGATGCCGTAGCGGCCCCCAAAATAAAGCTAGGCTGCATTGCCAGCGGATAACTACCGCCAATTGAACCCAATAGCACCACGGTATCCAGATAGACATGCGGGTTCAGTAGAGAAATCGCCAAAATGGTCAACAAAGCACGTAAGGCAGTGATAGCCTCGGGCTGGACCTCCACCTGCAAAGTATTGCGTCGTAACACCGCCGCCCAACTGCGCAAGCCATAACACAGCAAAAAAGCCGCGCCGCCCCAGCGGGCAATCGACAATAAAATCGGTGATGACTGTACCAAGACTCCCATTCCGAGTACGCCTGCAGCAATCAGCAGCGCATCCAGCGTGATACACACCGCCAAGGTCAGCAATACATGCTGCTTTTGAATTCCCATTTTCAACACATACGCATTTTGCGCGCCAATCGCCATAATCAGCGCTGCGCACAAGCCTAAAGCCTTGGTAAAAACCAGCCAATCGAACGTCACAAAAACACCTCTTGAATGAGGTTTCATTGTCTGCAAATCACCCCAACAATTAAATATGATTTATTATTTCTAAGTAATCATTAAAATTTCTTAATTAAGGGGCGGCAATGCTCGATACCCATAAAGGCGAAGCGTTATTGGCGGTGATCGATAGCGGTAGCTTTGAACAAGCCGCCAAATGGCTACATCTCACACCATCGGCTGTTTCCCAACGAGTGAGCGCGCTAGAAAGCCAGCTTGGCACACCGCTCTTAATTCGCACCCGCCCTTGCCGCGCCACGCGCGCTGGCCAGCGTTTACTGCAATATCTGCGGCGCAGTCAGTTTTTAGAGCATGAGTTTTTAGCCGAACTTGAGCATGAACAGCAGCATTTTTTACCGGTGCCGATGGTGGTCAACCATGACACCCTAGCCACTTGGCTACTACCCGCCTTGAGCCAGTTTTTGCAAGATGAGCAGCTCTTACTCGACATTAGCTTGGACGACCAAGACCATACTTATGCCCAGCTGGAGAGTGGACAGGCCTTAGTGGGAATCTCCAGTGAATCGGAAGCATTACGTGGTTGCCGTGCTCAAGCACTTGGTATTATGCGCTACCGCCTATTGGCACATCCTGACTTTGCCAGCCGGTATTTTCCGCAAGGCTTGCAACGCGAAGCGGCGCGCCGTGCGCCATTGATGGTTTTTAATCGTAAAGATGCGCTGCAAAGTAACTTCTTATTGCGAACGCTCGGGCTACCTAGCACTCATCTCAATTGCCATTTCGTGCCATCAAGCGAAGCATTTTTACAAGCTATTGAATTGGGTTTGGGCTACGGCATGGTGCCTGAAATACAATACCAACCCGCAACTGGCCTGCGTCAATTAATTGATCTGGCGCCGAGCCAGCCCACCGACATCACGTTGTATTGGCATTGCTGGCAAGTACAATCTCCCAAACTTGAACGGCTCAGTCAAGCGGTGATCCAAGCGGCCAAGCTAGCGCTGTTACCATTAGCGACCGAGGGTTGAGCTCGGACGAAAAAAAACCCGCGATTTGCGGGTTTTTCTGCGCTACGCGGGGTAGCTGGCACTTGAGTCGTTGTGAAAAAGCAATTAAGCCTTAGCAGCAACCACTTTACGTGCTGGCAATTTTTCCTTAATACGTGCAGATTTACCTGAACGATCACGGAGGTAATACAATTTAGCGCGACGAACATCACCACGACGCTTAACTTCAACTGAAGCTACGAGTGGAGAGTAAGTTTGGAATGTACGCTCAACGCCCATACCAGAAGAAATCTTACGCACGATAAAGGCGCTGTTCAGACCACGGTTACGTTTAGCAATAACAATGCCTTCGTAAGCCTGTAGACGTTCACGAGTACCCTCTTTCACTTTTACGCTAACGATAACAGTGTCGCCAGGCGCGAAATCAGGGATTGCTTTGTTCAAGCGAGCAATTTCTTCTTGCTCAAGAATTTGTAACAAATTCATTTGGATACTACTCCGTATGTGAAACCGTACCTTCCACGCAATGGTTTAATCCATTGAGCTTGCTGAATATTCAGTTTTGAATTCAGCCAGAAGACGAGCTTCCTCTTTAGTTAACTGACGACCTTGCAACAAATCTGGGCGGCGTAACCAAGTACGCCCCAAAGATTGCTTTAGGCGCCAGCGCCTTATTGCGGCATGATTACCTGACATCAAGACATCAGGGACGATCATATCGCGATAATTTTCGGGACGGGTGTAATGCGGGCAATCCAGCAACCCATCCACAAATGAATCTTCTACCGCACTGGCAGCGGTATTTAATACCCCTGGAATCAGGCGGGATACGGCGTCGATTAAGATCATCGCGGGCAATTCACCACCCGATAAAACATAATCACCGACCGAAATTTCTTCGTCGACTTGCGATTGAATCACTCGCTCATCAACACCTTCATAACGCCCACATAACAAAACCAAACCCGGCATTTGCGCCAAAGCTTCGGCTTTTTTGTGCGTTAGCGGTGCACCTTGCGGTGACAAATAAACCGTATGCGGCACGACACCTAATTCACGCTGACGTTGCTTTGCAGCAGTCAACGCTGCATCCAAAGGTGCTGCAAACATCACCATGCCCGGACCACCGCCGAAGGGGCGATCATCAACGCGATGGTAATTGTCCGTCGTGTAGTTGCGCGGATTCCATGTTGTTAATCCGATTAAGTTTAATTCTACCGCGCGCCGAGTTACCCCATGCGCACTGATGGCATCAAACATTTCCGGAAATAAAGTAACAACATCAAATTGCATGCAAACCTAAGCACCGTGCCATGGAATTCGGATTAATAATCCAAACCCCAGTCCACGCGCATCACACGCGTCTCAAGATTGACATCAAGCACAACGTGTCCAACAAAAGGCACCAGGCGCTCTGTTGTTTCATCTTTTACAACGATGACATCGTTTGCGCCAGTTTCAAACAGCTTCTCAATGACGCCCAAGCGCTCGCCTTGCTCATTAAATACTGCCAAGCCAATTAAATCAGCCCAATAGTACTCACCTTCACCGGCGGCAGGCATGCTGCTACGCGGAATCGAAATTTCGCAGCCTTTAAGTGCAAATGCCGCATCACGGTCATTTACGCCTTCAAGCTTGGCGCCTAATTTCTTAGGTTGCACATGCGAATCAACGACTTTATAAGCACGAAAAACACCGTTTCGCCCCAGCCACCAGACTTTGTAGTCCAGCAAACTATCAGCATGTTCGGTATCCGCGACGAGGCTAATCCAGCCTTGAATGCCAAAAGCCCCGTTCACATAGCCCATCGATACCAAGTCATTGGGTATCTCAGTAGCAGAGTGCGAGGCCTTAAGATTGTTTGACACTGATTACTTAGCTGCGTTTTTGATCAAACGAGCAACAGTATCTGAAGGCTGAGCGCCAACACCTAACCAGTAAGTTAGACGATCTTGAGTCAAACGAACGGCTTCTTCAGCACCGCGAGCTTGAGGATTGTAGAAACCTACGCGCTCGATGAAACGACCATCGCGGCGGTTGCGCGAATCAGTCACAACGATGTTGTAGAACGGGCGATCTTTTGCGCCACCACGAGCTAGACGAATCACGACCATAATAAAACCCAATATTGGTAATTAGCAGAAAGGCGGCGATTCTGCCAGAAATCGGCGTTCACCGCAAGGACGAGCAGAGATTATGTTCTAAACGGCAATAGTGAATTGCTACAGCACCGCGACTTTAAAACAACTGCTGCATGGGTATCAAACCGAAGCCTCAACAATGCAAGGGCTACAACTAGATACCCATAAATCACATACCAGGCATCATGCCTTTTAAGCCACGCATCATTTTCATCATGCCGCCGCCGGAGAATTGCTTCATCATTTTTTGTGTTTGCTCGAACTGCTTAAGCAGACGATTAACTTCTTGCACCGTTACGCCAGATCCAGCTGCAATTCGGCGTTTACGACTGGCTTTTAAGAGCTCAGGCTTACGACGCTCAAGCGGCGTCATCGAATTAATAATGCCTTCAATTCGTGCCACTGATTTATCGTTCACTTGGCTATCGGCCATCGCCGCCATATTGCCTGGCAACTTATCCATCAAGGCCGACATGCCACCCATTTTTTTCATTTGCTGAATTTGGGTTTTAAAGTCTTCCAGATCAAATCCTTTACCGGACTTGACCTTTTTCATCATCTTGAGCGCTTCGGCCTCATCGACTGAATTTTTAACGTCTTCAATCAAAGAGAGTACATCACCCATACCGAGTACACGGCTGGCCATCCGATCCGGATGGAATGGCTCAAGTCCGGTGAGTTTTTCTCCGGTACCTAAGAATTTAATTGGCTTGCCGGTCACGTGCCGTACTGACAGTGCCGCGCCCCCGCGCGAATCGCCGTCCATCTTGGTCAGAACAATACCGGTCAATGGCAAAGTTTGATTAAAGGCTTGGGCGACATTCACCGCATCTTGACCTTGCATTGCGTCAACGACAAACAGCGTTTCAACCGGATTCACCGCCGCATGCAGGGCTTTGATTTCAGCCATCATCGCTTCGTCAATCGCTAAGCGACCCGCCGTATCGACGATTAATACGTCATAAAAATGACGTTTCGCATGATCAATCGCCGCCAAGGCGATATCCACCGGCTTTTGACTCACATCAGACGGGAACCAATCCACCGTTAATTGACCAGCCAGCGTTTTGAGCTGTTCAATCGCCGCCGGGCGATAGACGTCGGTTGATACCAACAGGACTTTCTTCTTTTGGGTTTCTTTCAGTAACTTGGCTAACTTACCCGATGTCGTCGTTTTACCGGCACCTTGCAAGCCCGCCATCAAAATAACGGCTGGTGGTACTGCGGCCAAATTAAGCGCATCATTTTGTGCGCCCATTAACTTGGTGAGCTCTTCGTAAACGACACCAATCAAGGCCTGCCCTGGCGTTAAGCTACCAACAACTTCTTGGCCTTCCGCACGAACTTTGACGTCAGCGATAAATTGCTTCACCGCTGGCAGAGCCACGTCGGCTTCGAGCAGCGCCATGCGAACTTCGCGCAGCGCATCCTTCATATTGTCTTCAGTCAAGCGGGCGTTACCGCGCAGCGTTTTAACTACACCACCCAAGCGGCCGGACAGATTCTCAAACATGCGTTACACCTTTAATACGGTTGGTGCCGATTCGGCACCGACTCTGTTAGACTAAACAATTAACATTTTACCCTGATTTGACGTGCTCACCCTGCTTACCCTATTGACCTTTACTATTTACCTGATCCTCGGCTGGCATTTTTGCCAAATCCGGCTGACAGGGCAAGCGGCTGCACGCCATTTTCCTGAAACAATCTTATTGCTCACGGGACTTTGTATCCACGGCACAGTGATCTTGCTCCCATTTATTAGCGGCCATCAATTGCATTTTGGCGCCGCCGAATCTTTATCGCTCACCGCTTGGCTGAGCCTGCTGATTTATATTATCGGCCGGCAATATTGGCAACTCGATGGCCTAGAACCGCCGTTATTTGCATTTATCAGCTGCTTTTTATTGCTATCGATGCTACTTCCGGCAGGGCATTTGATTACTTATGCACAAAGCACGCTATCTCGTAGCCATTTTTTACTGTCGATGCTGGCTCAAGGTTTGATCGTCAACGCAGCAGCCATCGCCATTCTAATGCGTTTTTCAGACCGGAATCTGCACAGCAACAATAGAAAAATTCTAGTGCGTACCTTACCGCCCCTACTAACTCTGGAACAATTACTGTTTAGCTGCGTCACGTTAGGATTTATTTTATTGAGTGCGGCTCTCATTACTGGCGTTTATTTTTCAGCACAAAATAGTGGCTTATTGCTGACACTCTCGCATAAAACTATTTTTGCTTTTATGTCTTGGGCCATTTTTGGGGCGCTATTAGTAGGCCGAGTATTATATGGTTGGCGCGGGCGTTTTGCCGCCAACTGGGCCTTGGCAGGCTTTATCTTATTATTTCTTGGCTATATTGGCACACGTATAGTTTTGGAAGTCTTTATTCAACAGGGTTGAGTAAATATACCCAAAACTAAAGATGGCAATTCTATTGCGAAACGACTACTTAGCTTTCGGCGCCAAGAATACACACAGACTCTTTGCTGACTCAGCAATGAAATATCCGCAACTAAAACACAACAAAACTTGAGATTAGACACCCCATTCAAGGCAATGCGAACATCAGCACGTCGTCAATCTATAGACATCTGCTAGACTAGAGTTGTGATTTGAAGAAAAAATAAGATTTCCAGCGAATCTCTAATTACAAAATGACTAACGGCTTTGGAGAAACTCAGCGCTTATGACTGCCCCCCTTATTTCTGGGCTCGCACGGCTTTTGGTGCAGCACGGCCGTTTAATCGAAGCTGATGCCGAAATGCTGCAGACCACCGCAGCCACAAATAAAACCTCGTTCATCGAGCAGTTAATTCAAAGCAAAAAAATGTCGGCGCGAGATATTGCCGATTTTTCGTCAAAGACCTTCGGCTATCCTTTATTAGATCTTGATCGGATTGATCCTAGCTATATTCCACAAGGTGTACTCGATAGCAAAGCCATGCAGGCGCAACGCCTTGTTCCGCTCTATAAGCGCGGCACTAAGTTATTTGTTGGTATCTCTGACATTACCAATATGGCGGCAGTGGAAAACGTACGTTTTCAGACCAATGCCCAAGTCGAACCCATTATTGTCGAAGACCCCAAGCTCGCGGTTTTACTCAATAAACTGCTAGAAGCCAGTGGCGCCAACCTCAAAGACATGGTGATTGATGAGGCTGATTTGGAAATGGCTGGCGGCGATGACGCGCCGGTTCAAGATACCGCAGCCAATCTAGAAATCGATGACGCCCCTGTTGTTAAGTACCTACAAAAGATCTTAATGGATGCCATTAATCAAGGCGCATCGGATATCCACTTTGAACCTTACGAAAAATTTTTCCGCGTTCGTTATCGTGTCGATGGCGTTTTGCGCGAAGTTGCAACACCACCACTGGCGATTAAAGAGAAAATTTCTTCCCGCATTAAAGTGATCTCCAAGCTCGACATTTCTGAAAAACGCGTTCCGCAAGATGGCCGGATGAAACTCGTTTTATCCAAAAGCCGCGCCATTGATTTCCGGGTTTCAACCTTGCCGACCATGCATGGCGAAAAAATCGTTATGCGGATTTTAGATCCATCGTCAGCGACACTCGGCATTGATGCGCTAGGCTACGACCCAGACCAAAAAGCCACTATTCTCGAGGCCATTCATCGCCCCTATGGCATGGTCTTGGTCACCGGCCCGACTGGTTCTGGCAAAACGGTATCGCTATATACCTGTTTGAATTTACTTAATAAACCGGACATCAATATTTCTACTGCGGAAGATCCTTGCGAGATTAACCTGCCTGGCATTAACCAAGTTAACGTGAATGATAAAGCTGGTTTAACTTTTTCTGCCGCACTGAAAGCCTTCTTACGGCAAGATCCTGACATTATCATGGTCGGTGAGATCCGTGATTTAGAGACGGCGGATATTGCGATTAAAGCGGCCCAAACTGGGCATATGGTTTTTTCTACTCTGCATACCAATGATGCACCAACCACATTAACGCGGATGTTAAATATGGGTATTCAACCCTTTAACATTGCCTCCTCGGTGATCTTGATTACCGCTCAACGTTTGGCGCGGCGGCTGTGTAGCTGCAAGCAGCCCGTTGATATTCCAACCGAAGCCCTACTTAATGCTGGTTTTGATCAAAGCGATCTTGATGGAACATGGCATAGTTATGGCCCCAAAGGCTGTGAAATATGCAAAGACAGCGGCTACAAAGGCCGCGTTGGCATTTATCAAGTTATGCCCATTACTGACGAACTCAATCGCATTATTATGACCAATGGTAATGCCATTGATATTGCCGACCAAGCACGTCGCGAAGGAGTTCTCTCTTTACGTGAAGCAGGTTTAAGAAAAGTAAAACAAGGTCTCACTTCTTTAGAAGAAATTATGGCCGTTACCAACGAATAACAAGGGAGCCCGCATGGCAGTCCAAAAAAAAACAATAGCGGTCAAAGAATTTAATTACCATTGGAAAGGCAAAGATCGCACCGGCAAAGCGGTGAGCGGTGAAATGCGTGCCAGCGGCGAAGCCGTTGTCAAAACCACCTTACGCCGCCAAGGCATTAATATTGCTTCGGTTAAAAAAGTTCGTGTTCCTGCTGGACGAAAAATCACCGAGCTTGATATTGCCATGTTTACGCGGCAATTAGCCACCATGCTCAAATCTGGCGTACCGTTACTCACCGCGTTTGATATCGTCGCCAAAGGCCATGGCAACCCTTCGGTCACCAAGTTATTACTTGATATCAAAACCGATATCGAAACGGGTTCATCACTAACACAGGCATTTCGTAAACATCCGCTGCAATTTGATGCGCTGTATTGCAATTTAGTGCAGGCCGGTGAGCAGGCCGGTATTTTGGATGCGTTACTCGCTCGACTCGCGACTTACAAAGAAAAAATCCTTGGCGTTAAGAAAAAAATCAAATCTGCGATGTTTTATCCTACAGCTGTGATTGTTGCGGCATTTGTAATTACTGCGGTCATTATGATTTTTGTCATTCCGGCATTTAAAGACTTATTTTCAAGTTTTGGTGCCGACTTACCCGCGCCGACATTAATGGTGATGGCAATGTCGGATTTTTTTGTTTCATACTGGTTCCTCATCTTTGGCGGCATCTTTGGTGGCTTCTGGCTATTTATGAACGCTTGGCGTCGCTCAGAAACGATGCAAATTTTTATGGATCGATTGATCCTTAAGTTGCCAATTTTTGGCGAAATCGTCAAAAATGCCACCATTGCTCGCTGGACTCGAACCTTAGCCACCATGTTTGCCGCAGGGGTACCCCTGGTTGAATCTCTTGAATCCGTAGGGGGAGCGTCAGGCAACTATATTTACAAAATAGCGACGAAAAAAATTCAATCTGAAGTGAGCACCGGTACCAGTTTGACGGTCGCGATGCAAAATGCAAATGTGTTTCCCAATATGGTGATGCAAATGACCTCGATTGGTGAAGAATCAGGCTCGCTCGATGCCATGCTCAGTAAGGTAGCGGATTACTACGAAGAAGAAGTCGACAATGCGGTTGAAGCATTATCCAGCTTAATGGAGCCGATCATTATGGTGGTGCTCGGCACTTTGATCGGTGGCTTAGTTGTAGCAATGTATCTGCCTATTTTCAAAATGGGTGCGGCTGTTGGTTAATTTTATGAATTCTTCAATTGAAATTTCTATGTTTATTTTTTGTATTGCGGTATTAGGTTTATTGGTTGGCAGCTTTTTAAATGTGGTTATTCATCGCTTACCGTTAATGATGGAAAGAGAGTTTAAACAAGAATGCGCAACACTCCTCGACGAACCCATGCCGACTCCAGCGGCAAAATATAATTTAGTCGTTCCGCGTTCAGCTTGTCCTCAATGTGGGCATCAAATCACCGCACTTGAGAATATTCCAATTTTCAGTTGGCTACTGCTACGTGGCCAATGCCGTCAGTGCAAAAACAAAATCAGTGCACGCTACCCACTCGTAGAATTAATGACTGCACTGATTTCAGGTGGGCTAGCTTGGCACTTTGGCTATAGCGCCCCGCTCATTGGTGCGCTAATTCTGGCGTGGTTCTTAATCACATTAATAATGATTGATGCTGACACTTATCTACTGCCCGATAGTTTGACATTGCCATTGATTTGGATTGGATTAATCTTCAATAGCTTTAACGTCTTTACCTCACTAGAAAGTGCAGTATATGGTGCAATTGCAGGCTATATGTCGCTTTGGCTCGTATACTGGGCGTTTAAGTTGATCACAGGCAAAGAGGGCATGGGCTACGGCGACTTTAAATTACTTGCCGCGCTGGGTGCTTGGTTTGGCTGGAGCATGATCCCAATGATTATTCTATTGTCTTCGTTTGCTGGTGCAGCGATCGGTATTGTGATGGTTTTAGGTCAAAATCGAGGCTGGAATAAGCCAATGCCATTTGGACCCTACCTTGGCGTCGCCGGTTTATTGGCCTTAATTTGGGGCAAAGATCTATCGCTCATGTTGTATGGAATGGCATAAGTGTACGTCGTCGGCATAACAGGAGGCATTGGCAGTGGGAAAAGTAGTTTCTGCCATGCATTTGTACGCCTAGGCATTACGGTCATTGATACCGACCAACTTGCCCATCAGCTAACGCAAGCATCTTCAGCTGCGATGCCTGCTATTTTGGCGAAATTTGGCGAGTCAGCAATACAAGATGATGGTGCACTCAATCGTACATGGATGCGGCAACATATTTTTTCCAATCCAACTGGCAAACAAACCTTAGAAAAAATACTCCATCCTCTCATTTATAAAATGGCCGCTGAGTTAATTAAAAATGTTCCCCTCGAACAAGCATATTGCATCCTGGCAGTTCCTTTACTTTTTGAAACTCAATTATTTCTGAGCCTGATTGACTATTCTATTGCAATCGATTGCGAGGAATATTTACAGATTGAGCGCGTTAAATCTAGAAGTCACTTATCTGAAATTGAAATCAGACAAATCATTACGACTCAAATGAGCCGTGAGCAAAGAAATCAATATGCCGATGAAGTTCTCAGCAATAACGGGACACCGCAGGATATCGACGCAAAAGTGTCACAGACACATGATTTTTTGCTGAAAAAGTTTAAATTAATCAAACAATAGGTTTTCAAATTGTAGTGTATGCTGCAAAATTGCGAATCTTTACCGGACCTATGCATTGTGATCAGTTACGAATTTCCGATCAATGAGAGAATACGAACCCTTCTTCGGCTCGAAGATCTCTATGTCCGCACCGAAGAGTTCGCTTCGCGCGAGCAACCGACTGATCATCACATGGCGCTACTTGGTATTTTCGAAATTATGGAAGTGGCCAGTCGTGCTGATTTAAAGTCTGATTTACTCCAAGAATTAGAACGGCAGCGCCAAACACTACTCGCTCTGCGCAATAATCCACACATCTCTGAAGATGCTTTAGATCGAGTATTATTAGATATCGAATCTACACATGCTCGCCTGTTGAATATGACCGGCAAATTAGGGCAATATCTGCGTGAAAACGAATGGCTAATGGCAATTAAGCAACGTAGCTCTATTCCTGGTGGCGTTTGTGAGTTTGATTTACCTTCTTATCATTATTGGCGTACCCAAGCAGCAGAACGCAGGAAAAATGATTTAGCTCGTTGGCTAAATCCATTAATGCCAATTAAGCAGGGCTTAGATATTGTACTAAAATTACTGCGCGATTCTGCCAAATCAAGCCACTTTATTGCGAAGTCAGGTTCATTTCAGCAAATGTCGGGAGGGAAAACAGTTCAGCTACTCAAAGTGAGTTTAAATAACGACCTACCAGCCATACCGGAGCTTTCAGCCAATCGCTATGCGATTAATATTAGATTCGTGGTACCAAGTACAAGCGGTGAAAGAGCTAAAGTCATTGATAGTGATGTATCGTTTACCCTTGCTTATTGTAATTTATGAAAAAAATAATTAAATGCCCGTCCTGTGGAATAAGTACCCCTTATTCAACTGATAATCCCTTTCGTCCTTTTTGTTCTGAACGCTGCAAGTTAGTTGATTTAGGCGCATGGGCAACTGAAACGTATCGTGTTCCGGATGAATCTACTCCTCCCGATTTAGATTTTGATTTATTTAAAAAATCTGACTAGATCGTAATCACAAATTCATCGATTTATCACAGCTGTGTAATATGAGGCTAGTAATTTGAACTCTCCATCTAGGAGAGTTAATATGCACCTCGAAAATATATTTTCTAGTCACGACAAACAAAATAGAAAATTAACCGTTTCCATCGCTAATCATCAAGACACGATCAAGGCGGCTCAAGCACTGCGGTATAAAGTGTTCGTTGATGAAATGGGTGCACAACTACCGAATAATACAAGTGGGCTCGATCGCGATCTATTTGATGATTATTGCGATCATCTTGTTGCCCATGATGAAAACTCCGGCGAAGTTGTCGGCACATACCGTATACTCCCACCTCACCAAGCAAGAAAAGTAGGCAGTTACTACTCCGACACCGAATTTGATTTAACACGACTTCAGCATATCCGACCACAACTTGTAGAATTAGGCCGAAGCTGCGTCCATCCAAAATATAGAAATGGTGCCACCATTACATTACTATGGGCTGGACTAGCTAAATACATGGCAGAAAACCAATACCAATATATGATCGGCTGTGCCAGTGTATCCCTCATTGACAATGGACATACTGCAATTAATTTATATCAGCAAATCGCCAAAAAATCACTGGCTCCTATCGAGTGGCGTGTGTTTCCAAGAATGCCACTACCAACACCGCAACAACACCACTCCAACCAAGTAGAAGTACCGGCACTCATAAAAGGCTATCTAAGAGCTGGCGCAATGATTTGTGGAGAGCCGGCTTGGGACCCAACATTTAATACAGCGGACTTTTTAATGTTGCTACCCACAAAACAACTTAGCAAACGATATGCACAACATTTTTCCATGCCAAAATGAGCATCCTCCATAGCATGGGGAATATAGGAAAAATGAGTACACAGCGAATTGAATTCGACTATTCCATCATCCAAAAAAGAATACAAAATTTTAAATTTATTCTAAAAAAGACTGGCAATCATACTCAGCTGGCACTTGATATAAATGTCCATCATCTAAGCATAACGCTGTTAGTTGCCCACCCCAAATGCAACCCGTATCCAAGCAAGCAAATTGTTGATTAACCATTAAGCCAAGGGTAGACCAATGCCCAAACACGATTCGTTTTGAAACGTCAGACTGAAGCATATACCACGGTGTTAACTGACTAGGAGTGTCTACAATATCGCCTTTAAATTTAAACTCTAAAGCTAAGCGATCTAACATACGCATTCTTGTAAATGAGTTAATTCCAAATCGAAACTCAGATTCTGCAGTAAAAGCAGCATCCCATGTGGTAGGTGTATTGCCATACATGATTTGTAGCCAATTATAGTAACCATCCGATGATAAATTTCTCTCACAATTTTCAGCAATGCGTAATGAGTCAATCTTAGAAATGGTTGGATTAATTCCAGCATGACATATAAAGCAATCTGGCAATTCAATTATCAATGGTTGTTTTCTTAGCCAATGCAGCAAATCATCCACATCGGGCGCATTTAATATTGCATCAAGTGTATCGAGCTCTTTTACCTTTGATACTCCTGCCCAACAAGCCAATAAATGTAGATCATGGTTGCCAAGTACTACTTCTATAGCCGGAGAGAGTGATTTAACCAATCGCAAAACTTCCAATGACTGAGGCCCACGATTGACCAGGTCACCAACAAGATATACTTTATCAGAACTTGGATTAAACTGGATAAGAGAGAGCAAGGAACAGAACTCAGAATAGCACCCTTGTATATCACCAATAGCATAGCGCGCCATATAAAACTGCCTTTAAAATGAACAAGGTAATGATGCAGAATAATCCGAAAAATTTAGCCAGCTGGATCAACATCATCAGTCATGTTGAAATTCCAATACTTGCTAGCACTAAAGAACATATTACTAAATTACGTAGCAATATGGATTGTATTGATCTACGTGATCTAGCCTATGTAATCGGCCACGACCCATTATTAAGTTTGAAGATGCTAAAGTACCAAGTGCATCGGCGGAGTCAGCAGCAAGTAACAGACATCACGAACATTGAAAAAGTACTTCTAATGATTGGAATTAAAGAATTTTTTGAAATTATACGTGACTGCCAAATTCTAGAAGAAGAATTATCCCAAAATACCGACACATTACAAACTTGCTTAAAGACCTGTGCCAGAGCATATTATGCTGCACAGCTCGCAGAAACCATGAGTAAATCTAGGCGGGATATAGACCCAAAAGAAATCATTACTGCTGCTTTATTACATGAAACAGCGGAGATTTTATTATGGCTAGCTGCCCCTGAGTTAATGCTTAAAATTAGAGATTCATTAAAAAATAATCCAGAAATTAGAAGCAAATCAATCCAAAAAGAAATTTTAGGCTGCACTGTAAATGAATTACAGCAAGAACTAATCATTCACTGGCATTTGCCTAAAATATTGCTACATCTCGTAGATGAAAGCTATGTAAATGACCCAAGAGTGCTATTAGTGCTGGTTTCAACCTCAATAGCGAGACATACAGAATGGAGTTGGAATCAAGAACTAAACTACATGGACATCGAAAAATGTGCTCAGATTTTGCACATTAGTAATGATGAAGCACATACTATTATCGTTAATACAGCACTTAGAACTGCTAAAGAATGGAATTGGTATCAGGTAGAAACAGCAGCAGCAAGAATCATTGAATATTAAATAAAGAAAAACAAAAAAAGGCCAACAAAGTTGGCCTTTTTTAAAAAAACTATTTTATTCAGCAGCGTCTACAGCTTCAGCTTCTTCTGGGCGATCGACAAGTTCAACATATGCCATAGGAGCATTGTCACCTTGACGGAAGCCGCATTTCAAGATACGAAGGTAGCCACCGTTACGCGTTGCGTAACGTGGGCCTAGAATATCAAATAATTTAACTACAACTTCACGATCACGAGTACGGTCAAAAGCCAAGCGACGATTAGCCAAACAAGGTTTTTTACCTAAAGTAATCAACGGCTCTGCAACACGGCGTAATTCTTTAGCCTTTGGTAGAGTCGTTTTAATAACTTCATGCTTCAACAACGAGTTAGCCAAGTTGCGAAGCATAGCAAGACGATGACTTGTCGTGCGATTCAGTTTACGATTAGAAAGACGGTGACGCATTTGTCAGTTCCTTTACTAGTGCCGGACTTCAAGGCTTATCTAAGCCAGCCGGAGGCCAGTTTTCTAGGCGCATGCCGAGGCTAAGGCCCTTCGAAGCTAGCACTTCTTTGATCTCATTCAACGATTTACGACCCAGATTCGGAGCTTTTAACAACTCAGTTTCTGTTCGCTGAATCAGATCGCCAATGTAATAGATGTTTTCCGCTTTGAGGCAATTTGCCGAACGAACTGTCAGTTCAAGATCATCTACCGGACGTAACAAGATAGGATCAATAGTAATCGTAGGTTCTGCAACTGTAACTTCTGGCGTACCTTCCAAGTCAGCAAATACGCCGAGCTGGTCAATCAACATCCGAGCGGCTTGGCGAACTGCCTCATCCGGCTCAATCACGCCATTAGTTTCAATGTCGATAATCAAGCGGTCAAGATCGGTACGCTGTTCGACACGAGCACTCTCTACATGATAACTAACACGGCGAATTGGGCTGAATGAAGCATCCAGCATAACCGTACCAATGGTACGACCCTCTTCTTTATTCAATCGAGCAGGAGCTGGTTGATAACCACGACCTTTTTCGACTGTAATTTCCATGTTTAACTTACCACCAGCAGAAAGATGAGCAATCACATGTTCTGGATTGATCACTTCGACATCATGCGGCAGCTGGATGTCGGACGCCGTTACGATACCCTCACCCTCTTTAGAAAGGGTGAGAGTAACAGAGTCCCGACCATGCAGCTTGAGCACAACGCCTTTAAGGTTCAACAGGATGTCAACGACATCTTCCTGTACACCATCCAGCGCGGAGTATTCATGCACAACACCTTCAATCTTTACTTCTGTCGGAGCAAAGCCCGGCATAGAAGAAAGCAAAATTCGGCGTAGTGCATTACCGAGCGTATGGCCATAACCACGCTCAAAAGGCTCCATTACGACTTTAGCATGTGCCGTAGCAACAGTCTGTACGTCAATAATGCGCGGTTTGAGCAAGTCGTTTGCGTTGATTTGCATAAGTCAGTATCCCTTGCCTTAGCGGGTCAGGTTATTACTTGGAATAGAATTCCACCACTAACGATTCATTAATATCGCTAGATAGATCGGAACGCTCTGGCATATTCTTAAATACACCTTCCATTTTCTTAGAATCAACCTGTACCCAATTTGGGAAACCAATACCTTCAGCAAGAGAGAGAGCCTCTTGAATACGTACTTGCTTCTTAGACTTCTCACGAACAGCAACCACATCACCAGCTTTCACTTGGAAAGAAGGAATGTTTACAGGTTTGCCATTTACAGTGATTGCTTTATGGGAAACTAGTTGACGAGATTCAGAACGAGTCGAACCGTAGCCCATGCGATAAACAACATTATCGAGACGACTTTCGAGAAGTTTCAACAGATTTTCACCTGTAGAACCTTTACGACGAGCCGCTTCATGGAAATAACCACGGAACTGACGTTCAAGAACGCCGTAAATACGACGGATCTTTTGCTTTTCACGCAGGTGAACGCCGTAGTCCGACTGACGCGTATTTTTCTTCGCGCCATGCTGGCCTGGGGCTTGTTCCAGCTTGCATTTGCTATCGAGCGAACGACGCGCGCTCTTCAAGAACAGATCCGTTCCTTCGCGGCGTGCGAGTTTGCACTTAGGTCCAATATAACGAGCCATTTCTTACTCCAGAATTAGATACGACGCTTCTTCGGCGGACGGCAGCCGTTGTGCGGAACAGGCGTCACATCCGAGATACTGGTGATCTTGAAACCAAGAGCGTTCAATGCACGCACTGCAGATTCACGACCTGGACCCGGACCCTTGATACGAACTTCGAGGTTCTTAACACCATATTCTTGGGCAACTTTACCAGCAGCTTCTGCCGCAACCTGTGCAGCAAAAGGTGTACTTTTACGAGAGCCCTTGAAACCAGCACCGCCCGAGGTAGCCCAAGATAAAGCATTGCCTTGGCGATCAGTGATGGTAATGATCGTGTTATTGAAAGACGCGTGAACGTGCACGATACCTTCAGACACGCTCTTCTTGACTTTCTTACGTACACGAGCTGTGTTTGCTTTAGCCATAATTTATGTCCTTAATTACTTCTTGCCAGCGATTGCCTTGCGCGGACCCTTACGAGTACGTGCATTGGTTTTCGTACGCTGACCGCGACAAGGTAAGCCTTTACGATGACGTAAACCACGGTAACAACCAAGATCCATAAGACGCTTGATGTTCATGGTTACTTCACGACGTAGATCACCTTCAATAGTGAACTTGCCTACTTCGTCACGCAATTTTTCAAGTTCAACATCACTGAGATCTTTTACCTTCTTGCTTGGCTCAATTTCAGTAATAGCACAAATCGCTTTAGCGCGAGTTTGACCAATACCAAAAATAGCCTGAAGGCCGATCACAGTATGCTGATGATTGGGAATATTAACCCCAGCAATACGGGCCATACTTCTTACCCCAGGTTAAAAAGTGGTGGATCTTAACACCAATAGCCGATTGACTCAATCAGCCTTGACGTTGCTTATGCCGCGGGTCTGTACAAATTACACGTACAACACGGTTGCGACGAATAATTTTGCAGTTACGGCAGATTTTCTTGACCGATGCCTGAACTCTCATGGTCTATCCTTTACGATCAAAGTAAAATTTCAACTTGTAAGTTGAAATACAATACAATTCCTGTTTCAACAGCTGTGAATAAATTCGCAACCGCCCACCCAAGAGGGAATGAATAATATAGCATCCAATACAATCTGGGAAGCAAAACAAGAGCCGCATGTCTGAATTAGGACAAATTCTCAGTACAATACAAATTGTACTGAGAATATATCCAACCATTAAAATGACACTTGCACATTTAAATGCAAATTAATTAACCCTTGAAGTTCGCCTTCTTCAACAGACCTTCATACTGATGCGACAGCACATAAGACTGTAACTGAGCCATAAAGTCCATAGTAACAACCACTAAGATCAGCAACGAAGTGCCGCCAAAGTAGAATGGAACATTCCATTTCAGAATCAGAAACTCAGGGATCAAGCAAATGATAGTGATGTAAACAGCACCGATCAATGTCAATCTTAGTATTAACTTCTCAACATATTTTGCAGTATGCTCACCAGGGCGATACCCAGGCACCATAGCACCACTCTTCTTTAAATTATCTGCAGTTTCCCGTGGACTAAAAACCAGTGCCGTATAGAAAAAACAGAAGAAGATGATTGCAGCAGCATAAAACAAAACATACAACGGCTGGCCAGGATGCAGCATGTCACCCAAGGATTTAAGCCAAGTCAATTTTTCGCCATTCCCAGTCCAAGACAAAACAGTAGCTGGAAATAAAATAATTGAAGAGGCAAAAATTGGCGGAATAACACCGGCCATATTAATTTTCAGTGGCAAGAACGAACTTTGCGCCTGCATCAACCGATTGCCAACCTGTCTTTTTGCATATTGAATAGGCACCTTACGTTGCCCACGCTCAACAAAAACAACAACAGCTGTTAGCAAAATAACGCCGACAAACAAGAACAACACCAACAAAATTGGCAGTGAACCTTGACTTGATAACGTTAAAGTTTTTGCAATTGCAGAAGGTACACCAGCGGCAATACCTGCACAAATTAGGATAGAAATACCATTCCCCAATCCGCGCTCAGTAATTTGCTCACCAAGCCACATCAAAAACATTGTTCCAGTAACCAAAGAGATCATTGTCACAGCAACAAACATGCCTTGATCCATAACAACCAAATTTGGTTGTCGGAACAACATCATTGAAATACCAAAACTTTGTGCCGAAGCCAAAAGAACAGTAAAATAACGAGTGTACTGTGTAAGCTTACGCTTACCCGACTCACCCTCTTTCTTCAACTGTTTTAGGGATGGCAACACTTCACCGGCTAGCTGAACAATAATCGATGCCGAGATATAAGGCATGATACCAATCGCAAATACAGTAAAGCGCGATAAAGCTCCACCTGAAAACATGTTAAACATGTTTAACAAGCCAGTTTGTGACGATTGGAACAAGTTCGCCAGCTCAACCGGATTAATACCCGGCACTGGAATATGTGCGCCAATACGATATACGATCAGCGCACCTACAACGAACCAGATCCGTTTTTTAAGATCAGCAAATTTACTTGCTGAGCCAGCCAAAGCGGGATTTGCCACGTTCTGCCCTATCCTGTTGATTTACAACATTACTCGCTAATAGAACCGCCAGCAGCCTCGATTGCAGCCTTGGCACCCTTGGTTACGCCCAAACCTTTAACAGTTACAGCGCGCTCGATGGTACCAGACAGTACAACTTTGCAAGTCAAAGAATGCTGAGAAATCAAACCAGCCTGAATTAGACTTAATAAGTCAACCTCACCAATTGGCAAAGCGTTTAATTCAGACAAAGTAATTTCAGCATTCTTGCCTTTAGCAAGAGATACAAAACCACGTTTCGGCAAACGGCGTTGCAAAGGCATTTGACCGCCTTCAAAACCAACCTTATGGAAGCCGCCAGTACGGGACTTTTGCCCCTTATGACCACGACCACAAGTCTTGCCCAAACCAGAACCGATACCACGACCAACACGCTTAGCAGCATGCTTTGCGCCGGCACCAGGAGTTAGGTTATTGAGTTTCATATTAACCCTCCACCTTTAGCAAGTAGCTGATTTTATTAACCATGCCACGATTTTCTGGCGTATCGATGACAACAGAAGAACTGTTCATACGACGCAACCCTAAACCACGAGCACAAGCTTTATGAGCCTCAAGACGACCAATCAAGCTTTTAACCAGAGTCACCTTAATTGTTTTAACGTCGCTCATTGCGCACCCCCAAGAATCTCTTCAACTGTTTTGCCACGTTTAGCAGCAATATCAGAAGGGGTGTGTAATTTAGCCAATCCATCCAACGTCGCGCGAACGATATTATATGGATTAGTTGAGCCATGGCATTTTGCAGTAATGTTATGAATACCCATTACTTCAAAAACAGCACGCATAGGACCACCGGCAATAATACCAGTACCTTCAGGAGCTGGCTGCATAAACACTGTTGTTGCACCATGTTTACCAAATACAGTGTGTTGCACTGTACCATTACGCAGACTAACTTTTACCATTTTACGGCGAGCTTCTTCCATTGCTTTCTGTACAGCTACAGGCACTTCTTTTGATTTGCCTTTACCCATACCAACACTACCGTCACCATTACCAACAACGGTTAGTGCTGCGAAACCAAGGATACGACCACCCTTCACTACTTTGGTTACGCGATTAACGCTAACCATTTTTTCGAGTAGACCGTCCTTGACTTCTTCTCTTTCGTTCTTAGCCATTATTCAACTCCAAACTCAATTAGAAGGCCAGGCCAGCTTCACGAGCAGCATCAGCCAACGCTTTCACGCGACCATGGTACTGGAAACCGGAACGGTCAAAAGCAACTGATTCAATACCAGCAGCCTTAGCACGTTCAGCAATCAACTTACCAACAGCGGTTGCACCAGCAACACTGCCACCATTTTTAACTTCTGCACGCAACCCTGCTTCCAAGGTATTAGCTGAAGCCAAAACATTACCGCCCGTTGCATCAATAATTTGGGCGTACATATGGCTATTGGTACGATGGACCGACAAGCGCACAACCTTGAGCTCCGCAATCTTGGCACGGGTTTTACGTGCACGGCGAAGTCTACTTTGATTCTTATCCATGATTCAGCCTCGATTACTTCTTCTTGGTTTCTTTGATAACCACAACTTCATCAGCATAACGAACACCCTTGCCTTTATATGGCTCTGGCGAACGGTAAGCACGAATCTCTGCAGCAACCTGACCAATAAGTTGTTTATCGGCACCCTTCAAAAGGATCTCAGTCTGAGTTGGAGTCTCACAAGTAATTCCCTTAGGAATAGCATGAGCAACTGGATGAGAGAAACCTAGTGACAGGTTCAATACTTCACCTTGAGCCTGAGCACGATAACCAACACCAACAAGTGTTAATTTACGCTCAAAGCCCTTAGAAACACCGTTAACCATGTTGTTAACTAATGCACGCAAAGTACCAGACATAGAACGAGCAAATTTGCTATTTCCATTAGCTTCGAAAACGACAGAGCCGTTTTCAACTTTGACAGTCACATCAGTAACAATAGGTTGCGCCAAAGATCCTTTTGGACCCTTAACTACGATTTCACCTGCGGCGATATTTACTTCAACGCCAGCCGGAATGGTTACCGGATTTTTAGCTACGCGGGACATTGTGATACCTCATCAAGCAACGATGCACAAAAGCTCGCCACCAACACCATTGGCACGCGCTTTGCGGTCGGTCATCACACCCTTGGATGTAGACACGATCGCCACACCAAGACCATTCATTACATTTGGAATGTCGCCAGCACCGCGGTAATCACGCAGGCCTGGTTTTGAAACACGATCAAGACGCTCAATTACTGGGCGACCTGCGTAGTACTTCAACTCAATCGTCAAGACTGGCTTAACATCACCAGCTACAGTAAACGATTCAACATAACCTTCTTCCACTAATACCTTAGCAATTGCAACCTTCAACTTTGAAGATGGCATAGCTACAGCAGCTTTATCAGCACGTTGTGCATTGCGGATACGAGTCAACATATCGGCGATAGGATCATGCATTGCCATGTGTTTTCTCTCCTATTACCAGCTAGCTTTGACCAGACCCGGTACTTCGCCCTTGAAAGCGAGTTCACGCAGCTTGCTGCGACCGAGACCGAATTTGCGGAACACGCCACGTGAGCGACCAGTTAATGTGCAACGATTGTGCAAACGAACTGGTGATGCATTACGTGGGAGTTGCTGGAGTTTCAAGCGGGCTTGGAATTGTTCTTCCTCACTCGCGTTTTGATCGTTAATAACGACCAAGAGCGCTGCACGTTTAGCTGCAAACTTCGCAACTACAGCTACGCGCTTTGCTTCACGATTAATCAGTGCAAGTTTTGCCATGATCGCCTCAAGTCTTAAACGGGAATTTGAATGCAGCGAGCAGAGCACGCGCTTCATCGTCAGTTTTAGCCGTAGTTGTGATCGTGATATTCATACCACGAAGCGCATCAATCTTATCGTACTCAATTTCCGGGAAGATAATTTGCTCTTTCACACCCATGTTAAAGTTACCACGACCATCGAAGGACTTGCCACCAATACCACGGAAGTCACGTACACGCGGTAGCGCGATAGTAACTAGGCGATCAAGGAATTCAAACATACGTTCACGACGCAAAGTTACCTTGCAGCCAACCGGATAGCCATCACGAATCTTAAAACCAGCAATTGATTTTTTAGATTTTGTAACAACCGGCTTTTGACCAGCAATTTTTTGCATATCGCCAACAGCGAAATCCATTACTTTTTTATCTGCAACTGCCTCACCAACACCCATGTTGATGGTGATTTTTTCAATACGAGGCACTTGCATTACAGACTTGTAACCGAATTGCTTGACCAACTCGGGAACAATCTGGTTCTCATAAATCTCTTGAAAACGAGCCATCTAGATTCCCCTTAGCCGCCAACCACTTCGCCACTCGACTTAAATACACGGACTTTCTTGCCGTCTTCAAGAGTCTTGAAGCCAACACGATCAGCCTTGCCAGTCGCAGTATTGAAAATAGCCACATTAGATACGTCAACCGACTTAGTCAGTTCAACGATACCACCCTGAACACCGCGCATTGGATTTGGTTTTTGGTGTTTTTTAACAACATTTACACCCTCAACCACTACACGGCCTTCGGCTGGAACAGAAGTAAGTACGATACCGCGCTTACCCTTATCTTTGCCAGTGAGAACGATTACTTCATCGCCTTTGCGAATCTTGTTCATGCTGGATACTCCTTAAAGAACTTCTGGCGCAAGAGACACGATCTTCATAAAGCGCTCGGTACGCAATTCACGCGTAACAGGCCCAAAGATACGAGTGCCAATCGGCTCAAGTTTTGCATTAAGAAGAACGGCTGCATTACCATCAAACTTGATAAGTGCACCATCAGCACGACGAACGCCTTTAGCAGTACGAACAACGACCGCGTTGTATACATCGCCTTTTTTGACGCGACCACGAGGAGCAGCATCTTTAATGCTGACCTTAATGATATCGCCGACAGACGCATAACGACGCTTAGAGCCACCAAGCACTTTAATGCACATTACAGAACGCGCACCAGTGTTATCGGCAACATCTAGTTTTGATTGCATTTGAATCATTTAAGACAAACCTCCAACTTAACCCGCTTAATCAGCCTGGCAAACCAGGTGCCCGGCATTACCGAGCCAATAGCGGCTAGTTTTGGATCCCGAAGGGAAAACAGTGCAACCCACAACTGCAGGCCACACAATGAAAGGGGCATTCTACACAAAGCAGAATGCCCTCACAAGCCTTTACGCGAAATTAATTAAAATTACGCAGCACGAGCTTTTTCAACCAATGCAGTTACTGTCCAATTTTTAGTCTTAGACAGTGGACGGCACTCAGCAATCATGACCAAATCACCATCTGCATACTGATTTGATTCATCATGTGCGTGATACTTTTTAGACTGACGCACCATTTTGCCATACAGTGGATGCTTAACCAAACGCTCCACCAATACAGTTACGGTTTTGTCCATCTTTGCGCTAACCACTCGACCAGTCAGCGTACGCTTGAGTTTAGCTTCGCTCATATTAAGCCGCCTTCTGATTCAGAACGGTAAGAACACGTGCAACATCTTTACGCACACGCTTGATCTCACTAGTGTTAGCCAATTGGCCTGTCGCATGCTGCATGCGAAGACTAAACTGTGCTTTCAGCAGTGCCGTCAATTCGCCCTTAAGCTCTTCAACGGATTTCTGTTGTAGTTCAGATGCTTTCATCATTGCCCCACTTGACGTGTAACCATGGTAACTGAGAAAGGCAACTTAGCAGACGCCAGGCGGAAAGCCTCACGTGCAACCTCTTCAGATACACCATTCAATTCGTACAATACTTTACCCGGCTGAATTTCAGCAACGTAGTAATCCGGCGAACCCTTCCCTCCACCCATACGAACTTCAGCAGGCTTTGTAGAAATAGGCTTGTCTGGAAATGCACGAATCCAAACACGACCACCACGTTTAATGTAACGCGTAATCGCACGACGAGCAGATTCAATTTGACGCGCAGTTAAACGGCCACGGCTAGTTGCCTTCAAACCGTACTCACCGAACGCAACAGTATTACCACGAGTGGCGATACCAGTATTGCGACCTTTTTGAACCTTACGGTACTTGAGTCTAGTTGGCTGCAGCATTTCGAGGCCCCTTACGTGGTTTCTTCTGTGTTTCTACTGGCTCAGCGGCGAATTTATCACCAGGCTTCACATCACCTTTGTAGACCCAAACCTTAACACCAATAATACCGTAGGTTGTTTTGGCTTCAGAAGTAGCATAATCAATATCTGCACGCAATGTATGCAATGGAACACGACCTTCACGATACCATTCAGTACGTGCAATTTCGATACCATTCAAGCGACCAGACGACATGATTTTAATACCTTGCGCACCAAGGCGCATTGCATTTTGCATTGCACGCTTCATTGCACGACGGAACATCACGCGCTTCTCAAGCTGAGCAGTAATACTATCAGCAATAATCTGAGCATCGATCTCAGGCTTGCGAACTTCTTCAATATTCACATGAACTGGAACATTCAAGATTTTCTGCAAAGCGAGCTTCAACTGCTCGATATCTTCGCCTTTTTTACCAATTACAACACCAGGACGCGCCGAGTAGATTGTAACTTTTGCATTTTTTGCCGGACGCTCAATCACGATACGACTAACAGCAGCACCAACCAACTTTTTCTTCAAAAATGCACGAACTTCAATATCTTCGTTAAGCATTTTTGCAAAGTTGCTGCTATTAGCATACCAACGCGAGGACCAATTTTTGGTGACAGGTAAACGAAAACCCGTCGGATGAATTTTCTGACCCATGAGTCGCTCCTTAATCGCCAACAGTCAGCGTAATGTGGCAAGTTTGCTTCTCGATTTTATTGCCACGGCCTTTCGCACGTGCAGTAAAACGCTTCAAAGAAGGTCCTTTATCCACATAAATCGTTTTCACTTTAAGAGTATCGATATCGGCACCCTCATTGTGCTCGGCATTGGCAATAGCCGACTCCAAAACCTTCTTAATTAAAACTGCACCCTTTTTAGGGCTGAAGGCCAGAATATTTAACGCCTGCTCAACGGACTTGCCACGGACGAGGTCAGCGACAAGCCGCGCTTTTTGAGCGGAGAGGCGAGTGTTGCTTAGTACAGCAGATACTTGCATGTCTTCACCTTATCGCTTGGATTTTTTGTCCGCGGCGTGACCTTTAAAAGTACGGGTCAGTGCAAACTCACCCAACTTGTGGCCAACCATGTTTTCATTAACGTAAACAGGAATATGCTGCTTACCGTTATGCACAGCAATTGTCAGACCAACAAAGTCTGGCAATACCGTAGAACGACGTGACCAAGTTTTAACTGGGCGCTTGTCGTTTGTCGCGCGAACTGCCTCAACTTTTTTCAACAAGTGCAGGTCAACAAATGGACCCTTTTTAAGAGAACGTGCCATTTACATTACCTCTTATTCGCTGGACGACGGCGCACGATCATATTGCTAGTACGCTTATTACGACGCGTACGATAGCCCTTAGCTGGCTGACCCCACGGACTAACTGGAACACGACCTTCACCAGTACGGCCTTCACCACCACCGTGCGGATGATCCACCGGATTCATCGCAGTACCGCGCACTGTTGGACGAATACCCAACCAGCGCTTCGCACCTGCTTTACCATACGAACGCAGACTGTGTTCGCCATTACCCACTTCACCGATTGTTGCGCGGCAATCAACGTGTACTTTACGAATTTCGCCAGAACGAAGACGTAACTGCGCGTACATGCCATCACGAGCCAACAATTGAACGCTAGTACCTGCAGAACGCGCAATCTGCGCACCCTTGCCTGGCTGCATTTCGATGCAATGAATTGTCGAACCTACTGGAATATTCCGGATAGGGAGCGTATTACCAACTTTAATCGGAGCATCTGAACCAGATACGACCGTCATGCCTGCACTCAAGCCTTTAGGAGCAATAATGTAAGCACGTTCACCATCCGTATAGCACAACAAAGCAATGTTAGCAGTACGGTTTGGATCGTATTCTAAACGCTCAACTTTCGCGACAATACCATCTTTATTGCGACGGAAATCAACCAAGCGATAATGCTGCTTATGACCACCACCGATATGACGGGTAGTGATGTGACCGTTGTTATTACGACCACCAGTCTTTGATTTCTTAACCAATAAAGGAGCGTACGGCGCACCTTTATGCAAGTCAGGACTTACAACCTTAACGACTGCGCGGCGACCGGGCGATGTCGGCTTAACTTTTACCAATGCCATGTTTAGTCCCCTTATTGCGCAGCTGCAAGGTCAAGTTCTTGACCGGATACTAAGCTTACATAAGCTTTTTTCCAGTCTTTGCGGCGACCATTCGTACGGCCAAAACGCTTAGACTTACCTTTAACATTAACTACGTTGACTGCCTCAACCTTCACTTTAAAGAGAAGTTCAACGGCAGCCTTGATTTCAGCCTTAGTCGCATCGGTAGAAACACGAAATACGACTTGCTCAGCTTTCTCAGCAACCAAAGTGCTCTTTTCAGAAACTATTGGAGCCAAAATCACCTGAAGCATGCGATTTTCTGCAATTTTGATCATGCAAACAACTCCTCAAAAGCCTGTAGTGCATCACGAGTGAACACAACTTTTTTGAAGCGCACCAAACTAACTGGATCTGCCTGAGCCGCTTCCAACACCAAAACATGCGGAAGATTACGGGAAGCCAAATACAGATTCTCGTCCAATTCTTTGGTCACAATGAGCACGTTATCGAGCTGCATTTCTGCCAATTTTTGAGCAAAAGCCTTAGTCTTAGGTGCTTCTAGGGCAAAAGAATCAACAACGATCAGACGCTCTTCACGCACCAATTGCGACATAATTGTTGCAATACCAGCACGGTACATCTTACGGTTAACTTTATGCGAAAAATTCTCGTCAGGGCTGTTCGGGAATGCACGACCACCACCACGCCACAACGGAGAAGATGTCATACCAGCACGAGCACGGCCAGTACCTTTTTGACGCCATGGTTTTTTAGTTGAATGCTTTACATTACCACGACCCAATTGCGCGCGATTACCGCTACGGGCATTGGCAAAGTATGCAGTTACAACCTGATGAACCAAGGCTTCATTAAATTCACGACCAAACAAGTCATCTGAAGCAGCAACAGCTACTTGAGCCTCGCCTTTCGTATTAACAACTTTAAGTTCCATTATGCACCTGCCTTAACGCTCGAACGAACGATAACGTCATTGCCCTTGGAGCCTGGTACACCACCCTTAACCAGCAACAATTGACGCTCAGCATCAACCCGCACGATTTCAAGGTTTTGCACGGTACGCTGAACATTACCGAGCTGACCAGCCATGCGTTTACCTGGCAATACACGACCCGGATCTTGCGCTTGACCGATAGAGCCAGCAGAACGATGCGACAGTGAATTACCGTGCGTAGCACGATTAGAAGCAAAATGATAACGCTTGATAACACCAGCCCAACCTTTACCTTGGCTAGTACCAGTAACATCAACCATTTGACCAACACTAAACAACTCAACCGACAAAGCATCACCAGCTTTCAACTCAGCAGCTTTCTCTGCAGGAATGCGGAACTCAACGAGTGCCAAACCTGCTTCAACGCCTGCTTTCGCGAAATGACCAGCCTCAGCCTTATTCACTCGACTTGCTTTTTTTGTACCGAAAGTAACCTGAACAGCAGAGTAGCCGTCAGCTTCCAGAGTTTTGATTTGCGTGACGCGATTTGCAGCCATGTCCAACACAGTTACTGGAATGGACGCACCATCCTCAGCAAATACGCGGGTCATGCCGACTTTGCGACCTACAAGACCTAAGCTCATAGTTATTCCCTTTTCAAGGGCCAGTTACGATTGACTGGCTATGACTATTAAAAAATAAAACGGGCTTGCCACATTAAATGGCAAGCCCGAGATACTAACAAAGTTTATTAACCGTCGCAAGGGGTTTCGCCCTCAACGGCAAAACTGAGTCATTAGTTCAATTTAATCTCAACATCAACACCCGCTGGCAAGTCCAGCTTCATCAATGCATCAACAGTCTTGTCAGTTGGATCAACAATATCCAACATACGCAAGTGAGTGCGAATCTCAAATTGATCACGCGCAGTTTTATTTACGTGTGGCGAACTCAAGATATCATAACGCTCAATTTTTGTTGGCAAAGGAATTGGACCTTTAACAACTGCGCCAGTACGCTTTGCAGTTTCAACAATTTCTTGAGCCGAACGATCGATCAAAGAATAATCAAAAGCTTTCAAGCGAATACGAATTTTCTGATTTTGCATTTCCAAGTTCCTTAAGCAAGAACAGTGGCAACAACACCAGCGCCAACAGTACGACCACCTTCGCGAATCGCGAAACGCAAACCTTGCTCCATCGCTACTGGGCAGATCAAGGTTACAGTGATCGATACGTTATCACCAGGCATTACCATTTCTGTACCTTCTGGCAATTCAATCGCGCCAGTTACGTCAGTAGTACGGAAGTAGAACTGTGGACGGTAGTTACTAAAGAATGGTGTATGACGACCACCTTCATCTTTAGACAACACATAGATCTCAGCAGTAAACTTAGTGTGCGGAGTGATCGAACCTGGTTTTGCCAAAACTTGACCACGCTGAACATCTTCACGCTTAGTACCACGAAGCAAGGCACCGATATTGTCACCCGCTTGACCTTGGTCAAGCAATTTACGGAACATCTCAACACCAGTACAAGTCGTCTTAACTGTTGGCACAATACCAACGATCTCGATCTCTTCACCTACCTTAACAATACCACGCTCAACACGACCAGTCACAACAGTACCGCGACCAGAAATAGAGAATACATCTTCAACTGGCATCAAGAACGTACCGTCAATTGCACGCTCTGGCTCAGGAATGTAGCTATCCAAAGCATCTGCCAAACGGAAGATTGCTGGCTCGCCGTATTCTGATTGATTACCTTCAAGCGCCAAACGAGCTGAACCGGTAATTACTGGGGTATCATCACCAGGGAAATCGTATTTAGACAACAAATCACGAATTTCCATTTCAACCAATTCAAGCAACTCAGCATCATCAACCAAGTCAGCTTTGTTCATGAAAACAATAATGTACGGAACACCAACTTGACGAGACAACAAGATGTGCTCGCGAGTTTGTGGCATAGGACCGTCAGCTGCAGAAACAACCAATACCGCACCATCCATCTGCGCAGCACCGGTAATCATGTTTTTCACATAATCCGCGTGACCTGGGCAGTCAACGTGAGCGTAGTGACGTTTTTCAGTCTCGTACTCAACGTGAGCAGTATTAATAGTAATACCACGTGCTTTTTCTTCTGGTGCAGAGTCGATTGACGCGTAATCTTTAGCAATACCGCCGAATTTTTTCGACAGAATTGTAGTAATTGCAGCTGTCAGCGTTGTTTTACCATGATCCACGTGACCGATTGTACCGACGTTAACGTGCGGCTTAGTCCGAGTAAACTTTTCTTTTGCCATTTTTCAAAATTCCTTAATTAAAATTATTTCTTAGTAACAATTGCATCAGCAATATGCTTAGGCGCAATTGAATAATGCTTAAATTCCATTGAGTATGTAGCGCGACCTTGCGACATAGAGCGCAGAGTAGTCGAGTAACCAAACATCTCAGACAATGGAACTTCCGCTTTAATCATTTTTCCGCCGGCAGGATTATCATCCATACCTTGCAATAGACCACGACGAGAAGAAATATCACCCATGATGTCGCCCATGTAATCTTCAGGCGTTTCAATTTCAACGTACATCATTGGCTCAAGAATTACAGGACCAGCACGACGCATCGCTTCTTTGAACGCCATAGAGCCAGCAAGTTCAAAGGCAATTTGCGACGAGTCCACGTCATGGTACGAACCAAAGGTCAGGCGTACTTTAACGTCAACAACAGGGAAACCAGCCAACACACCTGATTTCAGTGTATTTTGGATACCTTTATCAACAGAAGGAATGAATTCACGAGGAATTACACCGCCCTTAATCTCGTCAACAAAGCTATAGCCATTACCCTCACCAGCTGGCTCAATAGTAATAGTCACGTCACCGTATTGACCCTTACCACCAGACTGCTTCGCGTGCTTACCTTGAACATCTGCAGCAACTTGAGTAATGGTCTCGCGGTAAGCCACTTGTGGCGCACCAACGTTTGCATCAACACCAAACTCACGACGCATACGATCAACCAAGATCTCAAGATGCAACTCGCCCATACCAGACATAATAGTCTGGCCAGTCTCTTCGTCCGTTTTAACACGGAAAGAAGGATCTTCTTTAGACAAGCGACCCAAAGCTAGACCCATTTTCTCTTGGTCAGCCTTAGTTTTTGGCTCAACAGCAACGTGAATTACTGGCTCAGGGAAAACCATGCGCTCAAGAATAATTACATCTTTCAAATCGCAAAGGGTTTCACCCGTTGTTACATCTTTCAAACCAATTGCAGCCGCGATGTCACCAGCGCGAACTTCATCAATTTCTTTACGATCATTCGCATGCATTTGCACAAGACGACCAATGCGCTCTTTCTTGTCTTTGTTCGAATTCAAAACAAAGTCGCCAGATTGCAAAGTACCTGAATACACACGGAAGAATGTCAGCTGACCTACGTACGGGTCATTCATTAGCTTGAAAGCCAACGAAGAAAACGGTGCGTCATCTGTAGCTTCGCGAGTCACTTCTTGATCACGATCATCCATACCTTTAACTGCGTCAATATCCACAGGCGATGGCAAGAATTCGATCACAGCATCCAACATCCGTTGAACACCTTTGTTTTTGAACGCAGAACCACACAATACAGGCTGAATCTCGCAAGCCAAAGTACGGGCACGAATTGCCGCAACAATTTCAGCCTCCGACAATTCACCAGCTTCGAGGTACTTGTTCATCAACTCTTCAGAAGCTTCGGCGGCCGTTTCGACCATTTTTTCGCGCCACTCTTCGGCAACCGATACTAAATCTGCAGGGATATCACCGTACGTGAAAGTCATACCTTGAGATGATTCGTCCCAGATAATTGCTTTCATCTTAAGTAGATCAACAACACCTTCAAATTTATCTTCCGCACCAATAGGAATAACCACTGGTACTGGATTTGCTTTCAAGCGCAATTTCATTTGCTCAACAGCACGGAAAAAGTTGGCACCTGAGCGGTCCATCTTATTCACGAAAGCCAAACGTGGAACTTTGTACTTGTTAGCTTGACGCCATACAGTTTCAGACTGAGGTTGAACACCACCCACAGCACAATAAACCATACACGCACCATCAAGAACACGCATTGAACGCTCAACTTCAATCGTGAAGTCAACGTGGCCTGGGGTGTCAATGATGTTAATCAAATGCTCAGGAAACTGCAGACTCATACCTTTCCAGTATGTGGTCGTAGCAGCAGAAGTGATTGTAATACCACGTTCCTGTTCTTGCTCCATCCAGTCCATAGTGGCAGCGCCATCATGAACTTCACCAATCTTATGGTTAACACCGGTATAAAACAAAACACGTTCTGTTGTGGTTGTTTTACCAGCATCAATGTGAGCGGAAATACCAATATTGCGGTAACGCTCAATAGGGGTCTTGCGAGCCACGGCGATTTCCTTATCTTAATTACGCGATTAGAAACGGAAGTGGGCGAATGCTTTATTAGCATCAGCCATACGATGCACTTCATCGCGTTTTTTCATCGCGCCGCCACGGCCTTCAGCCGCGTCAAGAAGTTCACCTGCTAGACGCAGATCCATTGATTTTTCACCACGTTTACGAGCCGCTTCGCGAACCCAGCGCATCGACAATGCCAGACGACGGCTTGGACGTACTTCTACTGGCACCTGGTAGTTGGCGCCACCGACACGGCGGCTCTTAACTTCAACAACTGGCTTAACATTACCAATTGCGGTGTTAAAAACTTCAATTGCATCTTTACCAGTCTTTTTCTCGATCTGGGCCAATGCACCATAAACGATACGCTCTGCAACAGCTTTTTTACCGTCGAGCATTACAACGTTCATGAATTTTGCGAGTTCTGTGCTACCAAATTTTGGATCTGGCAACACATCACGCTTAGGGACTTCTCTGCGTCTTGGCATAACATACTTCCTTAATGTGACATTCAGCTGGGGACAACCCCGCGGACAACTATAAAATTGCCCACTTACTTGACGACTGCATTAGTAGCCGCCACTCATACGATACAAATTAAGCCTTAGGGCGTTTTGCACCGTATTTAGAGCGAGACTGCTTACGATTTTTAACGCCAGCCAAGTCAAGAGAGCCACGGACGCAGTGATAGCGAACACCTGGCAAATCTTTTACACGACCGCCGCGTAGCAATACAACGCTATGCTCTTGCAGGTTATGACCTTCACCACCGATGTACGAAATTACTTCGAAACCGTTAGTGAGGCGAACTTTGCATACTTTACGCAATGCAGAGTTTGGTTTTTTTGGAGTTGTTGTATATACACGTGTGCATACACCACGCTTTTGCGGGCAAGCTTCAAGAGCTGGTACTTTGCTCTTCAGTTTTTCCGCAACACGTCCTTTACGAACGAGTTGATTGATAGTTGGCATTGTTTTTCACTTCCTACCGCGTTAAAAAAGACCTTGCCACGACTGTGACACGGCTATGGTTTCCCTAATGGAAACGCTGCGGAGAGCGATAAAATCGCTCTCCGCAGAAAAAGACTTTGAATTATAAGGAAAAGAATGAATACACGTCAATGCAAACCGACAGATGTCGGCTTGCATCTCAGTATTTATTCAGAAATATTCCCAATTTCAGCAATAACTTCAGCAGCTGCTTCAGCAAATGGTGCCAAGCTTTCGGCTTTTGCTAGCAAACGCTTCCGATTTTTGTGATATGCCAGCCCTGTTCCTGCTGGAATCAAACGACCAACAATGACGTTTTCTTTCAGTCCACGTAAATCGTCAACTTTACCCATAATGGCAGCTTCAGTCAGAACACGCGTTGTTTCTTGGAACGATGCTGCTGAAATAAAGGAGTCAGTCGACAATGAAGCCTTAGTAATACCTAAGAGAATGTTGTCAAACTTAGCCAACTCCTTACCTTCTTCAGCTAGCTTGTCATTCATGATTAGAACTTCAGCACGTTCAACTTGCTCACCCAAGATGAAGTTTGAACCACCCTGATCAGAAATCACTACTCGACGTAACATCTGACGAACAATCACTTCGATATGCTTGTCATTAATCTTCACGCCTTGCAAGCGATACACTTCTTGCACTTCCTGAACAATATAACGAGCAAGTGCTTCAATACCTTGTAAGCGCAAGATGTCATGTGGATCGATAGGTCCATCCACAATGACCTCACCCTGACTTACCACTTGACCATCATGCACCATGACATGCTTGTCTTTGGAAATCAGATATTCATGTGGAACGCCATCCAAATCAGTCAGAACTAGACGCTGCTTACCTTTAGTATCTTTACCAAAGCTAGCTGTACCAGTGATCTCTGCCAACATACCCGCATCTTTCGGTGAACGAGCTTCAAACAACTCTGCTACACGCGGCAGACCACCGGTAATATCACGCGTTTTAGCCGATTCTTGTGGAATACGAGCAAGTACATCACCCACACCCACTTGCTGGCCGTCTTTCACCGTAATGATAGAACCCACTTGGAATGAAATAGTCACCGGAGTATCGGTGCCAGCTAATTTCATTTCTTGGCCATTCTCATCCAGCAACTTAACTAATGGACGAACGCCTTTTGCAGCGGTTACTTTTGCTTTAGAAGCAATAACCACTAATGTTGACAAGCCAGTCACTTCATCGACTTGTTTAACAACGGTCATGCCTTCTTCGACATTTTCAAATCGAACAATACCTGAATACTCAGTAATAATTGGACGAGTATGCGGATCCCACGTACCTAGTACTGAACCAGCTTTAATGATGTCGCCATCTTTAACAGCAAGAGTTGCACCATAAGGTACTTTATGTGTCTCGCGTTCACGACCCACATCATCGAGAATCAACAGTTCAGCAGAGCGTGCAATAACAACAAGCTCATTTTTCGCATTTGTTACATAACGCATATTTGCGCTAAAACCAAGGCGACCATTTGACTTCGCTTCAACCTGGCTAGCAGCAGCAGCTCGAGATGCCGCACCACCAATATGGAACGTACGCATTGTTAACTGTGTACCCGGCTCACCAATTGATTGAGCAGCAATAACACCAACAGCCTCACCAGCATTAACAATTTGCCCGCGACCTAAGTCACGACCATAACATTTTGCACACAGACCGTAACGTGTCTCACAAGACAACGGAGTACGCACAACTACTTCATCGATATTGCGGCTTTCAATTTCGTCAACGGCATCTTCATCTAGCAAGTAACCAACTTCATATACGGTTTCTTGTGTTGAAGGATCTACAACGTCTTTAACAACAATCCGGCCCAAAATACGATCACGCAATGCTTCAACAACATCACCACCTTGCATGACGGCCTTCATTGCAACGCCATGTTTCGTGCCGCAATCATCTTCAGTAACAACCAAATCTTGTGTCACATCGACCAAACGACGAGTCAAATAACCCGAGTTTGCAGTCTTCAATGCCGTATCAGCCAAACCTTTACGTGCACCGTGTGTCGAAATAAAGTACTGAAGAACCGTCAAACCTTCACGGAAGTTAGTTGTAATCGGCGTTTCAATAATCGAACCGTCCGGTTTAGCCATCAAACCACGCATACCTGCCAACTGACGAATCTGTGCTGGTGAACCACGAGCACCTGAGTCAGCCATCATGTAAATCGAGTTAAACGATTCTTGTTCGTCTTTTTTGCCGTTACTATCGTAAACAGTTTCTTTTGCCAATTGATCCATCATTGCTTTCGCAATTTGATCACCAGCACGACCCCAGATATCAACGACCTTATTGTAGCGTTCACCTTGCGTTACTAGACCTGAGCTATATTGCTGCTCAATCTCTTTCACTTCGGCTTGGGCTGCTGCCAACAATTCAACCTTCTTCGCAGGAACCAACATATCATCGACACAAATCGAGATACCACCACGAGTCGAATACGAGAACCCGGTATACATCAGTTGATCAGCAAAAATAACAGTTTCTTTCAAGCCGCAACGACGGAAAGAAGCATTGATCAGCTTACCAATTTCTTTTTTCTTCAATGACTTGTCGATATGCGAGAAGGCCAAGCCTTTAGGCAAAATCTCAGACAGAATTGCACGACCCACCGTTGTATCACGACGGACCATCTTGCTTTCCCAGTCGCCCAAATCATTGCGGAACCATTCTTTTAAGCGAATAGAAACGCGAGTCTGTAGGGTAACCTCTTTACTCTGGTAGGCACGTAAAGCCTCAGACACGTCAGCAAGAATCGTCAAACGCTGGCCATCCTCATTGAGGCGCTCACCTTTGGCGTATTTCGCTTCACGCGTCATGTAATACAAGCCCAACACGATATCTTGCGAAGGAACAATAATTGGCTCGCCATTAGCTGGAGCCAAGACATTATTCGATGCCAGCATCAATGTGCGTGCTTCCATTTGTGCTTCAAGCGACAATGGAACGTGAACCGCCATTTGGTCACCGTCAAAGTCAGCATTGAATGCCGCGCAGACGAGTGGATGCAATTGAATAGCTTTACCTTCAATCAAGGTCGGTTCAAACGCTTGAATACCCAAACGGTGCAATGTAGGCGCACGATTCAATAGTACTGGATGTTCGCGGATAACGTCTTCCAAGATATCCCAAACCACAGGCTCTTGGCTTTCAACCATTTTCTTCGCAGCTTTAATCGTCGTTGCCAAACCCATCACTTCCAATTTATGGAAAATGAATGGTTTAAACAATTCCAACGCCATCAATTTTGGCAAGCCACATTGATGTAAACGCAAAGTAGGACCAACGGTAATTACCGAACGACCAGAGTAATCGACACGTTTACCCAACAAGTTCTGACGGAAACGACCGCCCTTACCTTTGATCATATCTGCAAGCGATTTTAATGGCCGCTTGTTAGCACCAGTCATCGCTTTACCGCGTCGGCCATTATCGAGCAAAGAGTCCACAGCTTCTTGCAACATACGCTTTTCGTTGCGAACAATAATTTCCGGAGCGCGTAATTCAAGCAGGCGCTTCAAACGGTTATTACGGTTAATAACGCGGCGATATAAATCATTCAAATCAGAAGTCGCAAAACGGCCGCCATCCAATGGAACCAATGGACGTAATTCCGGAGGTAATACCGGCAACACTTCCATAATCATCCACTCTGGCTTGATACCTGAGCGATCGAACGCTTCTAGGACTTTCAAACGCTTAGCGATTTTCTTGATTTTAGTTTCAGAACCGGTGCTATCGAGTTCAGCGCGCAAGTTGCTAATTTCTTGGTCTACGTCCATCGATTTTAGCAATTCACGGACAGCTTCTGCGCCCATCAAAGCGACAAATTCGTCACCGTATTCTTCAACTTTGGTAAAGTAATCTTCTTCTGTCAGCAACTGACCACGCGTTAGCGGTGTCATGCCTGGCTCAACAACAATAAATGCCTCGAAATACAATACGCGCTCGATATCGCGCAAAGCAATATCAAGTACCATACCCAAACGACTTGGGAGTGATTTCAAGAACCAAATATGAGCAACAGGCGAAGCAAGGTCGATATGACCCATGCGCTCACGACGCACTTTAGATAAAGTAACTTCTACGCCGCATTTTTCACAAATAACGCCACGGTGCTTCAAACGCTTGTATTTACCACACAAGCACTCATAATCTTTAATCGGCCCGAAAATACGAGCACAAAACAAACCATCGCGCTCAGGTTTGAACGTACGATAGTTAATGGTTTCTGGCTTTTTCACTTCGCCGAAAGACCAAGAACGGATTTTCTCTGGCGATGCTAAGCCAATTTTAATCGCGTCAAATTCTTCGTCCTGCGCGACTTGCTTGAATAGTTCGAGTAAGCCTTTCATTCCAATATTCTCCAGTGAGGGCGAGTTGTTAGGTGTGAGGCGACCATTAAATAGTCACCTCCCCACACCTCACACAGATCAGTAGGTTTCCAGATCGATGTCGATACCGAGCGAACGGATTTCCTTGACCAATACATTGAACGACTCTGGCATGCCAGCATCAATGCGGTGATCACCCTTCACAATGTTTTCGTAAACTTTAGTACGACCATTCACATCATCGGATTTAACAGTAAGCATTTCTTGCAAGGTGTACGCTGCGCCATATGCTTCCAAGGCCCAAACCTCCATCTCACCAAAACGCTGACCACCAAACTGCGCTTTACCACCCAGCGGCTGCTGAGTCACGAGCGAGTAAGGTCCAGTTGAACGTGCATGCATCTTGTCATCAACCAAGTGATGCAATTTCAAGTAATGCATCACACCAACAGTGACTTTACGCTCGAACGGCTCACCCGTACGACCGTCATACAACTGCATTTGTGTCTTACTTGAGTTGAAATCCAATTGTTGAGTGCGTTCATCTTCATCTGGATATGCTAAATCAAGCATTTCTTGGATTTCAGACTCATCAGCACCGTCAAACACTGGACTTGCAAAAGTCATACCAGTACGCAAACCACGCGCCAATGTCATGATTTCAACATCGCTCAGATCACTGATGTCTTCGGCCTTGCCTTTGGATTGATAAATCTTATCCAAAATCTCACGAATTTCAGCAACATTTCGTTGTTCACGCAACATCGCATCAATACGCTGGCCGATCCCTTTTGCTGCCCAGCCTAAATGAACTTCGAGAATCTGCCCGATATTCATCCGTGATGGAACACCCAATGGATTCAAAACAATATCAACAGTTGAACCATCTGCCATATGTGGCAAGTCTTCAACTGGCAAGATCTTAGAAACCACACCCTTGTTACCGTGACGGCCGGCCATTTTATCGCCTGGTTGTAAGCGACGTTTTACTGCCACATACACTTTAACCATCTTGATCACGCCAGGTGGTAACTCATCACCTTGAGTCAATTTACGCTTTTTATCTTCAAAGCGTAACTCAAACTCTTGCTTCATCTGGGCAATCAAATCTTTCATTGCTTCGAGTTGACGCGCGGCTTCTTCTTCAGCCAAACGAATATCGAACCAATCGTGCTTAGAAAGTTGATCGGCCAAGTATTCTGAAGTGATGGCTGTACCTTTCGCTAGGCGTTTTGGACCACCATTTGCAATTTTGCCAACGATCATCCGTTCGATACGCTCGAACAAGTCATCATTAACAATACGCAATTGGTCATTCAAGTCTTGGCGATAGCGACGTAACTGTTCATCGATAATGGCTTGAGCGCGTTTATCACGTTCAATCCCTTCACGAGTAAACACTTGCACATCAATGACAGTACCAACCATGCCTGATGGCACGCGCAAGCTAGTGTCTTTAACGTCAGAAGCTTTTTCACCAAAGATGGCACGCAGTAGTTTCTCTTCTGGTGTCAGTTGAGTTTCGCCCTTAGGCGTTACTTTACCAACCAGAACATCACCAGCCTCAACTTCAGCACCGATATACACCACACCAGCTTCATCCAAACGGCCAAGCATACGCTCAGACAAGTTTGAAATATCACGGGTAATTTCTTCAGGACCGAGCTTAGTATCACGCGCCATGACGTTCAATTCTTCGATGTGAATCGAAGTATAACGATCATCAGCAATGACTTTTTCGGAGATCAAAATCGAATCTTCGAAGTTATAGCCGTTCCAAGGCATGAAAGCGATGGTCATATTTTGACCCAAAGCTAACTCACCTAAGTCAGTCGATGCACCATCTGCAACGACATCACCCTTCTCAATCCGATCACCTTTAACAACGATAGGACGTTGGTTGGTGTTGGTATTCTGATTCGAACGAGTGAATTTAACCAAGTTGTAAATATCAACACCGGTTTCGCCAGCGATTGTTTCGCTATCATTCACGCGAACCACAACACGAGTCGCATCAACGAAATCAACCACACCGCCACGCAATGCAGTTACTGCAGTACCCGAGTCAGTTGCGCATGTACGCTCAATACCAGTACCGACCATTGGCTTCTCAGCACGCAAGCAAGGTACAGCTTGACGTTGCATGTTGGCGCCCATCAATGCACGGTTGGCGTCATCGTGTTCCAAGAATGGAATCAATGATGCAGCAACAGAAACGATCTGGCTTGGCGCCACGTCCATGTACTGAACGCGATCAGGCGTAGCAACAATCGTCTCGCCCGCTTCACGGCAAGTCACCAATTCATCAGTCAGTTTGCTATCGTCATCCAAGCCAGCATTGGCCTGTGCAATCACATACTTACCTTCTTGAATTGCCGACAAGTATTCAATTTCAAGCGTCGCTTGACCATTGATTACTTTACGATATGGCGTTTCCAAGAAACCATACTCATTAGTACGTGCATAGCAAGACAATGAGTTGATCAGACCAATGTTTGGACCTTCCGGCGTTTCAATCGGACAAACACGGCCGTAATGCGTTGGATGCACGTCACGAACTTCAAAGCCTGCGCGTTCGCGCGTCAAACCACCTGGGCCCAACGCCGAAACACGGCGTTTGTGGGTGATTTCAGACAATGGATTCGTTTGATCCATAAACTGCGACAATTGTGATGAACCAAAGAATTCTTTCACCGCTGCCGATACCGGCTTAGCGTTGATCAAATCATGTGGCATCAAATTGTCTGATTCTGCTTGCGACAAACGCTCTTTAACAGCGCGCTCAACACGAACCAAGCCAGCACGGAATTGATTTTCAGCCAACTCACCGACTGAACGAACACGACGGTTACCCAAGTGATCGATATCATCGACTTCACCACGACTATTGCGTAATTCAAGCAAAATACCAATAACAGCGACGATATCTTCTGTCGACAAGATACCAGGGCCGGTGATGCCTTTTTTGCCTGCGCGCTCATAGAAGCGGCGTTGCCAGCCCGGTGCTTTTTCTTCCAAACGATCTGGATAAGCACGGCTATTGAATTTCATGCGGCCAACAGCAGAGAGATCATAACGATCTTCATTAAAGAACAAACCTTTAAATAAGGCCTGTACCGCATCTTCTGTTGGCGGCTCGCCCGGACGCATCATGCGATAAATCGCAACGCGAGCTTGCCATTCATCAACGGTTTCATCAGTACGCAGAGTCGCCGACATAAAGCCGCCCTGGTCCAAATCATTGATGTACAAAGTCTGAATTTCTTTTACTTCGTTGCTATCGAGTTTAACCAATAAATCTTCAGTGATTTCATCATTGGCTTTAGCAACGAGCTCGCCCGTTTCTGGGCTAATAACCGCAGTCGATAACATACGGCCATACATATAATCCAGCGGAACTGGAATACGGGTCATACCAGCATTAGTGATGTCGCGAATCGTTTTTGCTGTAATACGCTTATCTTTTTGCGCCAACACACGACCATCATCAGCAATGATGTCAAACTTAGCAACTTCACCACGCAAGCGATCTGGAACTAATTCCCAAAACACGCCATCATCGGTAAGGTAGAAGGTATCTGTATCAAAGAACTCAGCTAAAATCTGCTCAGCCGTATACCCCAATGCTTTAAGCAAAATTGATACCGGCATTTTACGACGACGGTCAATACGGAAGAACAGCAAATCTTTCGGGTCAAATTCGAAATCAAGCCATGATCCACGGTAAGGAATCACACGGGCTGAGAACAATAATTTACCGGAACTATGGGTTTTACCCTTGTCATGCTCAAAGAACACGCCCGGAGAGCGGTGTAACTGAGAAACAATTACACGTTCAGTGCCGTTGATCACGAATGAACCACTACGTGTCATTAACGGGATTTCACCGAAATAAACATCCTGCTCTTTGACTTCCTTTACCGTTGGCTTTGCTGCATCACGGTCCATAATGACCAGACGAACACGAGCACGCAACGGCGCAGCAAAGGTAATGCCACGTTGTTGACATTCGATTACATCGAATGCAGGCTCACCCAAGGAATAATGCACAAATTCAAGACGTGCATATTCATTATGGGAAACGATAGGGAAAATCGAGTTAAACGCAGCCTGCAAGCCAATTTCGCGACGCGCCTCAGTTGGCACACCTAGTTGCAGATATTCGGTATAAGAGTCGATCTGAGTAGCCAGCAGAAACGGCACTTCGAGGACGCTCGCCCGTTTCGCAAAACTTTTGCGAATACGTTTTTTCTCAGTGAACGAGTATTTCATACTCATAAACTCTCCATGGGGTTGGGCGCAATGGACAAACCGCAAAACGCCCGCTTACGGTTGTGAGCGGTTTCTGGTTTGCCAGCTGCAAATTATAATTTGCTCACAACTCAAACAGCCGTAAGCAAGCTCGCAGTATACAAACGCAAAAGGGCAGGCGGATTCCTCCGCCTGCCTGCACTACATTACTTCAAGAACAATTACTTAACTTCAGCAGTAGCGCCGGCTTCGATCAATTTCTTAGCGATTGCATCAGCATCAGCTTTAGACACGCCTTCTTTAACTGCTTTAGGTGCGCCATCAACCAAGTCTTTAGCTTCTTTCAAGCCCAAGCCAGTCACTTCACGAACAACTTTAATCACGCCAACTTTCTGAGCGCCAGCGCCAGTCAAGATAACGTCAAATTCAGTTTGTTCTTCAGCAGCGGCTGCACCAGCAGCAGCAGGACCAGCAACAGCCATAGCTGCAGCAGAAACGCCAAATTTTTCTTCGAATGCCTTAACGAGGTCATTCAATTCCATAACAGTCAAAGCACCTACTGCTTCAAGGATGTCTTCTTTAGTAACAGCCATTTCTAGTACTCCTGAAAATCTTGTCAGATTAAATCAAATTCAAAATTGGTATAAAGCTTAGGCAGCGTCTGCTGGCGCTTCAGTTGCTGCAACTTCAGCAACAGGAGCTTCTTCAGCAGGAGCAGCATCTTCAGCTTTCTTAGCAGCCAATGCGCCAAGACCACGAGCAAACGCAGCAACTGGAGCTTGCATAACGCCCAGCAACATCGAGAGCAATTCATCACGGCTCGGGATAGTAGCAAGTTGGGCAACTTCAGCAGCAGTTAATACTTTGCCTTCGTACGAACCAGCAATCACCTTAATCTTCTCATCTTTCTTTGAGAAGCTTTGGAGAACTTTAGCTGCAGCAACTGCATCTTCAGAAATCGCGTAAACCAGCGGACCTGACATTTGGTCAGCCAAGCTAGCAAACGGAGTTCCTTCAACAGCACGACGCGCCAAGGTGTTTTTCAAAACACGCAAGAACACGCCAGACTCACGCGCTTGTTTGCGCAATGCAGTCATGCTAGCAACCCCGATTCCACGGTATTCAGCGATAACGATGGTTTGAGCATTTGCAACTACTGCTGCAATCTCAGCCACGACCGCTTTTTTGTCGTCAAGATTCAGACTCAAGGTCAACCTCCATTAGTTAAGTTCAGCGCGAATAATCGCGCCACCCAATCAAACGGCGACCAATATTCAGGAGACTTGTATCAACTAAAATAGTTGATGAGAAGCCTGCATTGGGCACACCGTCTGCGTAGGCTAGCGTTTGGGCGCTGTGATTAAGCTAAATCAATGATTTAGCGCCTACGGTCTTTGACATTTTGCTGTGTGATATCGAAACATCACGCAGCAACCCAAAGTCTTTATGCTAGTACAGAAGCAGTGTCAACGCGAACGCCTACACCCATCGTACTAGAAACAGCGATCTTCTTGAAATACACGCCCTTAGAGCTAGCTGGTTTTGCTTTTTGCAAAGCATCAGCCAAAGCTGCCAAGTTAGTTTGCAAATCAGCAGCAGCAAAAGATGCGCGACCGATTGTTGCGTGTACGATACCACCCTTGTCAGTACGGTATTGAACTTGACCGGCTTTTGCGTTTTTAACTGCTTCAGCAACGTTCGGAGTAACAGTACCCACTTTTGGATTTGGCATCAGACCACGTGGGCCCAAAATTTGACCCAATTGACCAACGATACGCATTGCATCTGGAGATGCAATAACAACGTCAAAGTCCATTACGCCAGCTTTAATTTGCTCAGCCAAGTCTTCAAAACCAACGATATCGGCACCAGCAGCTTTAGCCAACTCAACGTTTGCACCTTGTGTAAACACGGCAACGCGAACTGATTTACCAGTACCTTTAGGCAATACAACAGCGCCACGAACCACTTGGTCTGATTTACGTGCATCAATACCAAGATTGAACGAAACATCGATAGATTCGTTAAATTTGGCTGTAGCAGCAGCTTGTACCAAAGCAATTGCATCAGCAACTGGGTACAATTTATTGCGATCTACAGTAGCGTTCAAAGCCGCTAGACGTTTAGAAACCTTAGCCATTTACACGCCCTCCACGGTAATACCGATTGAACGTGCTGAACCAGCAAGAATACGTACTGAAGCGTCCATATCGGCACCAGTCAAATCTGCTTGCTTAGTTTTAGCGATTTCTTCCAGCTGAGCACGAGTCACAACACCAACTTTGTCAGTATGTGGCTTAGCAGAACCTTTAGTGATACCAGCTGCTTTTTTCAACAAAATTGTTGCAGGTGGTGATTTCATCACGAAAGTGAATGATTTATCCGCATACGCAGTAATCACAACAGGAATTGGCAAACCTGGCTCAACGCCTTGGGTTGCAGCGTTAAACGCTTTACAAAATTCCATGATATTCAAACCGCGCTGACCCAATGCCGGACCGATAGGTGGCGATGGATTTGCTTTACCAGCGGGCACTTGCAGCTTTACATAGCCGACAATTTTTTTAGCCACGATACAACTCCTAAAAGCGGGTCAAACGCTAGCAACAGCCAGCTCCCCAATGAAAAACGCATTACTGCGTAAAACCAACACAGATCAGACTTTTTCGACCTGAGAAAACTCTAAATCAACCGGTGTCGCACGACCAAAAATCATCACCGATACTTTCAGACGACTCTTATCGTAATCCACATCTTCAACTGTCGCATTAAAATCAGCAAATGGGCCTTCAGTAACTCGCAAAGACTCACCCACTTCAAACAACACTTTTGGACGCGGCTTCTCAACACCTTCTTGCACTTGCTGCATCATGCGCTCAACTTCTTTCGCAGGAATTGGCATTGGCTTAGTACCACTACCACCGATAAAACCAGTCACTTTAGGCGTGCTTTTCACCAAGTGCCAGCTATCGTCGGTCATATCCATCTCAACAAATACATAACCTGGGTAAAACTTACGCTCAGTCAGCGCTTTTTTACCATTTTTAATTTCCATTACCTCTTCGACAGGTACTAACACTTGACCAAACAAGTGTGCCATATCCAAGCGATCAATTTTTTCTTTCAATGCTTTCTGTACGCTTTTTTCAAAGCCAGAATACGCATGAACTACATACCAGCGCATACCCATATCGAACCCTCCGTTTATTTACCGCGACCGAGCACGACATCGTAAAACAACCAAGCGAGACCTGAGTCAACCGCCCACATAAACAGAGCCAATACACCGACAAATAAGAAAACAACAGCAGTCACTTGCCATGTTTCTTTTCTGCTTGGCCAAACCACCTTCTGAGCTTCTTTGACTGAATCACGAGCGTAATCAACAAAAGTGCGACCTAATGTAGTAAACCACATTACCGCACCTGCCGCTACCACACCTACCGCGACACACAAAGACCCCAAAAAGGACTGACCCGCTGGAACCATATAAAAACCCGCAACACCCAACAACACCAGGGCTAGGGCAGCTACTACTTTTAGTCGTTCTATGCTTTGCATTGCTTTATCGGCGACCCATAAAACAGAGCCGCTCCTATGAAGGAACGGCTCCGTTGATATATTGTGGCAGGCGAGGGGGGTCTCGAACCCACAACCCCCGGTTTTGGAGACCGGTACTCTACCAATTGAGCTACTCGCCTACGGAGAGGGCATAACTATAACAACGTTAAACCCTTTTTGCAACCTTTTATTGAACTACTGTTGCAACAACACCAGCACCTACAGTACGACCACCTTCGCGAATCGCGAAACGCAAACCTTGCTCCATCGCTACTGGGCAGATCAAGGTTACAGTGATCGATACGTTATCACCAGGCATTACCATTTCTGTACCTTCTGGCAATTCAATCGCGCCAGTTACGTCAGTAGTACGGAAGTAGAACTGTGGACGGTAGTTACTAAAGAATGGTGTATGACGACCACCTTCATCTTTAGACAACACATAGATCTCAGCAGTAAACTTAGTGTGCGGAGTGATCGAACCTGGTTTTGCCAAAACTTGACCACGCTGAACATCTTCACGCTTAGTACCACGAAGCAAGGCACCGATATTGTCACCCGCTTGACCTTGGTCAAGCAATTTACGGAACATCTCAACACCAGTACAAGTCGTCTTAACTGTTGGCACAATACCAACGATCTCGATCTCTTCACCTACCTTAACAATACCACGCTCAACACGACCAGTCACAACAGTACCGCGACCAGAAATAGAGAATACATCTTCAACTGGCATCAAGAACGTACCGTCAATTGCACGCTCTGGCTCAGGAATGTAGCTATCCAAAGCATCTGCCAAACGGAAGATTGCTGGCTCGCCGTATTCTGATTGATTACCTTCAAGCGCCAAACGAGCTGAACCGGTAATTACTGGGGTATCATCACCAGGGAAATCGTATTTAGACAACAAATCACGAATTTCCATTTCAACCAATTCAAGCAACTCAGCATCATCAACCAAGTCAGCTTTGTTCATGAAAACAATAATGTACGGAACACCAACTTGACGAGACAACAAGATGTGCTCGCGAGTTTGTGGCATAGGACCGTCAGCTGCAGAAACAACCAATACCGCACCATCCATCTGCGCAGCACCGGTAATCATGTTTTTCACATAATCCGCGTGACCTGGGCAGTCAACGTGAGCGTAGTGACGTTTTTCAGTCTCGTACTCAACGTGAGCAGTATTAATAGTAATACCACGTGCTTTTTCTTCTGGTGCAGAGTCGATTGACGCGTAATCTTTAGCAATACCGCCGAATTTTTTCGACAGAATTGTAGTAATTGCAGCTGTCAGCGTTGTTTTACCATGATCCACGTGACCGATTGTACCGACGTTAACGTGCGGCTTAGTCCGTGTAAACTTTTCCTTAGCCATCGCTTATTCCTTTTCGAGATCTTGAAATAAATTAATAACTGACAATTGACTGGAGCCGATGATGAGAATTGAACTCATGGCCTCTCCCTTACCAAGGGAGTGCTCTACCCCTGAGCTACATCGGCAATAAACTGGAGCGGGTGAAGGGAATCGAACCCTCGTCGTAAGCTTGGAAGGCTTCTGCTCTACCATTGAGCTACACCCGCATACTTGATAACTGATTCGTTCTCTAAACTTTATTCAAGCTCTTTTATAAATGGTGGCGGGGGAAGGATTCGAACCTTCGAAGGCTGAGCCGCCGGATTTACAGTCCGGACCCGTTGACCGCTGGGGTAACCCCGCCACTAAGAGAGCCCGCATTATGACTACAGGCCCTCAAGTCGTCAAACATTTTTGACAAAAAAAATTGTACAAACCACAAAAAATCGACTAAGGGACTAATTTAATTAAGAAAATAGCCCTTACTTCTTCAAAGCATTTTGTTTCGTCGCGTTGCCCACACATACAAAATCGCACCAGCCACAATCATCGGCAAGCACAGCAACTGCCCCATACTTAAATTCATCGCCAATAAACCCAAGAAATCATCCGGCTGACGTGCATATTCCGCAACAAAACGGAACACACCATACCCCATCAAAAATAGTGCCGATGTTTGACCAACAGCGCGAGGCTTGGCCGAGAAACGCCACAACACAATAAACAACAACACACCTTCTAAAGCAAATTGATATAGCTGCGACGGATGACGTGGCAAACCATCGTGCGCCTGTGGAAAAATCATCGCCAATGGCATCGTGGCATCAGTAACACGACCCCACAACTCACCATTAATAAAGTTACCAATCCGCCCAGCTGCCAAACCCAAAGGAACCAATGGCGCAATAAAGTCAGTTACCTGGAAAAAACTTCGGTTTGTTTTACGCCCAAACAGCGCCATAGCAACCAACACACCCAAAAAGCCGCCATGAAATGCCATCCCGCCTTCCCAAACTTTGAGGACATCCAATGGATTGGCCAGATAAAATGCTGGCTTATAAAACAAGACATAACCCAGACGCCCACCCAAAATCACCCCGAGCACGCCATAAAACAATAAATCATCCATTTCCGCTGTTTGCCAGCCCGGCGGATTGCCGCGTCGAATCCGCCAACGCCCCAACATCACAAACAACACAAAGCCGATCAGATACATTAAACCGTACCAGTGAACGCCAAATGAGCCGTAAATATAAATCGCCACCGGATCAAACTGCGGATGAACAAACATAATAAATTTTCGCCTTAACGCCAGGAAAGTAGCCGCCGATTATACCGCCTCACCAACAACTTCAATCACCTTTTCACACCACATTCAATCTCTCAGAGCAAAGCCCCCTACTTCGAAAACCTAGGCTGGCTTTTTTTCGATACAATCGGCCACGTGTTTTGAATTTTGCCCAAGGAATCGACATGCCCACTTACCGTTCTCGCACCACCACCCACGGCCGCAACATGGCCGGCGCCCGCGCTCTTTGGCGCGCCACAGGCATGAAAGACGGCGATTTTGACAAGCCGATCATCGCCGTCTGCAATTCATTTACGCAATTTGTTCCGGGCCACGTGCATTTACACAACCTCGGCCAATTGGTCGCACGCGAAATCGAAAAAGCCGGTGGCGTCGCTAAAGAATTCAACACCATTGCCGTTGACGACGGCATCGCCATGGGACACGGCGGCATGCTGTATAGCCTGCCAAGTCGCGATTTAATTGCCGACTCAGTCGAATACATGGTCAACGCCCATTGCGCCGATGCGATTGTCTGCATTTCCAACTGCGATAAAATCACCCCTGGCATGTTAATGGCCTCTTTGCGCCTCAATATCCCGGTGATTTTCGTTTCTGGCGGCCCAATGGAAGCGGGCAAGGTCAACTGGAACGGTGAAGTTCGCAAACTCGACCTCGTTGATGCGATGGTTGAAGCCGCAGACGACAAAGTCAGCGACGAACAAGTGGCCGAAATCGAGCGCAGCGCCTGCCCAACCTGTGGCTCTTGCTCAGGCATGTTTACCGCCAATTCGATGAACTGCCTCACCGAAGCACTCGGCCTATCACTACCGGGCAATGGCTCAATGCTCGCCACGCACGGCGACCGCAAACAATTATTCCTACAAGCCGGGCGCACCATTGTTGAGCTTGCCAAGCGCTATTACGAACAAGATGACCAATCCGTATTGCCACGCAATATTGCAACCTTTAAAGCTTTTGAAAACGCAATTGCACTCGATATCGCCATGGGCGGCTCAACCAATACCGTACTGCACTTACTCGCCGCAGCGAATGAGGCTGGCGTTGACTTCAAAATGGCCGACATCGACCGCATGAGCCGCAAAGTACCGTGCCTTGCTAAAGTTGCCCCAGCAACGCAAAAATATCATATGGAAGACGTGCATCGCGCCGGTGGCGTGATTGGCATTTTGGCCGAACTTGACCGTGCCGGACTCATCCATCGCGACGTGCCAACAGTTCACGCCAAAACCATGGGCGAAGGACTCGACCAATGGGATATCGTTAAAAACTCACCCGACAGCCTTGCTCACTTGATGTACCGCGCAGCACCGGGCGGCGTTGCCACCACGATCGCCTTCAGCCAAAGCATGCGCTGGCCTGAACTAGACCTAGATCGCGCCAACGGCTGCATCCGCAACAAAGAAAACGCCTACTCGCAAGACGGCGGCATTGCTGTGCTATACGGCAATATCGCCGAACGCGGCTGCATCGTAAAGACCGCTGGCGTGGACGAAAGCATGTTTGAAGTCGATCAACTGCGCTACACCACCAGCGTACCGACATCGACCATTCGTATCTTCAAAGGCCCAGCCCGCGTTTACGAAAGCCAAGACGATGCTGTTGCCGGCATTCTGAACGACGAAGTGAAAGCTGGCGAAGTCGTAGTGATTCGTTACGAAGGGCCGAAAGGCGGCCCCGGCATGCAAGAGATGCTCTACCCAACGTCTTACCTCAAATCAAAAGGGCTAGGCAAATACTGCGCCCTATTGACTGACGGTCGTTTCTCTGGCGGCACATCGGGCCTATCGATTGGTCACGCCAGCCCTGAAGCCGCCGAAGGCGGTACGATCGGCCTAGTTGAACAAGGCGACATCATCGAAATCGATATCGCTACCCGCCGCATCCAATTAATGGTCAGCGACGAAGAACTTGCTCAACGTCGCGCAGCAATGAACGCACGCGGCAAAGATGCTTGGAAACCTGTTAGCCGCGAACGCTACGTGAGCGCAGCGTTACGCGCCTACGCGGCAATGACCACCAGCGCCGACACTGGCGCAGTGCGTGATGTTAGCCAAGTTGAGCGCCAAAACTAAATCGTTTACGGTTTAAATGACAAAAAGGCAGCTGACGCTGCCTTTTTTATTACCTACTGTATTGGCCCGCACGACTTACGCAGCAAGAGCTGGCTAAATATAGCCCGGAAAAACAAAAAACCCGCTCAGCTTGCGCTAGCGGGTTTTTGCTTCGGACTGAATACCGAAATACTGGTGGCTCGTCTCGGAATCGAACCAAGGACACGCGGATTTTCAATCCGCTGCTCTACCAACTGAGCTAACGAGCCATGCTTAACTAAGCATTTGAAAAAGGGCCTAGCTTACAGCTAAACCCTTGAATTCCTTGGTGGCTCGTCTCGGAATCGAACCAAGGACACGCGGATTTTCAATCCGCTGCTCTACCAACTGAGCTAACGAGCCACTCGAAACACTACTTCGTTTCGAAGAGCCGCAATTAAACACCAACACGTGCCTTACGTCAACTCCTTTCACGCTTTTCTATAGACCAAAGGAGACGATATTCAATAAATGACTGTTTTATTGCGATATTATTTTTCACGCGCTGAGCATCTTTTTAGCATTGACGTAGTCCAACCCACATTAAAAATAATTGATTCCCCTTGGAGCGCGATCTTGGAAACGTTTGAAATCATCAGCTACCTACTTGGCGCAGGCATGATTCTGGCTGGTTTAGCCGGCACCATTTTACCTTTGCTACCATCAACACCTTTAATTTTTGCCGGCATGTTACTCATCGCCTGGGGCAATCAATTTATTCATGTTGGCTGGCCGTCACTCAGCCTGTTATTGGTCATGATGATCGTCGCCAGCGTACTCGATTACATTGCCGGCGCAATGGGCGCTAAACGTGTTGGTGCGAGCCGCTACGCTGTCTGGGGGGCTTTAATTGGCTCGATTGTCGGTATGCTGGGCGGGATTGTTGGCTTAATTCTCGGGCCGTTTTTAGGCGCTGCTGCGGGTGAGTTTTATGCCAGAAAAGATCTGCTACACGCCGGTAAAGTCGGATTCGCCAGCGGTATCGGCATGTTAATTGGCGCGATTGCTAAAGTCGGGCTGGCCTTAGCCATGCTGGGGGTGTTTTTGCTGGCGTGGTGGATATAAATCCCCCACGACGGATTCAGACTTGAAATATCGGCCGTAGCCGCATGATTGGTGGGTATATCAACCAAGGTCTTTAATTTTAAAGTCTTCATAGATATACCCAAACAATCATACCCAACGTCGCAACCAAAAGAATAAACCCAAAAACACCGCAACGCAGCCCATCAAACCCAAGGCCGCATAGTAGCCATAGCTCCAGCGTAGCTCGGGCATGATGTCAAAATTCATGCCGTAGATACCGGCAATCAACGTTAGCGGCATAAAGATGGTGGTAATGACGGTGAGTAGCCGCATTTGTTCATTGAGTCGTTGCGACTGCAGTGAAAGATAGATTTCTTGCAGTCCGGAAATCATTTCGCGTAGCGCTTCAACGGTCTCAATCGATTGCACCGTATGGTCGTACACATCGCGTAAATACAGCTGAGTTTCACTATGAAAAAAATCAGCGTCATCTCGCTGCAGCACATTGAGCATTTCCCGCATCGGCCACAAACTGCGCTTTATTTGCTGCAAACTACGACGTAATGACTGCACTTCAACCATATGCTCGGGTTGGCTCTCATTATTAATCGCTTCGTCCAGCTCTTCGCAGCGCTCTCCCAATTGCTCAAGCACTAAGAAATAACGATCAACCAGTTTATCCAATAAGGCATAGGCCAAATAATCAGGCCCCAATTTACGAATTTGGGACTCACTATTTTTAAGCGTATCGCGAATCGCCGCAAAAGTGCCGCTGGGTTTTTCTTGAAAGGTCAACACAAAACCACGCCCGACAATTAAGCTCACTTGCTCACCAGAAACGCCGTCGGCATCCCAATTCATAAGTCGAGCGGTGATATACAAATAACCGGGATATTGCTCAACCTTGGGGCGCTGCTGGGTATTTAGAATGTCCTCTAAAACCAGCGGATGCAATTTAAACCGCTGACCAATTAATTTGAGGATTTCAATATTTTCTAAGCCATGTACGTTCAGCCACAAGGTATTAAACGTTGGCTGAAAAGCTCGACCGACATCAACGTCGCTAAAACTAGTCGCAAGGTAATCGCTAGGCAAAGGACCAAATTCAATTAACGTCGCCAGCGTTGCCGCTGGCGCTTCACCGCCGACATACCGCAAAGTACCGGGATCTGCGCCCGCCTTCGCTGAATTTAAATGCGCTTTTATACGTTGGCGACGGCTCGAATCATTAGATTTACGCCCATGTTTTGCCATGCAGTGATTTCCTCATTTAAGGCATACATCGTGAGTGGATGCGCCTCTAACCACGCAGCATCTAATTCTAAGCAATAGCCGCCAGCACAATGCGAGAGCAAACCCAATGGCGGCGCCTCATCCAGACGAGCACGATAAAACAACACCGCCATGCGTAAGCACAAAATGGCATCCCACTCAGCAGGCTGAATCTCTTGATCGGCGAGTTTACTCAAACTACCGGCATGCGCCAGCACCAGCCGCGACAACCAGTTTTGTTCACGTTTAGAAAAACCCGGCATATCGGCATGCTGCAAAATATACGCTGAATGCTTATGGTAGCTAGCATGCGCAATCGAGCGCCCCACCTCGTGTAAACCCGCAGCCATCGTCAGATTTCTGGCCAGCACGACATCATCGCTTTGCGTTTCACCGCGCAGCACGTCAAATAATTGCGCCGCCAATTGCGATACTCGATACGCCTGCGGTCCATCAACATGGTAACGACGCTGAAAGAAATCGACCGTTCGATCCCGCACATCATATTGGGTTTGGCGTTGTACCAAGTCATACAGCACGCCATCACGCAGCGCGCCATATGTGATCGACATCCGCTCAATACCGAGCATATCAAAGGCCGCCTGCATAATCGCTAAGCCGCCGGGCAATACTGGGCGCCGATCATCGCGCAAACCATTTAATTGCAAATGATTGATATGACCAGCTGCAATCATTTTGCTACGCAAAGCGGCTAAACCATCACGAGTAATACCCAGTGGCGATAAATCGTTTAATTCTAAAATATCGGCTAATGAGCGCGCGGTGCCTGAAGTACCGATCGCTCTTTGCCACTCTCCCGAGTAAAACGTGGGCACCAAGGGCAAGAAAGCACCTCGCGCTGCGAGCTCAGCCGTTTCCATTCGCTCACGCGTAATGACGCCATCGGGAAAATAACGCGCACTCCAGCCAACACAACCGAGCTGAATGCTTTCGGTACTAAATGAGCGATACTGACTGCCGATAATCAACTCGGTTGATCCGCCGCCAATATCAATCACCAAGCGACGCTCACGCGTACTCGGCAAACTATGCGCAGCACCGATATAAATTAATCGCGCTTCTTCACGGCCAGCAATAATCTCAATAGGAAAACCCAAGGCCGCCTCGGCCTGAGGTAAAAAAGCAGCGCTATTTCTAGCGATACGAAAGGTATTGGTCGCAACGGCACGCACACATTGCGGCGGCAAACCGGCTAAACGCTCACCAAATCGCGCCAGTGCTGCGGTCATTTCATCAATAGCTTCAGCAGTCAAACAACCATGAGCATCTAAACCGGCGCCTAAACGAACCGTTTCTTTTAAAGAATCCAGCGGAAACAAAGCCCCTTCGACCACACGGGCGACTTGCAAGCGAAAACTGTTGGAGCCGAGATCCACAGCGGCAATGACAGAACAGTCGCCCATTCAGTAAAACTCCAGTAGGTAGCGGGTTTGCGGGCATAACAATACGTAAAAGTCATGTTTGTGGCAAACGCAAATCATAAAGGGCAGCCACAGCCGCCCTTTATTAGACACTACTTCCTTCAGACTAGGGCAATAAACCTCGACCTAATCTGATGCATCGGCTTACTGCAAAGCGACGCGATCAACTTCTTCTTGGGTTTTATGGCGAACATCTTGGCCTTTAACCAAGTAAATCACATGCTCGGCGACATTCACCCCCAAATCACCAATACGCTCAATAGCTTTGGCAATCCATAAGATATCCAAAATCAACGTAATCGAACGTGGATCTTCCATCATCACGGTAATCAATTGGCGATGCAGCGCTTGATATTCTTGATCGAGCTGCGCATCAGCACGAATCACTTCTGATGCACTCACCGCATCCATACGGGCAAATGAATCGAGTGCATTAGACAACATATCCAGCGCCAAATCGGCAATATGGTTGAGGTCATGAAAACGTGGCACTTGCAAACGGCCTGATTCATAAATGTTTTTTGCCCGTTTGCAAATTCGGTAGGCTTTGTCGCCAATGCGCTCCAAATCCTCAACTGACTTAATCACCGTCATCACCATCCGCAAATCAGTGGCTGCAGGCTGACGACGCGCAATCATATGCACGCACATATCATCAAGCTTGACGTGCATTTGATTCACTTGCGTTTCTTGCTCAATGACTTTATTAATAACTGCCACATCGCCCGAAGCCAAAGCTTGCATCGCCAAGCGAACTTGCTCTTCGACCAAACCGGCCATTCCCATCACTTGGGAGCGAATTGCCTCTAAATCGGCATCAAATTGCTTTGAAATATGTTCTGACATGACACAGCTTCTCCAGTGTATTAATCGGTGCAAAATACCAGCTTTTTATTACAGTACTGTTTCATCTGCCCGTGAGCGGCGAACTTTTCATCCGCCGCTGCGCTTTTATTTAATGGTTTTCACCCCGTTAGCCGTACCCAATAAGAGCACGTCAGCACGGCGATGGGCAAATAAACCGTTAGTCACAACGCCAACGATTTGATTAATTTGTGTTTCCAGCACTGTGGCCTGACTAATCGACAGACCATGCACATCAATAATGATATTACCGTTATCAGTCACTACACCTTCACGGTAAGCGGGATGTCCGCCCAATTTAACCAACTCACGCGCCACATACGAGCGCGCCATTGGGATCACTTCAACCGGCAACGGAAAACTACCCAAAACATCAACCAATTTGCTTTCATCGCAAATACAAATAAATTGCCCAGCAACCGCAGCAATGATTTTCTCGCGCGTCAACGCCGCACCACCGCCCTTAATCATTTGCAATTGATGATTAATTTCATCAGCACCATCAACATACACCGGCAAGTCATCAATGGTATTTAAATCAAATACCGGAATCCCGTGTGATTTTAAACGCGCAACGCTCGCCTCTGACGAAGACACCGCGCCTTTAATTTGGCCTTTGATTTCAGCTAAAGCATCAATAAAGTAATTGGCAGTCGAACCAGTACCAACGCCAACAATACAATTTTCAGGCACATAGGCGACTGCTGCACGGCCTACCGCTTCTTTCAATTCATTCTGTGTCATGGTTCAACTCCTGATTAGCCGCCATTAAAAATAACTACACCAAGGTATCTGCTAACGTTGTTTGTCTCGCAGTACAAACCCATCGTTATCAATCTGCTTATTCTAGCGCCGAACACCGGCGATGAGGCTTGTGACGCATCAAACACCACCTGATCGTCAGCGCAAAACGCCTAAATATCGTGATTAAAGCGACACTAAATACTGCCGAATGCCATCGAGTAACATTTGCACCGCAATCGCCGTCAAAATCAAACCCATTAAACGCTCGAATGCCGTCGTGACTTGCGCGCCGAGCACTTGGCTAATTTTTTCTGAAAACGCTAACGTCAGCGCGCAAATCAGCATCGTCAAGGCCAATGCCGCCACCCATACTTCAATTCGCTCTGGATCGCGCGAAACCAATAACAACACCGTGGCCAATGCCGATGGCCCTGCCAATAAAGGAATCGCCAACGGCACAATATACGGCTCGCCCTCGCTGGTGTCGCCAAAAACGCCATCGGGGTGAGGAAACACCATCCGCAGCGCAATTAAAAACAAAATCACGCCACCAGCAATGCCCAATGAGGTTTGCGACAAATGCATGACTTCAAGAAACTTTTGGCCAAACAACATAAAAGTCACCAGTACCACAAACGCGACACTGACTTCGCGAATAATCATTCGCCAGCGCCGCGCCTTCGGGACTTTTTTCATCATTGCGACAAACAAAGGAATGCCGCCCAAGGGATCAATCACCAAGAGCAGCAAAATAAAAGCGGAAAGAAAAGTTTGTGATTCCATAGCTTAGTGTACATCCAAACAAGCCAAATATTGATTCGGGAAAGCCATCAAATCCAAGTTGTTTTTCAGAAGTTTGAATGGGTATATTGCTGAAAAAATTATTCAATATGAACTACAACGCTATACCCAGTTTTTTGACTATGAGCTGATGGCGCAAGTTTGTAGGCATTTTTGTAGCTGCAATACTCGGCTTTGTGTTTCAAGCTGCATTATTTTTTTGCGATGCGTTGCGCTGATTTTTCGCTCAGGTAAAGATTGCTGTGCAAATAACTGCGCGTAAAAAGGCAGCGCTAACTCAGCTTGCTGCTGTGCCAGATAGCAATCAATTAAAGCCTTGCTACATCGAGTTTGCAGGCTCGATACCCCCGCCTGCTCCGCCAATTGTTGCGCTTGTAGTAAAATGCGCTCAGCCTCTGCTACTTGTAATTGCAGTAGGATCTCACCCAAACCGGTCAAGGCATGCGCCTTGCCCCACAGATTATCATTGGCGTAATGCAAATCGTATGCCGTCGCCAACTCAACCCTAGCCTGCTGCAACATCCCTTGCTGGGCATGAATCAAACCACGGTAATACACAATTTCTGCCGCCCAGACTTTATTGTGCAAAGGCAGCTCCATCAATCGTTCGGCGCGGGCGATCGCATCTAAAGCTTGAGCGTAACGCTGCAAACGATATTGATCACTCGCGACATACAGCAAGGCATCACACTCTAACAGCGGGTCGGCAATCGCCACCGCCATTTTGAGCGCCATTTCACTGCACCGCAGCGAGGCTTCATTATCGTTAAAACCAATATAAACCTGCCCAATACCTAAATAGACACGGACACATTGCCCTAGGTTTTGCGCGCCTTTGGCCTGCATTAAAGCTTTAGTCCATTGATCGAGTGCCAATAAAGGCTGATCATTTAATAAATAAGACGTCGCCAACAGCAGCAATGAATTGGTCGAACTACCTATCTGTCCAGCCTGCCGATAACTCTCAGCCGCCGCACTAAATGCCGCTTGCGCCGCATGATGCGCGCTAAAATGCTGCTGGGCATGCCCTAAAATATCCAATGCCATCCCGTGTAAACGTGGGTCAGCTTGGCTTTCAGCCACCCATTGCTGCGCTTGATCAGGCAAAGGCGGCGAACCACACTCGGCACAATTTAATACCGTCTCAAGTTGAGTTAATAACGCTAAACGCGCGGTCATACTGCCATCTCCCACACCACGGCACCGGCGCCATGGCGCATCGCCAAATACAAGGCCAAATCCGCACGTAATTGCAATACGTCAACGGTGTCGCCCTGCTGATAAATTGTGCCGCCCATACTCAAGGTGAGTGCCTCGGGTAAATCACTAAAATCCAATTGCGCGATCTGCTGTTGAATTTGCTCAATCAATGCATTGGCCAAGTCTGCCGAGCTAGCAGGCAACATCAATTTAAACACCAGCTGCCCACCCGCAATCAACTCCGCCCCTTCTGGTAGTGCGTCTTGCAAAACCTTGGCAATTCGCAGACTGCAATCATTACTTTTTGCTTCGCCCATCACTTCGCGCAAATAGGTCGACTGATCAACGCCACAATGCAATACACATAAAGACGGATGATCAATCGCCAGAGCCAGTAACATCGGCCAGCGCGCTTCCAAATACCGTAGATTATGTAAGCCCGTCACCGCATCACGATAAGTGGTGCTTTCCAGCAAACGCACCTGCTCATCTTGCTGAGCACTTTTGAGTCTGAGCAGATCAATTTCAATCTCACTGGTGGTTTGCTGTAGTTTGAATTCGACCTCGCGTAAGCGCCGTGGACGTGGTGGTTTTTTTTGTTGCGCTGAATGCAGCATCGCCGCCTGATAAAAATCGACCGCAGCCGTGTACTGCTGACAGGCTTGGCTCGCCTGCGCTAATTTAATCAGCAATGCGCCGCGCAAATCACTGGCGCCAGCATGCGCTAATGCCGAACTCGCTCGGCTGATCGCAGCAGGTAGGCCATCGGTTTGATTTATTTGTAGATACAGCGACAAAATCGACCAATGCAACATAAAGCTTTCGCAATCGTCGACCAATAAAACGGCTTGCTCAAATTGCGCCAAAGCCGCCGGCCATTGTTGCTGCAATTGATACAACCGAGCAGACTGCACTAGCAAAACGGCATCGTCTTGCAATACCGCCATTGCCAAGGCCTGTGCTTGCAACGGATAGGCCGCGGCTACTTGGCCCATTGCCCACAAATCAGCCGCCAACCCTAAATAGGCCGAACAATAGTGCGCCTCACCCTCAGCCAGAGAAAGCGCATGCTGATGTAAACTTAAAGCGCGTTCAAATTGCCCACTGTCATGCACGATGTCAGCGATTGCCAGCCAATACCCGGCTTCATTACTCTGCTCAGATTGAGCATGGGCCAGACCATCAAGAAAGTGTTGTAGTGCCTGATGAGACTGTCCTTGCTGCAGTAGAGTACGGCCCAAAACCAAAGAATCCATTACTTATCCAAACCTTAAGCGCGATACCGATCTAAACAGACAGAACATAAAAAAAGCCTCGCAAAGCGAGGCCTTTTTTATTTCAATAGCCTTACCAAGCGCCAATGTACTCCAAAATGCCTTCGGCTGCATTACGGCCTTCGTAGACTGCTCGTACCACCAGATCAGCACCACGCACTTGGTCGCCACCGGCAAAGATTTTCGGGTTGCTGGTTTGGTGTTTGAAGGTTTGCTTTTCAACCGCAATCGTACGTCCCCAGTCATCGGTTTTAACGCCTTGCGCGTCAAACCAGCTTTCTGGCTCAGCCGAGAAACCAAACGCCACCACGACGTGATCGCAGTTGACAACGCGCTCAGAACCGGCAATCAATTCAGGACGACGACGCCCCTTTTCATCTGGCGCGCCCAATTGCGTCGACACCAAAGTCAATGCCAAGCTGCCATCGGCGTTTTGTTCGATTTTCACCGGTTGGCTATTCCACTGGAATTGAACGCCTTCTTCTTTGGCGTTCGCCACTTCGCGTTTTGAGCCCGGCATGTTTTCTTCGTCGCGGCGATAAGCACAAATCACGCTGGCGGCGCCTTGACGAATCGAAGTGCGGTTGCAATCCATTGCGGTATCGCCACCACCGAGCACCACTACACGCTTACCAGCCATCGATACAAAGGCTTCATCACCTAAGGTACCCATGCTATTTCGCACGTTGTTGATCAAGAACGGCAAAGCTTCCATCACGCCTGGCAACTCTTCACCAGCAAAGCCGCCCTTCATGTATTTGTACGCGCCCATGCCCATAAATACCGCATCGTAATCAGCGAGCAAGGTTTCGATGCTCACATCTTTACCGATTTCAGTATTTAGGCGGAATTCAACGCCCATTTCTTCCATGATTTTACGGCGCGTCGCGATGACGTCTTTTTCCAGTTTGAATTCTGGAATACCAAACGTTAACAAACCGCCGATTTCTTCATAACGATCAAACACCACTGGGGCAACGCCGTTACGCACCAAAATATCAGCGCAGCCAAGGCCTGCAGGGCCTGCGCCAATAATCGCGACTTTTTTGTCGGTTTTGATCACGCCCGACATATCTGGACGCCAACCGGCTTTGAAGGCTTCGTCGGTAATGTATTTTTCGACCGAACCAATCGACACCGCGCCAGCTTCAACTTGATTGAGCGTACATGCACCTTCGCACAATCGATCTTGTGGGCAAACACGGCCACAGATTTCTGGTAATGAATTGGTTTTGTGGCTCAATTCAGCCGCTTCAAACAATTTACCTTCGTCGACCAATTGCAACCATTGCGGAATATGGTTGTGCACTGGGCACTCCCAAGAGCAATACGGATTGCCACAGCCAAGGCAACGACCGGCTTGTTCACCCGAGCTGGTTTTATCCAACGGCGTGTAGATTTCTTTGAATACAAATTTACGTTTCTCAACCGCGACTTTATCGCCAGGGTTGCGAGCAACATTCAGAAACTGAAATACATCTGACATGGTATTACCTCGGGGAGTAGTAAGTAGGGATTGGGGAGTAAAACCACTCCCTAGTCCCCATTCCCGACTCCCTATCTAAATTAGTCTTTTAGCAATGCGTCGAGCTTGGCCACTTTTGGTTTTACCAACCAGAAGTAATCGACTGCTTCATCAAAGTTCGCCAGCAGTTCAGCGCCCTTGCTCGACCCAGTCAATGCCACGTGGGCAGTGATTTTGTCTTTCAAGAAAGCACGAATCGCGCCGTAGGCTTCACCATTGATCAAGTTGGTATCGATCAGTTCGTTGTTGTAGCGATAAGCAAATTTTTGCTTCGGATCGTAAACCAGAGCAAAACCACCAGTCATACCCGCGCCGAAGTTGTAACCGGTTTCACCGAGTACCACCACGCAGCCGCCAGTCATGTATTCACAACCGTGATCACCAACGCCTTCAATCACCGCTGTCGCACCCGAGTTACGCACCGCGAAACGCTCGCCGGCCATACCCGCAGCAAACAACTCACCACCAGTTGCGCCATACAGACACGTGTTACCGGCAATCACAGCATCGCTCGAAGCAAATTCGCTACCTACAGGTGGATAGATAATTACTTGGCCGCCGTTCATGCCTTTACCCACGTAGTCATTGGCGTCGCCAGCGAGTTCCAACGTCAAACCTTTGGCATTCCACACACCAAATGACTGACCGGCTGAACCATGCAATTTCAAGTGCAAGGTGCCTTCTGGCAGGCCATCTGCGCCGTGTGCTTTGGCGATTTCACCTGACAAGCGCGCACCGATTGAACGATGGATATTGCGTACATCATATTCAAAGCGTTGTGGCGTTTTGGCTTTAATGCCTGCCAGCGCGTCTTTGACCATTTCTTCAGCCAACTCACCCTTGTCAAAACTTGGGTTGCGCTCATCCACGCAGAAACGAGATTCTGAATCTGGCGTGCTGCCTTGGCTCAGCAATGCACCCAGCGCGAGTTTTTGCTGTTTCTCAGTAGCGCCATCGATTAAGCCGAGCATTTCTGTGCGGCCAATCATTTCTTCAAACGTGCGCACGCCCAGCGCCGCCATCAATTCACGCGTTTCTTGCGCGATGAAGGTGAAGTAATTCACCACCATTTCTGGCAAGCCGATAAAGAATTTGCTGCGCAATTTAATTTCTTGTGTTGCCACGCCAGTAGCGCAGTTGTTCAAGTGACAAATACGCAAGTATTTGCAACCCAAAGCCACCATCGGGCCAGTACCGAAGCCGAAACTTTCCGCGCCCATGATCGCGGCTTTCACCACGTCTAGACCGGTTTTCAAACCACCATCGGCTTGCACGCGAACCCGGCCACGCAAACCGTTAGCACGCAATACTTGCTGTGCTTCAGTCAGGCCAAGTTCAAACGGCGAACCAGCGTATTTAACTGAAGCCAGTGGCGAAGCAGCGGTTCCACCGTCATACCCCGAGATGGTGATCAAATCGGCGTAGGCTTTAGCCACACCGGCAGCAATCGTACCCACGCCCGGTTCTGCCACTAATTTGACTGAAACCAAGGCTTCTGGATTGACTTGTTTCAAGTCAAAAATCAGCTGTGCCAAGTCTTCAATCGAATAAATATCGTGATGTGGCGGCGGCGAAATCAAGCTAATGCCTGGCTTGCTGTGACGCAATTTAGCGATCAGCGGCGATACTTTATCGCCTGGCAATTGGCCGCCTTCACCCGGCTTAGCGCCTTGTGCCACTTTAATTTGCAAGACTTCAGCATTCACCAAGTAGTGCGGCGTAACGCCGAAACGACCTGAAGCGACTTGCTTGATTTTCGACATTTTTGACGTGCCGTAGCGCGCTTCGTCTTCACCACCCTCACCCGAGTTCGAGCGAGCGCCAAGGCGATGCATGCCTTCTGCCAATGCTTCGTGCGCTTCTGGGCTTAAGGCGCCCAGCGACATACCGGCCGAGTCAAAACGCTTCACAATCGATGAAATTGGCTCAACTTCGTCGATAGAGATCGATTTGGCGGGGTCAATTTGCAATGCCATTAAGTCGCGCAGCATGGCCACTGGGCGAGTATTCACCAGTGCGGCGTACTTGCTGTATTCCTTATAATCACCGCCTTGCACCGCTTTTTGCAGCTGCATCACCACATCAGGGTTGTAAGCGTGATATTCCTCACCAAACACGTATTTCAGCAAACCACCTTGCGCCAATGGACGCATTGGGTTGAAGGCTAATTTATTGAGTTTGATTTGATCGGCTTCAAAATCAGCGAAGTTAGCGCCAGAAATCCGCGATACCGTGCCGGTTAAGCACAGATCGATCACTTCTTCACCAATCCCTACGCCTTCAAACAATTGCGAACCGCGATACGACGCCACGGTCGAGATACCCATTTTCGACAAGATTTTCATCAAGCCTTTATTGATACCCTTACGGAAATTGTTCGCGGCTTTTTCCAGCGTGCCCTCAACTTGACCCATATCGACCAATTCTTTGATCGTTTGGTAAGCAAGGTAAGGCACTACTGCGGTCGCACCGTAGCCGATCAAACAGGCGAAATGATGCGGATCGCGCGTGGTGGCGGTTTCAACGATGATATTGGTTTTGCAACGTAAACCAGCGTTAATCAAGCCATGATGTACCGCACCGACGGCGAATAAGGCCGGAATTGGCATACGGCCTTTAGCGATATTTTTGTCGGACAATACGATGATCACCGTGCCAGCGTTGACGCTAGCGATAACATCGGCTTGCAGCTTTTCAATTGCCGCTTGCAAGCTCACGCCTTCAAACGTCAATGCAAAATGCGCAGTTTTAAAGTCTGGATCAGTTTGGCTAGTCAATACCGCAAACTTATCAGTCGACAACACTGGCGAAGTCACTTCCATGCGTTTGGCGTGGTCTGGGCCGTCTTCAAACAGATTGCGCTCAGGGCCAAAGCACGTGTTCAGCGACATTACGATCGCTTCACGGATTGGATCGATCGGTGGGTTGGTCACTTGCGCAAATTGTTGGCGCAAGAAGTCATACGGCGAGCGTACTTTTTCTGATAACACCGCCATCGGCGTGTCATCCCCCATCGAACCAATCGCTTCTTGACCGTCGTTCGCCAAGATGCGCAAGATTTGATCACGCTCTTCAAACGTCAACTGGAATTGTTTTTGGTACGTCAGCAAGGCGGCTTTGTCCATCTCTTCGAGAGGACTATTGTCAGCGGCCATTTCCAAATGCTGGGCGTGCTCTTTGAGCCAAGCGCGGTACGGCTGTGCAGTTTTGAGTTTGTTATCGATCACATCTGATTCGATAAACTCGCCCGATTTAAAATCAACCGCAACGATTTGGCCGGGTTTCACGCGGCCTTTTTTCACCACTTCTTCTGGCTTATAGCCCCATACGCCGATTTCTGAGGCGATAGTGATATGGCGATCTTTGGTGATGACATAACGCGCTGGGCGCAAACCGTTACGGTCAAGCGCACAACCAGCGTAGTCGCCTGCCGCCCAAACGATACCGGCCGGGCCATCCCATGGTTCCATGTGCAGCGAGTTGTATTCGTAGAAAGCGCGCAAGTCACGATCATTGGTATCGACGTTTTGCCAAGCTGGTGGCACCATCAAACGGAAGGCACGGAACACATCTACGCCGCCAAGTACCAAGCTTTCCAGCATATTGTCCATACTCATCGAGTCTGAACCGTTGGTTTGCACGATAGGACGAATCGCTTCCATATCCAGCGCATTGCTGTCCATGATCGCTTCGCGAGCACGCGCCCATGCGCGGTTACCTGTTAGCGTATTGATTTCGCCATTGTGCGCGAGGAAACGGAAAGGCTGCGCCAATTTCCATTGTGGCCACGTATTGGTCGAGAAACGTTGATGATACACCGCCATACTCGAAGCAAAACGCTCGTCTTTTAAATCGAGATAAAACACCGGTAGATTTTCTGGTGTTACCAAGCCCTTATATGACATCACATAAGGGTTAAGTGTTGGGATGTAGAAAGCGGCGTCAGCCGTATTGGCTTTTTCTGCCAAGCGACGCGCTTGATACAAACGTCGAGCAAAATCAAGCTCAGACAGCGTAACTGGCGAATTAACAAAGATTTGCTGAATGGTCGGCAAAGAGCGCATTGCCGCTGCGCCAAGCGCATCGAGGTTGACCGGTACGTCGCGAATACCTGCTACTTGCAAGCCTTGGCTTTCAAGCGCTGACACGAGATTGCTGATCGACTTGGCCGATTCAGTTTTATCGAGGCTTGAGAACACCAAGCCAGCAGTGAACTGCTCAGCTAAAGCGTAGCCATTATCCGCAGCAACTGCGCGTAAAAAGCCTTTCGGCAAGCGAAATAGTAAACCACAACCATCGCCCGATTTACCATCTGCAGCCACCGCTCCGCGGTGAGTCAAACAGGCCAGCGAATTGATCGCAGTCGAGACCAGCCAGTGACTCGGCTTATCATCCATTTGTGCAATCAAACCGAAGCCGCAGCTATCTTGCTCGAACTGCGGGCGGTATAACGTGCCCTTCAACCAGCTTTGTCTATCCATCACAGCGGCACCCTTACTAAAGCTCAAGAATCAGTCAAATACATGCTGCTAGGGATTGACCCTAGTCAAGCAAAGGGGCTTGATTCTAGCGATAAAGGGGGCTCAAAGCAACTCAAAGCCATAAAAGCACGGCAATCGGGGGAAACCCCAAGAAAGGGGCATATTGGGAGGTGAAGATTGACGAAAATACTTAATAAATCAGTCAGTTTGCGCAAAACATTCATTCAGAATTCTTCACGCAAACGAACTCAATTTGCCGATTTTAGCGGCGTTTTGATAGCTCACTACGCTCAATCGCAATGGCGATCAAATAATGGATAATATCGCGGTCATGACCGATTTTTTCGATGCATGCGGCGCGCAAACGATCGACTAAATATTGCTCAGGCGAATCAATCACGCGAGCAAATCGATTGTATTTAAACTGCGAATTACCGACGATCTCTTCCAAAACGTCTAAACGCTCAGGTTGATTATTGCGTAAGCGATACATTTTGCTTTTGGCTAACACTTTACGCTCATGATTGGGCCGTAAAATCACATGCCAATTGCTCGGCTCGTTTTGAACTTCTTCCATTTGGTCTCATCCCTACTTAAGCCAGTAGCCGACAGCAGCGTCGACAACACCAGCGTGATCATTTCCGCCCGCCACAAACAGTGTAGGCAAAAATATGAATGCTTCGATTATACGACCAATTGGCAATGCCGAAAGATAATCCGTCTTGAACGACCAATACTCTGCAGCCAGAACCTCTAACTGATGCGCTCGGATGCGCCGCAACATAGTGACAAAATACCCTCAAGTAGCATAAAAAACTTTAAATATAATCAAATTCTAATATAACATGCTGAAATATATTCAAACCTTACACATTCATTTTCTTCCTCTTCACGACCATCTAAAGCGAGCTAGCAGCAGTTGAACCGTTCCCTATATACCCCGATTTTATTAGGCTTTCTAACCGCTTGTGGCGGCACTGAATCACCAAACCCAGAGCAACCCGGTATTGGCGTCAACCCAATACCCAGCTTAGCCCCCGTACCGAGCGCCTCTCCAATACCGAGTGCTTCTCCAGCGCCTAGCTTGCCACCGGTAGCCACACTGCCGACCACACCCTGTAACGATGGTAGTTGCCTTGAGGATGACCTTTTTACCAACCAGCAAGAAGATCTATTACTTAATGATTTCTCGTTTCGCAAACGCCTCATTCAAGAAAACATGATTCCCTATCTGGATCTGGACGATCCGCGAGTCATTGATTATATTCGCGAGCCGACTACTTCTTATAACAATGCTTCTGCCAAAGGCAATGACCAAGCCAGTACCAAAAAAGAAGATCTAGTTCGCTGGTACCGAGATATCCGGCATGGGATTGCTGATAATCCGTTCCGAGAATTTGATGGTGGCGCTATTTTCAAACACCCTCCGGTATTTGCAAGCCAAGCCCCCTTCAATACGGCCGACCATGATGTTGGCGTCTATAAGCGGGAGTTTCTGGAAAATCGTTTAGATTTTTATAATTTCTTTCGTGCGCTGTATGGTGCTCAGCGCTCGTATATCTCCAACTATAAACAAACGACCACCCAAGCTGGCGCATGGCTTGGCCGTCAAGTGGTACCCGAAGGAGGCAGCGGCCATTATCCAAGTTGGACCATCGCCAATGAAAAATACGGCATCAAGAAAGCCACCTTTGAGGCGGGCTACCATAGTCGCTCCAGTGCCAATATCCAAGTTGGGGGTACCGGTGGTGACCAGAGTAATTTGAACCACTTTATGAGTAATGAGCGCTTATCTGCTATTTGGAATGAGGGCGAATGGGATAGTATGGCCGCCCTCGGGCATCGCCATGTGTTCTTAGATGAATCCAGCAAGGACATTGGCTTTGGGGTGTACAACTGGTCCTTAGTTTGGACCGTGTGGGGCAGTAATCCAGAAAAAAACTGGGGCTGGAATAGCCTAACGGAGAAAGCTTACTACACTAAATATCCTGCCGCGACAGCGCAACAAGGGGTTGAAATGTGGCACTCGCATGGCTACTACCCATTCTTTGCGACCTCATGGACCAACCAATCAATTAATGCCAAATTATTACCCGCCTATATCACGCCACTCACACCAGGTGAGCAAGTCAAACTTAAAATTGAACTGTTTCACAGCCAAAAAGACGGCGATTTATCGGTCGGCAGCCCGATTCTGGGTGCCCCTGTACTCGGCTTTGAACTCTCAGATATTCAAGGCACAGGCGCTGATCAAGGTGGAGAATCGCCCGTTGGCGCCTCTGTTTCCGGCGGCAAAGATTGGGTCGGCGCATTGCCAACTCATCCGTTTGGTGGTCGATGGCACTTCACAGCCCCGAAGGCCAACCAGCTACAATTTCGCATGCCAGAAAAAATGTGGCAAACCATCACTGATGGCTTTAACAAGGCCGCACCCGAGCAAAAAAACTACTACACCGTACGCTATACATTCACCACCAACGGTAATGGCTTAAAGATTGTGAAGCCGTTTTATATGAACCAAACGATTGGTGCGCAATTAATATTGCAAACCACTTATTTTGATATGAGCCGCGAATAGTACAAGCCATGGTAAATACCAGCCCAAAGCCAGCGATTACTGCTTTTGGGCTAGTAAGGCTAAAAGTCAGTCAATCAACAGCATGTGTATAAAAACAAAAAAGCCAGCATATGCTGGCTTTTTTCAATGTATTGACCTGTAGACCATAATTAAAAAGCACTACCGGCCAATACCTATCAACGAGGCAGGACTGTTTTGCCCATCAAAAATTGATCGACTTCACGTGCGGCTTGGCGGCCTTCGCGGATGGCCCACACAATTAACGATTGACCACGGCGCATATCACCCGCGGCAAACACTTTAGCGACATTGGTTTGATAGCAAGCATTGCCCTCAGTGCTGGCTTTGGCATTGCCACGCGCATCTTTCTCAACGCCAAAAGCGTCAAGGATGCTGGCAACGGGATGGGTAAAGCCCATAGCCAAGAATACCAAATCGGCTGGCAGTTCAAATTCACTGCCAGCAATCGGGGTCGGTTTGCCATCTTGCCATGCTAAACGCACCAACTGCACCGCTTTGAGTACGCCATTTTCACCGATAAACGCTTGCGTTTGCACCGCGAAATCGCGGTCAGCACCTTCTTCATGACTGCTTGAAGTGCGCATTTTGACCGGCCAATATGGCCAAACCAGCGGTTTGTTTTCTTGCTCTGGCGGTTGCGGCATTAATTCAAGTTGCGTCACGCTCGCTGCGCCATGACGGTTACTCGTCCCAACGCAGTCAGAACCGGTATCGCCACCCCCAATCACCACGACGTGTTTACCCGCCGCATGGATAGGATTGGCAGCACCGCCGGCCACTTGTTTGTTTTGCGCAATCAGTAATTCCAAAGCGTAATGCACGCCTTTTAGCTCGCGCCCCGCTACGGGTAAATCACGCGGCACTTCTGCGCCACCGGCCAAAATCACCGCATCAAACTGAGCATCAAGCTCTGCAGGGGTGATCACCGTTTGCGCATCGCAAACGATACCAGCAGGTATATCTTTAGAACCAATAATGGTATTGGTCTTAAACAAAATACCCTCGGCTTTTAATTGCGCCAAACGACGATCAATCACCGATTGCTCTAATTTAAAATCAGGAATGCCGTAGCGCAATAAACCACCCACAGCGGCGTTTTTTTCAAACACCGTCACCGCGTGTCCCGCGCGTGCTAATTGCTGTGCGGCGGCTAAGCCCGCGGGGCCAGAGCCAACGACGGCGACTTTTTTACCGGTTTTAACCGTGGCGATTTGCGGTAGCACCCAGCCGTTTTCCCAGCCTTTATCAATGATCGAGCGCTCGATGGATTTAATCCCGACCGGATCATCATTAATGCCCAGCGTACAGGCCGCTTCGCACGGCGCAGGGCACACACGGCCAGTAAACTCCGGAAAATTATTGGTTGAATGCAACACATCCAAGGCCGTTTTCCAGTCTTGGTGGTACACCAAATCGTTAAAATCAGGGATCACATTGTTGACTGGGCAACCGTTATTACAAAACGGAATGCCGCAGTCCATGCAGCGTGCGCCTTGCAATTTGGCTTTGTCATCGCTTAATGCTGGAACAAATTCCCGATAATGCGTTAGGCGCTGGGCCACCGGCTCGTAACTGTCTTTAACGCGTTCAATTTCTAAAAATCCAGTTGGCTTGCCCATTATGCAATCTCCTTCACTGCGGCTGCGGCATTCACATTCGCTGCGGCCATTTCGTTTAATGCCCGGCGATATTCATTCGGAAACACTTTCACAAACGCCGCACGGCTCACTGGCCAATCTTGCAGCAACTGGCTGGCACGAGCGCTGCCGCTTAACTCAGCGTGGCGAGCGATCAAAGCTTTGAGCTGGGTTTCATCGGCAAGGTCATTGTGCAACGGTGCGGCTTGTTCCGCTGCGGGTAGCACACGCTCTAGCGCGACTTGCGCCATATTGCAGCGCCCAGCAAACACGCCGTCTGGATCATAAACATACGCTATGCCACCCGACATCCCGGCGGCAAAATTGCGCCCAGTTTGCCCCAGAACAACGACGGTACCACCGGTCATGTATTCACAACCATGGTCGCCCAAGCCTTCAACCACCGCCGTGGCACCGGAATTACGCACGGCAAACCGCTCGCCACCGACACCGGCAAAGAAGGCTTCACCGGCAATCGCGCCAAATAGTACGGTATTGCCAACGATGATGTTTTCCCAGGTTTTGCCGCTAAATGCTGCATTTGGACGAATCACAATCCGCCCGCCCGACAAGCCTTTACCGACATAATCATTACCTTCACCGGTTAAGGTGATGGTGATGCCGCGCGCCAAGAAGGCGGCAAAACTTTGCCCAGCAGTGCCGTGTAGCGCCACTTGCAGCGTGTCTTCCGGCAAGCCCGCGTGGCCATAACGACGTGCCACTTCACCCGAGAGCATTGCGCCGACGGTGCGGTTAATGTTTTTCACGGCGAGACTAATTTGGGTCACTTCACCGCGTTCCAGCGCTGGAGCCGCTTGCGCCAATAATTGATTGTCGAGCGCTTTGTTTAGGCCATGATCTTGTACTTCGGCGTGCAAACGAGAGACTTCTGGCCCGGCTTTGGGCTGGTAGAAAATCTTGCTAAAGTCCAGACCCTTGGTCTTCCAATGGTCTACCCCTGCTTGTTTATCGAGTAAATCAGAACGGCCAATCAATTCATCTATGGTGCGAACGCCCATTTCGGCCATGATTTGGCGCGCCTCTTCGGCAACGAAGAAGAAGTAATTCACCACATGCTCAGGCTGACCCGAAAAACGCTGACGCAGCACTGGATCTTGCGTCGCCACGCCGACTGGGCAAGTGTTCAGATGGCATTTGCGCATCATGATGCAGCCCTCCACCACCAACGGCGCTGTGGCAAAACCGAATTCATCCGCACCGAGCAAAGCACCAATCACCACGTCGCGACCGGTTTTCATTTGGCCGTCAACCTGCACCCGAACTCGACCGCGTAGCTTATTGAGCACCAGCGTTTGCTGGGTTTCAGCCAGTCCCAATTCCCACGGACCACCCGCATGCTTGATCGACGATTGCGGTGAAGCACCGGTACCGCCGTCATGACCGGCAATCACCAAGTGGTCGGCTTTGGCTTTAGTCACCCCTGCCGCCACGGTGCCCACGCCCACTTCTGCGACCAATTTCACCGAAATCGACGCCACTGGGTTGACGTTTTTCAAATCGTGAATCAGCTGCGCCAAATCTTCGATCGAATAAATATCATGATGCGGCGGTGGCGAAATCAAACCCACGCCCGGCACTGAATGGCGCAATTTACCGATGTATTCCGAAACCTTATGGCCCGGAAGTTGACCGCCTTCACCAGGCTTGGCGCCTTGCGCCATTTTGATCTGAATTTGATCGGCGTTCACCAAGTATTCCGTGGTGACACCAAAACGGCCCGATGCTACCTGCTTAATGGCGGATCTCAGGCTATCGCCTTCTTTAAACGTGTAATCACGCTCGATGCGGCTCTTACCAATCACTTCAGACAGCGTTTGACCCGCTTTTAGCGCTCCAAATCGCGCCGCGTCTTCGCCACCTTCACCGGTATTGGATTTGCCGCCAATGCGGTTCATTGCAATTGCCAACGTTGAATGCGCTTCAGTCGAAATCGAACCCAGCGACATCGCGCCGGTGGCAAAACGTTTCACGATTTCTGCTGCCGATTCAACTTCTGCCAAAGGCACAGGCGCGCCTGCTGGTTTAATCTCAAACAGGCCACGTAGCGTCAGGTGACGCTTACTTTGGTCGTTAATCAGCGCGGCGTATTCTTTGTACGTTGAATACGAGTTGCTGCGTGTTGCGTGCTGCAATTTGGCAATCGAATCGGGCGTCCACAAATGGTCTTCACCGCGAATCCTAAAGGCATATTCGCCACCAGCATCGAGCTGATTGGCGAGCACCGGATCAGTACCAAATGCCGAGGTATGTAGCCGCACAGCCTCTTCAGCAATGTCAAACAGGCCAATACCCTCAACATTACTTGCCGTGCCGGTAAAGTATTTTTTCACCACTGATTTTTGCAAACCAATCGCTTCAAAAATCTGCGCGCCGGTGTACGACATATACGTTGAGATGCCCATTTTCGACATCACTTTCATCAAGCCCTTACCCACAGCTTTGATAAAGTTTTTCTGATATTTCGCTGCCAGTTCTGCGTCGCCGCCATTGGCATACGCCAAATCCGCCAGCGTCGCCAAGGTCAAATACGGATACACCGCTTCTGCGCCATAGCCGCCGAGCAAGGCGATATGGTGCGTTTCCCGCGCTGAGCCGGTTTCAACCACCAAACCAGTGCTGGTGCGCAGACCGCGCTTCACCAAGTGCTGATGAATCGCCGAGGTGGCCAGCAAGGCCGGAATCGCCACGTGCGTGGCATCCATCGCCCGATCAGAAACGATCAGAATATTGGCGCCTGATTTAACGGCGTCTTCTGCTTCGGCGACCAAAGACGCCAAGCGCGCTTCAACGCCTTCTTTACCCCAAGCAACGGGGTAGCAGATATCGAGTTGATGCGAATAAAACTTACCGCCAGTGTATTGGCCGATATTGCGGATTTTTTCAAACTGCGCGCTCGACAATACCGGTTGCGCAACTTCCAGACGAATCGGTGGATTGATGTCGGTGGTGCCAAGTAGATTCGGTTTCGGGCCGATAAACGACACCAAAGACATCACCATTTCTTCACGAATCGGATCGATCGGTGGATTGGTCACTTGAGCAAATAATTGCTTGAAGTAGTGATACAGCGGCTTGTTTTTGCGCGACAACACCGTGAGCGCAGCGTCATTGCCCATTGAGCCCGTTGGTTCTTCACCAGCTTTGGCCATCGGCTCCAAAATGAACTTGAGGTCTTCTTGCGTGTAACCAAAGGCTTGCTGTTGATCGAGCAGCGAGTGGGCATCAGGCAGTGGGAAACTCACCTCGCCATCGTCGCCTTCGATGTCATCGAGCTTAATGCGGATTTTTTCAATCCATTCGCGATATGGCTTGGCGTTGGCGAGGCTGTCTTTCAGCTCTTTATCATCGATAATCCGGCCTTGCTCTAAGTCGATCAAGAACATCTTGCCTGGCTGCAAACGCCATTTTTTATTAATGCGCTCTTCACTAATCGGCAACACACCCGATTCAGACGCCATCACCACCAAATCATCGTTGGTGACTAAATAACGTGCAGGACGCAGGCCGTTACGATCGAGCGTTGCGCCGATTTGGCGACCGTCGGTAAACGCCACTGCGGCAGGGCCATCCCAAGGTTCCATCATCGCGGCGTGATATTCGTAGAAGGCGCGGCGATTTTCATCCATTTCGCCGTTACGTTCCCAAGCTTCAGGAATCATCATCATCATCGCTTGCGCTAGCGAATAACCGCCCATCACCAAGAGTTCGAGCGCATTATCAAACGATGCCGAATCCGATTGCCCTGGATAAATCAGCGGCCAGATTTTATCGATGTCTTTACCCAGCACCGGCGAGCTAATGGCTTTTTCACGCGCGCGAATCCAGTTCACATTGCCACGCAAAGTGTTGATTTCGCCGTTATGCGCGATATAACGGAATGGATGGGCTAAATCCCAAGTTGGGAAGGTATTGGTCGAGAAACGTTGATGCACTAAGGCTAGTGCCGAGATACAGGCGGGATCTTGCAAATCTAGGTAATACTCGCCCACTTGGTCAGCGAGCAATAAACCTTTGTAATTGATAGTTCGAGCGGAACACGACGGAATGTAATACTCGCCACCGTATTTAAGCTTTAAAGCGCGAATGGCATGGCTGGCACGTTTGCGAATGATATACAGTTTGCGCTCTAGCGCATCGGTCACCAAAACATCATTGCCACGACCAATAAAGAGTTGGCGAATCACCGGCTCGGTGGCGCGAATCAATGGCGACATCGGCATGTCGTGGTTAACGGGGACATCACGCCAACCCAACACCACTTGTTTTTCGGCGCGAACCGCGCGCTCGATTTCTTCTTCACAGGCGGCGCGGGCTGCAGCTTCTTGTGGCAAGAAGCACATGGCTACACCGTAATCGCCCATTGGCGGTAAAACAATACCCTGGGTGAGTGTCACCTTGCGAAATAGCGCATCAGGGATCTGGATCAATATACCTGCACCATCCCCCGCTAAAGCATCCGCACCCACTGCGCCGCGATGGTCAATATTTTTTAGAATGAGCAAACCTTGCTCAATAATATGATGGCTTTTTTGGCCTTTGATGTGAGCAACAAAACCCACGCCGCAAGCGTCATGTTCATTGGCGGGGTCGTACATCCCCTGCTCGTTAGGAAATGCCATGTCCATTCGTCTATTCCTATGCAATATCAATGTCTGAGTAGCAGACTTCACCACATCGTTTAACCGACTTCATCAAGAAAAAATCGCCCAATGGATAAGTGTGCCAGAATAATTTGCTGCTGAAAAAATAAAAACAATAAACTTAAGCAAAGTCAGGCGAAACACCACTAGCCGAAGCGACATTTATCTTCTATGACAGACCAACAGCCTACATAAAGATTACGAAAAATGTCCACAAAAACCGCTTATTTACTTGCAATTGCAATAATAAATTGCATAATCAGCAGCCTGATTGCCTCAGTTTGGTGGCAAGGTCTATTGCTTGGTGGGCTAATAGGCGGCGCATTGCTCATTAACCAGCAGCAAAATCACGCGCAACAACGCATTCAAGAGGCGCAGCCGCCCCCATCGGTTCACAATGAATTGCCTTTATTATTGGTGGATTTACTGCCGCTTTGGCATCGCAATTTAGGCTTGGCGCGCGATCAAAGCCAAGAGGCGGTGGATAAATTAGCAGCGCATTTTTCCGATATTATCGATAGTTTGGGGGGCACGATTCGCTTGGCTTCGGATGATGCACATGGCGGTAATGTCATTGCCACCATCCATCGCTCTGAGGCGCAACTGAATAATATTGTCAAAGCACTCGAGCAAGTGCTCAAAGATCGCGCCTCGCTCTTGGTTGAGCTAGAAGGCCTGGGGCAATTTAATACTGAACTCAAACAAATGGCGACTTCAGTGGCTGAAATCGCTGGGCAAACTAATTTATTGGCACTCAATGCAGCGATTGAAGCCGCGCGCGCTGGTGAAGCGGGTCGGGGTTTTGCGGTGGTGGCCGATGAGGTCCGTAAATTGTCAACACTCTCTGGCGAAACCGGTCAGCATATTCGCAACAAAGTCGAATCGATCAATGCCACGATAGAAGGTGCTTTAGCGGCAGCCAAAAACCTATCTATCACTGAAGCCTGCATGATCGGAGAGTCAAAAAATATTATTGATGATGTCGTACTCAGCTTTCATCAAACGGCAGATCAACTCAATCAAACCGTGCAACAACTCAATACTGAAAGCCAAGCGGTCGCGCAAGAAATCCACGAAGTCTTGGTGCACTTACAATACCAAGATCGAATGGGGCAAATCATGGGGCATGTGCAAGGCGATATGGATAAATTACAACAGCTACTGGCCAAACAAAGCCCAATACCTGCGCAAAGTCAGTGGTTGAACGAGCTAGAATCGAGCTACACCACCCATGAGCAAAAAACGATACACTCGGGCAAATCGCAGCAAAGTGCTACACGCAGCGCCGGAATTGATTTCTTTTAAAACCACGGCTTGATCCGTTAAAAAATGGATCAAACCGTGGATCAAACTTTGCCACTGAGCGCCGCCTGTTTACTCCAATTGGGTACTTCATCAGCGCTAATTAACTCGCCAATCAATGCGCCCGAAACATAATCACAAGCGGCATTTTCTAATCGTTGTAATTGCGCTGCCGTCGTGACATTACTGGCATAGGTTTTCAGCGATAAATCATGCGCCAGTTGAATACTGTATTTCAGCAATAATTGACTCAAATCTTGATGCTGTGCGCGCTCAATCAAACCGGTGGATAAATGAAACTCGCTCAATGGCAGCTGGCCCTGTTCTTCGAGCCAAGTAAAGCCTTGCCCACGATCGACATACGCAATACCCACTTCTTTGATCCTAAGTTGCAATAAAGTATTCAGAATACTCGCCGCATCGTCGCGCCCTACCCAGCAAGCCACTTCTAATACCACTGAGTTTGCTGGCAGTTGTAATGCATCTAAATCGCCTAAAAACGTCGGTGCCATCGTATAAGCGGTAAAGGTCGCAAAAGGCAAAGGAATATTCATTACCAAGCGTAATCCATGCCGCTGCCACGATGCCAAATCATTGAGTGCCTGAGTCATAAAACTATGCGCCAGCGCGGTAAATTGCGGCAAGGCATACAATTGCTCAATCAATGCATCGCGATTTTGCCCAGGAAAAACGCTCTCATCCCACGTTGGCACCAAACGCAGCCCTTGTAGCATTCGGCTATGTAAATCAATCCGTGGTTGGTAAGCAAAACCAATTAAACCGGCATTCATTGCCGCAATTAAATCGCCAGGTAAAACCGCACTCAAGGCGGTGTTGGTCCGCGGAGAAAATCCACTTAATGCTGCGCGTAATAAATCGGCAGTCAATGGCTTTTGTACTGAGCCCACAATATGCAGACCATCACTACGCCCTAAAGAAACCACAGAAGACAGCAATACGGTTTCTCTTGAGCTCACCACTAAAATACCGGCTTGCTGACGGCTACGCCCCAACTCTTTGAGTAAACCAATGCCATTCACGCCCGGCATTTCTAAGTCGAGCAAGATTAAATCAGGCTTTAGCGTCGGCGCTTTTAATTGCAATAAAGCATTCAGGCCATCGTCAGCCGTGGCAATCACCTCCAACTCCAGCTCTCGGCACAAATTAACAGCGTGTCTTCGCTGTACCGAAGAATCATCCACCACCATCACTGTTGTTGACACAATGACTCCTTAAGCGCCGATCACGCTAGAAATTCTCGACAATGGCAGCACCTCATCGGCCGCCCCCAATTTAATCGCTTCTTTAGGCATACCAAAAACTACGCAGCTGGTTTCATCTTGGGCGTATGTTCTCCCGCCTGCCTCTTGCATTTCTTTTAAGCCCTTTGCGCCATCATCCCCCATCCCCGTCATAATCACGCCAATGGCATTGCGGCCGGCAAATTTAGCGCCCGAACGAAATAACACATCCACCGAAGGGCAATGTCGACTCACTAATGGACCATCAACGACATCCACCAGATACTGAGCGCCACTGCGCTTAATCATCAAATGCTTGCCGCCAGGCGCGATCAACGCCAAACCCGGCAATAAGCGATCACCATGCTTGGCTTCGCGCACATCGATATCGCACAGCTGATCTAAACGCTTGGCAAATGATTCAGTAAAATTAGGTGGCATATGCTGAACAATCGCAATCGGTGGGCAGGTGCGGGATAATTTTTTTAGCACCTCCTCCAAAGCCTGCGTTCCTCCGGTTGAAGCGCCCAGCAACACAATACGCTCCGTCGTTTGAATCATCGCCCCCTGAGTCGGCGGCGCAATCACCACATCAGCTGACAATTTTGGACGAACCACAATCGCCGGCGTGTCGGGTTTGGGTTTTAGCAACGACACTTTGGCCCTGGCTGCGGCACGAACGGCACTGACCAAACTAGCGGCATCATCCAGTAGCGCTTGCTTTACCCCTAAACTGGATTTGGCCAAAACCTGCACCGCCCCAGCGCGCAAGGCCTCAATCGCAGTGGCCGATCCTTGCGTGGTGAGCGAGGATAAAACCACCACCGCAGTTGGATGCTCACTCATCAGTTGCTTCAAAAAAGTAATTCCGTCCATGCGAGGCATTTCAACATCCAGCACCAATACATCTGGCCAATCTTTTTTCATTTTTTCCAGCGCATAAACAGGATCAGGCGCGGAATCAACCACGCGAATATCTACAGTTGCATTTAAAACTGCACTGACCACCTGACGAATTACTGCCGAATCATCAACGACCATGACCTTAATCATATTTTTATCCGATAAATATCATAGCAGTTAGTTTTTTTATTACTGCTGTATGTTTAGGGCTAGAATTTGAAAAACTAGAATCAAAAAAAGCAATTTCCAATCAAAAATCGCATACGGGATACGGTATAAACACTCAAACAGCAGACTATCAATACTCCTGCAGATACAGGTAAAAATTTTAATTACCCCAGCGATTTATATTGATAAACTCCAGGTTGAATTAATTTCAAACCATCATTTAAACCATACAAACTTTCAGAATGACTAACTAATAAAAATGCATTGTTTTTTAATTTTTTAAGCACTCGATTTAATATATCCTGCTTACCATCACCATCAAAATAAATCAGTAAATTTCTTAAAAAAATAAAATCAAACAAGCCAATTTCTGGCAATGGTGCGGCCAAATTAATTTGTCTAAATCCAACTTTTTTTCTCAGTACTGGCGCAATCAATAATGAGCCATCTTGCTTGCCGACGCCTTTAAGGCAATATTTGCGCATCAATGTGCTAGGGATGCCATCAGCGCGAGTGAGCGAATAATGCGCGGCTTTGGCTTGCGCAATCACCCGCAAACTAATATCACTTCCGAGTACATGCCAATCGGCTTGCTCACCGAGCTGATGCGCCAAAATCATCGCGATGCTCCAGATTTCTTCCCCAGTTGATGAGGCAGCGCTCCATACATTGAGCGATCGATTTTTAGGCCATGCCGCCACTTCATGCTGCATCCAATCAAAGTGCTTGCGCTCGCGAAAGAAAAAAGTCTCGTGTGTGGTCAATAAATCTACCGCAATGGCTTGCTCTTGCACTTCGTCTGGATCTTGTAACATCCGCAAATACGCTTCGTACGTACTCACTTGCCTTGCGGTTAAACGATTCAATAAGCGCTGCTGCAATAATGTTTTTTTACTCTCGGGCATATGCATGCCCGATTGCTCGCGCATCCACGCGCTAAAGCGAGCAAAAGTGGCATCATTTAATTGCATGAAGCTCTTCATGAGAATGGCTCTCATCCATTTTTGGCGTTTCCCCATCATGCTCAATGCCTGCCAAAATGGACATTTCCTCAACCGACAATACGCGCGAAATATCCAGCAATACGATAAAGCGATTATCCACACACGCCATGCCGGAAATAAATTCAGTGCGTAATTTACTGCCAAACTGCGGCGCTCTTTCAATAGCATCCAGCGCAATGGTTAAGACTTCATGGACCGCATCGACCAAAACGCCAATCAATTGCGCCGCGTCGGTTTCAGGATCTAAAACTTCAACAATCACCACGCAAGTACGCCGGCCCAGCTCGGTACGGGCCCGGCCAAAACGCAAAGCTAAATCCGTTACCGGCACCACCGCCCCGCGCAAATTCATCACCCCGCGCAAAAAATCCGGCATCATCGGCACTTCAGTTAAATATTCGTACTCTAAAATCTCGCGAATCGAGCGAATACCAATCGCAAATGTTTCCCCCCCCAGTTGAAATGAAAGATATTGCTCGGTGCTTTGCATTTGGACTTCTGCATCACTTTTACCGACCATTTTGTTCATTAATGCGAGCGCCCCCATCATTCATCTCCTCTCAAAAATGGACAAAATCATTTTCATCTAAACCCGATGATTGGGTGGCGTGCTGCGCCTGTGATGGTTTTTTACCCATGCCTTTACCCGATGGCACATGGCTGCGGCGGTGGCTGTTGCTATCGATTTTGAAAAATGCCATCACATCTTGTAGATTGCCCGCTTGCGAGCTGACTTCTTCAGCCGTAGCGGCCAGCTCTTCACTGGCAGAAGCATTGGATTGCGTCGAGCAATTAATTTGCTGAACCGCGCTATTGATTTGCCCTACGCCACTGGCTTGTTCATTGGCGGCGGCGGCGATTTCTTGCACTAAATCGGCGGTTTTAGTACTTGAGCGCACCATTTCATCGAGCAAACTACCGGCGCGCTCAGCCAAAGCGACGCTATTGCTGGCTACTGAGCTAATTTCTTGCGCTGCAACTTGACTACGTTCGGCCAATTTACGCACCTCAGCAGCCACCACCGCAAAGCCTTTGCCATGCTCACCGGCACGCGCAGCTTCAATTGCAGCATTAAGGGCCAATAGATTAGTTTTGTACGCAATATCATCGACGATGCGAATGCGTTCGGCGATTTTACGCATCGCTTCAACCGTTTCGCGCACCGCAGAGCCGCCCTCAGATGCCTCACGCGACGCTTTAGTGGCAATACTTTCAGTTAAGCGGGCGTTTTCATTGGTTTGATTAATCGAAGACGTCATTTCTTCAATCGATGATGAGGTTTCCTCAATACTGGCAGCCGACTCACTCGACGATTGCGACAGGCTTTGTGAGGTACTCGATAGCTGCATTGAAGCGGCAGACATATTGTCGGTATTGCTTTTTACTTCAACAATAATGCCGCGCAAACGCTCAACCATGGTTCGAATACCATACGCCAAACTGCTTTTATCATTATCACGCACTGCAACATCAATCATTAAATTGCCTTTTGATAATTCAAACATCAGCGCTTGCACATAATACGGCTCGCCACCCAAGGCGCGGGTAATCGAGCGAATAATCAACCAGCTAATCGCAATTGACAATAACAGGGCAATCAAAGCCACCGACATCAATAACCACTTGGTTTTGTCGACACTCTCAGCCGCGTTTTTACCGCCAATCTGACTTAAGCGCGTTTGCTCGTCGCCCAAATCACGCACCACTTGCAATAAATTGCTCATTGGAATGATGACTTGCGTTAAGACTACTTTTGCTTCATCGGCTTTATTGGCCAAACCTAACATTAGAACTTTATCTGCCAACTCAAACGCTGGCGGAACCAGCGCTTTGATTTGATTTTGCACCTCAATTTCTTTGCGCGAATTTTGGCCGTCGTGTTCTTCCATTGATTTATTAAATGCCGCTTGCGTTTCTAAAAATGCTTTTTTCGCCGCTTGGTATTTTTCTTCAATGCCTTTGAGCTTAGTTTCATCTTCTTCGATCACCGCTTGCCGATAAAGCACGCGTATTTCTTGCAGCTGATCCACCATCAAGCCATACAAATCATTGCGAGCAAATTTAACTTTAACAATATCCTCAAGCTCGTGATTAATTTGTACCAAACCCTGCACCGCCACCGCAACACAGATCAGCAGCATCACCACCAGCGCGCCAAAGCCCAGCCCTAGCCGCATTGCAATGCTCATATTTTTAGTTGAATTCATCGCTTTCTCCTTGGTTCTGCGCTTGCCGCAAACACAATCAAAATGCCAAATGGTTATGGTTGTGGTTATGTATTGCTGACCGAGTGGCCAATTCATGATTAAAACTAAAAATCTCAGCATCGCGCAGCGTGACATGCTGAACCAACTCACTGACATCTAAAATCAATGCCACTTGCCCATTACCTAAAATCGTCGAGCCACCAATGGCTTTTAAATGCTGAAATAAAGTTCCTAAAGGCTTAATTACCGTTTGAAACTCACCCAATAAAGCATCCACCACTAAACCGACTTTTCTTTCATTGGCGCGAATCACCACCACATTCGCTCGCTCAGTTTCTTGATCACTCGACTCCAATTCAAGAAATTGAGATAAGCGCAATAAAGGCAATAATTCACCACGTAGATTTAAATGATCCAAACTACCGTCAATTTTTAATTCATCGGGTAATTCAATACATTCGATGACTGATTCCAATGGCACCACATACGTGGCATTGCTGCTGCGAACCAAAAAGCCATCAATAATCGCCAAAGTGAGCGGTAATCGAATGCGCAATACCGTACCCACACCAACATCCGAATCAACCATCACATGACCACGTAGCGCATCGATGCTTTTTTTCACCACATCCATGCCGACCCCGCGCCCTGATAAATTGGTCACTTGATCAGCGGTTGAAAAACCCGGCTCAAAAATCAGGCTGAATATTTCTTGCTCAGAGAGTTGTGCTTCGGCGCTGACCAAGCCGCGCTCAACCGCTTTAGCTAGGATTTTGTCGCGGCGTAAGCCGGCGCCGTCATCACTCACCTCGATCATGACGCTGCCAGATTCGTGATACGCATTCAGATAAACAGTGCCATGTATTGGCTTGCCGGCCTTGATTCTTACCTCTTTGGACTCAATACCATGGTCCATGGCATTCCTAACGATGTGCATTAATGGATCAGAAAGCTTTTCAATCATCGATTTATCGAGCTCGGTTTCCGCGCCAGTGACTTCCAAATGAATGTCTTTACCCAATTCTTTGGCCACATCTCGCACCACGCGAGGAAAGCGCTGAAACACTTCACCAATTTGCGCCATCCGCATCGACAACACACCGGCGCGAATTTGCTCGATCAGATTACTCATGCTCAAGCTCCATTCTTGCAAAGCCATCGCACCGTTTTGACTCGCCAGCAAATTACCTGCGGCACCCGAAATCACCAATTCACCGACTAAATTAATCAAACTATCGAGCTTTTCCGCCTCCACTCGCAAAAAGGTGGTTTCACCGGTTTTCTCGGTTTTAACTTTTTTACCGCCCCCTTGCTGCGCCGTGGTTTCCAGTGCAGGGCGACTAGGCGCCTCGTCCACGGGCGCTGGTTTTTCTATCGCTAGCGGAGCGAGCCCTAATTCAACCCACGCCGCATTGATTTTTTCCCACACCTCAGGCTGAATTTGCCCAGTTTGTTGCTGCAAAAACTCGTGCGCCTCGGCCAATGGGCTAATCAAAACCAGGCTGTCTTCACGCACAAACTCAAATACATCATGTAAGGCGGCGACCGTGGTGTTACCTTCAAAGCGCAGCGCAAACTGCAGATAATTATGCTCAGGGTCAAAATCAGCAGCGTTTAGCTGCGTATCGATTAATGGTAATACCTTTTCAATCCGACCTTGCCGAGTCAGAAAGCGAAGAAAACTAGCCGGATCCAAACCATGACGCAGTAAATCAGGACCAAAACCCAGAAAGATTAACCAGCTCAACGAACTGGATTCACAAGTAACGAACTCAATTTGCGCTTCTTTCACGATCGGCGCGGACGTCGCGATCAGCACTGTTTTAGCCACTTGATAGCACTGTAATTCAGTTAATAATGCAGTGCGATCTTCAATAGATGGGATAATTTTCGCATTACTAATGGCATCGACCATGGTTTGCACATAGTCACGACAACGCAGCATGACACTGACTAAAGCTTCATCGAGCTCAATGCTACCTTTTCGCAATAAATCGAGTACGTTCTCAACTTCGTGGGTAAATTTAACGATGTCATCGAGCGCAAATAATCCCGCCGAGCCTTTAATGGTATGCATCGTGCGAAACAGCGCATTGAGCAAATCCATATTGCCTTGGGCATTTTCAGCGTCGAGTAAAATATGCTCCATTTGCTGCAATAGCTGATTGGCTTCATCAATGAATGCCTGTAGTCCTTCATCATCCATTGAGCATCTCCTGATTGGACGCGAATAGGTGATCGCTTAAACCCAGCAAGCTCAGTAGTTCTACCAATTGTGCAGTCGGTTGCAACAACTGCAGTGGCTGCTGTTGGCGCTCAGCCTCTTGCTTGACCCAAAGTAGTAACTGCACAAAAGCGCAATCGCATTCTTGAATCTGCTGTAAAGACAAAGACAAACCTTTGCTTTCATTCATGATCGATTTGAGTTGCTGATAAGTGTCACGCACTTGGTAGATGGTTTGTTCGCCGTTCAAAATAAGTTCAGTCATTGCTGATACACCATTTTGGTTTTATCGAGGGTCACGCCAATTTAAAACGACATTTAAGGCAAAATGAGTTTTTGCACCGCCTCGAGCATTTGTGCGGGTTGAAATGGCTTGACCACCCAAGCTTTAACGCCAGCAGCACGGCCTTCATTTTTAAGTGTTTCACCCGACTCGGTGGTTAACATAATCACCGGCGTAAAACGATAATTGGCCAACTGTTTCGCGGCCTTAACAAAACTAATCCCATCCATATTCGGCATATTGACATCCGAAATAATCAGGTTGTATTTACGGCCATCGAGCTTAGAGAGCGCATCACGACCATCGCAGGCATCTACGACGTCATAACCGGCTTTTTTCAGCGCCATACCGACGGTTTGTCGCATGCTCGATGAGTCATCAACAATTAAAATGGTCTTCGCCATGCGATACCCTTTGCCTAAAGTGCCACTAACTCGGGAGTTGATACACAGCTATCAAATTAGCTTACTTTTTGCTTATCGCAAGCTGAAACACAAACCACAAATAATCTGAGGTTTTTCGACTTAAAGAGCAAAATAGGCGGGGCAACAACAAGAGAATGCGACAGCAAGCCGCAAGCAGATCAAACGACGAAGGGACGCAATCGTGCGTCCTCGGAGAGATAGGCGGGAAGCAGTGTCCCGCCATTTTGATTTATGCCAGCCAGTGCTGAATCGGTAAAAAATCGCTTAATAAGGCGGCTTCTGGCGAGCCCGCTTCAGGATGATAATCATAACGCCACGCCGCCATGGGTGGCATCGACATTAAAATTGATTCGGTGCGGCCACCCGACTGCAAGCCAAATAAAGTGCCACGATCCCAAACCAGATTAAATTCAACATAACGGCCACGGCGATAAGCTTGCCAATCGCGTTCACGCTGGCCGTATTCCAAATCACGGCGACGCGCCACAATCGGCGTGTAGGCTGGTAAAAAGGCGTCGCCCACCGATTGCATCATGGCAAAGCTTTGCGCAAAGCCCAGCTCAGAAAAATCATCAAAGAAAATCCCACCAATGCCGCGTGCTTCTTGACGATGTTTTAAATAAAAATACCGGTCACACCAATCTTTAAAACGTGGGTATAAATCGCTGCCAAAGTCCGCTAACGCTTGATGACACGTTTGATGAAAATGCGACGCATCTTCGCGGTGGCCATAATACGGCGTTAAATCCATACCACCACCAAACCAAAATACCGGCTCAGCGTCACTACCTGCAGCTGGCTGCGCGATAAAAAACCGCACATTCATATGCACCGTTGGAATATACGGATTACGCGGATGGAGCACCAATGAAACGCCCATTGCCTCCCAAGCACAGCCAGCAAGTTCGGGCCGATGCGCGCTGGCTGACGGCGGTAAAGTTGCGCCCAATACATGCGAGAAATTCACGCCACCACGCTCAAAAACCGCGCCGTTTTCGATCACTCGGCTAATGCCGCCACCCCCTTCTGGGCGCTGCCAACGATCGGTTTGAAAACAGCAGCCATCGATGTTTTCTAATGTCGCTACGATATTTTGTTGCAACGTCAGTAGGTATTCTTTTACTGCAGTGATATTCATTCCATCATTCCTTCATTGAGCTGACGAGCATTATTATTTAGCAAAACAAGCACATAAAAAAATCCCCTTTGGCAACACCGGCTAAAGGGGATTGGGCCATGAAAGGCAAGTCGGCAGCGATTTAGTCCGCGGCCAAATTGCGATCAAAGCTGCTGCGTTGGAATCGCATTTTTGCTATGCGTCATTTGATTATTGTTATCAACATAAATCAACGATGGTTTATGGTCAGCCAATTCGCTGTCGTCGTAATCGGCAAAAGTTGCAATGATCAATAAATCACCCACTTGTGCATGGCGTGCTGCAGAGCCATTCACTGAAATAATCCCCGAACCACGTTGGCCTTTAATGGCATACGTCGAGAAGCGTGAGCCGTTATTGATATTCCAAATATCAATGGCTTCATATTCACGAATGTTGGCGGCATCGAGTAGATTTTCATCAATCGCGCACGAACCTTCATAATGCAGTTCGGCGTGCGTTGCCGTTACACGGTGCAGTTTGGATTTGAGCATATTGCGTTGCATGGTTTTCTCCCGCGCTGCAGGTCATACCGAAAGGGTGGACCAAGTGCCCTAAACAGAGCGTTCACTTAAGCGCATTTCAAATAGGGCTCGATTATAAATTGCATTGGCGAAAATGCCCAATGTAAGTAGTAAAGCAAAAACTTTCTGATCGCCCTGTCTCACGCTGCCCCACTGATGGTCTGACAGTGACTGAGCGCCCAGAATCAATTAGGCTTTGGCGCGATAAATCAAACAACCATCGAGCAAAAATTCACCTTCGCCCACTTGAGCGTTGGGGGCGATGCGTTCAAAGTCAAACCGTTGTCCATCGAGTAACAACCAAGCCGGAATCGCTTTTTCATTAAAACGCCCTAGCGCCTCTTCGGAACGCACGATATCGCGAGCTTTCACTTGTGCGCTTCTGGCTTGCTGGCGGGCGATTTCGGCGGCGTCTTCCATCGCATCACGCACTTCAGGCAATGGCGTAATACCGCCACGATTGAACGTAGCTTGAGCGCTCACTTCACCTTTTTGCACCGGCAAAGCGCGTAAATACAAATTAAATAGCACACGCGGCAAAACCACCCGCTTAACTTGTTTATCGGGGTTAATCACACACGCCACGCCAAAGTTTTCGCTGCACTTTGGGCACTGCGCTGTCGCGGCAATGGCAATATGGTTTTCTACCAAACGCGCAATGCCATTCATTTGTTTGGCGTCGAGCATCGTGCCACAACGAACACAGGGCTTAGAGAATTGCTTTACTTGATTACCATTGGCAAACTTCAACGGTAAAAAATCACTGAGCCGGCGGTTAGGCTGCATCATTATTCCTTGTGAGTAGGCGTTTAATTCTTAAACGCGGCCACGAAATTCATGTATTCCAAATCATCAACGCCGCGATCATTCACGGCACTGAAGTCAATTTAACAGTACTCGTGCAAAAGTTTGATGGCAAGTAATAGAAAGCCCATCAAATATTATTGTAAAGCGACCACCCGTTTGGGCCTAATCAGCGCAAACGGCAGAGCGAGCCTGATGCTCGCTCGGTGACTGCGCCTTACATTCTTGCCACACGCATCTCGACGGCTAATTCAAGATAATCAATATTTAGACGTTGCAAGGCGACGGTAGTTCCTGCTGGCAATTCAGGCAAACCACCAACACGCAATACCAAAGGCATGCCGTCAATACGCACCAGATTTTCTTTAATCACTTGCGCGTTAAAGTCTTTCAGGTTTTCTTGCTCCATGTAACGCAAGCACCAGTAGCGCTCCATCTTATCTTGGAATTCAGCGTAAGCGGCATAAGCGGCGTCAAATGACGAAATCGCGGTGAATAATTCAGCGTCATTTTTTTGGTAACGCGGTTTTTCGCCGCGCAGCATGGCCACTAATTGCTGTTGATTAATGTAATCCACGGCACGGCGTAGCGGCGAGCTCGACCACATATAGCATTCAACGCCAAGGCCAGCATGCGCTGTAGCTTGCGTCGACAAGCGCACGCGGCCACCGCCTTGCGAGCGATAAATACCGGCGATTTGCGCATCGCGCAGCGCTTTACCCCATTGGCTATTGACCAAAATCATCAGCTCGGCGACGAGTTTATCCATCGGCGCGCCGCGTTTACGTGGCACGATGCGAACTTTTTCATTCTCTACGCCATCTACCACATCGCGGTCGATATAAAAGTTGTAATCCATCCGCGTTTGCTGCGGCTGATCAGCCTTACCGCGACGGCCTTCGAGCGCACCGGCGAAATGCCACAGGAAGTTCAGCTCGTCTTTCCACGGATAATCTGGCCCGTCTTGACCGGCAGTTTCTTCGTTAAAATACGGCTCGATATCATGGTGGCGCAAGTTCGCCACCACCGGCACACGTTCAATCACTGAGCGGTAGCTCAAAATATCAAAGCCGAGTGATACTTCCAAATACATCGATACCGCTGGGCGCGCCGCGCCTTCTTCTAGCGTGAATACATCCACCGCGTCGTCGGGCAACATGGTGATTTTGTCGCCGGGGAAATACACCGTCGACAGGCGATCGAGCACCACTTGATCGAGCGCAGAGCCTGGCGCAATACCCAGCACTGGCGCGGCAATATGGATGCCGACTTGCCAGTTGCCGTTTTTCAATTTCTGCAGACTGAAGGCGTCGTCGATCTCGGTCGTCGTTGCGTCGTCAATCGAGAATGCTTTCACGTCGGCAATGGGTAAATCTTCCGGTGCCGTCACCGGCTCAAATTCAGCAAAACCGCGGCCTTTGGGGAAATGCTCCACCAAAAAACCATCAAGGAAATATTGCGCAATATTGGGAATCGCACCGACTTTATCCAGTAAACGCAAAGTCGATGTTTGCGCGCTTTCCGCCGCTTGCGCCAAGGCTTTGTATTCCAAACCGTTTTTGTCTGGGCGATGTATTAGCTTAGAGAGGATAGGCTTAAAGGCTTCTGGCAAGATACCTGCTAGTAATTCGGCTTGCCATGCCGCCATTTGCTCGGCTTCACGCTGTTTACGCTCTAAACCGGCGAGCGCCGCTTTGAGGTTTTCTTCTGGCGCGGCTTTATAGTTCCCGCGACCTTTACGATAAAAGTACATCGGCGCAGCGTGCAGTGCGATCGCGGCGGCCGCTTGCTGAATTAAGCTTGGATTTTTACCAAAATACTCTGCGGCAATCGCGGCAAAATTAAGCTCGTCGCCACCGCAACATTCCCACAATAAAGTCACATCAACGTCGGCCGCTTCGCTTTGCGCGGCTTTGAAAAAGTCATCCAAACCGACTTTATCGAACTTGAGCAAGACATTGGCGGCCTTGATTTTGCTGCGTTTACCGCGGGTATCTTCGACTTGCAAACTCGCTGGCTGCTCGTCTTGGATCGTCGCAACCTTAAAGCTGCCATCTTCTTCGTAAAATACGTTCATTTATATTCCAACTTTAAAATCTGACGCAAAGACACAGAGGCACAGAGAAAACCATTTAAATTGTTTTTCCTCTGCGCCTTTGCGTCTCTGCGTTGAAAAGGTTTTGGACTAATCACTCAGCTGTGCCAGCAATTCGGCTTGGCGCTCGCTCATCAAGGCTTGGGTTAGCTCAGTTAAATCGCCATCCATGATGTAATCGAGCTTGTATAAGGTCAGATTAATACGGTGATCGGTCATCCGGCCTTGCGGATAATTATACGTGCGGATGCGCTCCGAGCGGTCGCCCGAGCCGATTAACGATTTACGTTCTGCGGCCTCTTTGGCGTTGATTTCTTGCATTTGCGCGTCTTTAATTCGCGCCGACAACACCGCTAATGCCCGGGCTTTATTTTTGTGCTGTGAGCGATCGTCTTGGCACTCAACAATAATACCGGTAGGAATATGCACCACGCGCACTGCCGAGTCGGTTTTATTAATATGCTGACCACCAGCCCCGCTAGCGCGGTAAGTATCAATACGCAAATCGGCAGGATTGATGTTGATTTCTTCCATCTCATCGGCTTCAGCCATCACCGCAACGGTACACGCCGACGTATGAATCCGCCCTTGCGTTTCAGTCGCTGGCACCCGCTGTACGCGGTGCGCACCCGATTCAAAACGTAAGCGCGAATACGCGCCTTGCCCAACAATGCGCGCGATAACTTCTTTGTAGCCACCGAGCTCGGACTCATTCACCGACATGATTTCAACTTGCCAGCGGTTGCGCTCGGCGTAGCGGCTATACATGCGGAACAAATCAGCAGCAAACAACGCCGCTTCATCGCCACCCGTACCGGCGCGAATTTCGAGGAAAATATTGCGCTCGTCGTTAGGATCTTTAGGCAAAAGCGCAGTCTGCAAATCATAATCGAGTTGCTCTAGGCGCACTTTGCCGTCTTTGATTTCTTCCGCGGCCAATTCAGCCATTTCCGGATCAGACAACATCGCCTCAGCATCGGCCAAATTGGCATTGATGCGATTAAATTCGTGCCACAACTCAACCACCGGGGTGATATCGCTGTATTCACGGTTTAATTTGCGATATTGGTCCATATCGCGAGTGGCTTCTTCAGACGCCAATAAGGCGCTAACTTCTTCTAAACGATCAGCCAATTGCGATAATTTGGCTTGAATTGATGGTTTCATGCTGTTTCCATAAGGCGAGCTGCAAGCAAAATTAAAACCTCGCAGAACTCAAACCAATGCTAATAATTGTGGCTGCACAATCAATAAATAGAAGGTTTATTCAGATTGTGGTGTCCGTTAAGGTAAGCCATTAAATAAGCCCATTCACGGGGAGGCAATGCCGCAGGCAGTACCTGCTGTCCAACACGACAACAAGTCAAAAAAATTAAGTATATGAATATAACCCTTAAACAATAAAAGCCATATTCATATACTCCCTAGTCCAGCGTTTAATCAATATCTTGTAATCGATATAAACGGCGAACTAAATTGACCAAGGCTTCTTGCTCATCGGGCGCAGCGCTATTGAGCGCGGACAGCGGCGTATGCAAAAACTTATTACTCATTTGCTGCGCCATTTGCTCGATCACATCACTTGGATCAGCGCCCGCTGCCAAGCGTTTTTGCGCCCGTGCCAGCTCGGTGCGTGTAATGCGATCGGAATGATCGCGTAAATCACGAATCGTTGGCACCAATGCACGGCTGGCTAACCAAGTATTAAAATCACTCAAACGCTCGCTGATAATCGCTTCGGCGCTTTCTACAGCTAATGATCGCGACGCCATCCCTTGGCGAACGACTTCGGCCAAATCGTCGACGGTGAATAAATACACATCGTTTAAATCGGCGACTTCGCTTTCTATATCACGCGGTACGGCCAAATCGACCATAAAAATCGGTCGATGGCGGCGCGCTTTTAAAGCCCGCTCGACCATGCCCTTGCCAACAATCGGTAAGGACGCGGCAGTGGACGTAACCACCACGTCAAACTCGGCCATTCTGGCGGGCAAATCGGCCAACAGCATCGCTTCGCCATTAAATTGCTGCGCTAGCGCTTGACCGCGCTCGAGCGTGCGATTGGCAATGGCGATTTTTTTGGGATTTTGTGCCGCAAAATGCGTGGCGCACAGCGCAATCATTTCACCGGCACCAATAAACAGTACTTTGCAATCGCTAATCGAAGGGAAAATACGCTCGGCTAAACGCACCGCAGCGGCGGCCATCGACACCGATGACGCGCCAATTTGGGTACGCGTGCGCACTTCTTTGGCCACTGAGAACGCCCGTTGAAACACCCCATTGAGCAAAGTCCCCAAGGTGCCGGCATCTCGCGCTAATCGTTCGGCATCTTTAAACTGGCCAACAATTTGGGTTTCACCCACCACCATCGAGTCCAAACCCGACACCACGCGATAAGCGTGCCGCGCCGCAGCTTCACCTTCATAGACATACATATGGGAGGTAATGCTATCAACGCTTTGATTTCTGTTGTCTGCAAGCCAATACATCACTTGATCGATATCGCGAGCGTGGCAATACAGCTCGGTTCGATTACAGGTGGAGACAATCGCAGCTTCAAAAACACCCTTGAGGGCGACCAAGTCGGCCAATGCCGAAGGCAACTCATCCGGATTAAAGGCCAGCCGCTCCCGTACCGCGAGCGGTGCAGTTTGATAGTTAAGGCCGAGGACGAGCAGGTTCATGAAAAAATGGCGGGTTGCAAAACCCGCCATTTTACCCTGAAAACACCCACTTCACGCCACACTAAAGGAGTAGAACGCGATTAAAAATTCAGCAGTCGCGCTGACTGGTAGAAAACAAAGGAAATCGTCCACGCTAAGCCCAAAGACCAAACCAGCGAAAACGCAGTAAATGCTGTCGATTTCGATTCTTTTTTCATCGCCGCAATCACTGAAACGCAAGGAATATACGTCAGCGTAAACAGCATAAAGCTATAGGCCGACACCGGATCAAGCGTGTGCGCGAGCTGTGTTGCCAGCGCCGTACCATCATGGCCAGTAATCACCGATAAGGCCCCGAGCACAACTTCTTTGGCAACAAAACCAAAGATCAACGCAATCGACAAGGTCGAATCAATGCCAATCGGTGACAATACCGGTTGGAAAAAATCAGACACCATCAAAGCATAACTGTGTTGTGGATTAGGAAAATTAGTCAGTAGCCACACTAACACCACGCCAATGACGATCATAGTGCTGGCTAAACGCAAAAAGTCGCGCGCCTCGCCCCAACCCCGCCGCCAGATATGGCTCATCAATGGCAAACGATAAGGCGGCAATTCCAGCGCAAACGGCTCATTGGATTGAAAGTGCGAGCGAAATAACACTGCAGTGCCCATCGCCACCAAAATGCTGATGATGTACAGCGACAACAACACCCACGGCGCATGAGCTGGACTAAACAAAGCGCCACTCAAAAACAAGAAAATCTGCAAGCGCGCTGAGCATAGCGAAAATGGAATCGTCAGCATCGTCAGTAAACGCGCTTTGTGATCGCGAATCACCCGCGTACCCATAATCGCCGGCACATTGCAGCCAAAGCCCATCATCAGCATGACAAAACCACGGCCATCGAGCCCCATTCGGCTCATGATGCCATCCATCATAAAAGCGGCGCGGGCAAAATAACCGGAGTCTTCAATCACCGACATTAAGCAGAAAAACAAGAAAATAATCGGTGCAAAAGTCAGTACCGTAGTCACGCCATCAAACACGCCATTGACAATCAAGCCTTGCCAAAAGGCCGGCAGCGATTGCGTAGCAGGCAATAAAAAGGCTTCTTTAAGCCAAATCAAACCCGCTTCCAGCGTGTCTTGTAACGGCGTACCGATGGCGTATGTGAGTTGGAACAAGCCAAACATCACCACAATAAACAGCGGTAAACCCAGCCACGGGTGTAGCACAAAGCGATCGACTTGCGCCGTCGTGTCCAGCGCCAGCGTGGGCGGCTGCTGCACCGCAGCTTGAAACAGGCGTTTTTCTTGCGCATGCATGGCGCTAGCCGCAGGGACATTGGCTAAATTAAGCTGCACACTGGGTTGCGACATCAGTTGATTTAATTGCTGCTTGGCTTCATTGAGGCCCGCGCCCAATTTAGCGCTAATTAATTGCACTGAGCAGCCCAATTCCTTGGCCAGCAAAGCGCAATCAATCGAGATACCAGCGCGCTTGGCTTCATCTTGCATATTGAGGCAAATCAGCAGTGGCGCCCCCAAGGCTTTGAGCTGCAATGCCAGCGCCAATTGGCGATCGAGTTGCGTGGCATTGAGTACCAGCACAATGGCGTCGAGCTTGGCTTCAGCCAAAAAACGCTGCGCCACATGTTCGTCCTCAGCACCACCGACTAAATCGTAAATCCCCGGCAAATCAAAAATTTGCACCATATTGGCGCCGAGCAAAATTCGGCTGGAAGCCAACTCAACAGTTAAGCCCGGCCAATTGGCCACGCGCGCGGTGCCGCCAGTGAGGCGATTAAATAACGTCGATTTTCCAGTATTGGGCATCCCAACCAGGGCCACCCGCTTCATGCTAAAACCTCAGTCTGAGCCAGCACGACCACACTCGACGCAATCGGCAGCACCTGAATCAGCGCGGCATCAGCACGGCGCAACATAAATTCAGTATTGCCTACCCGCAAATGTAAAGGTCCACCCAGCCAACCGCGGCGAATCACCGTGACTTCACTGTGCTCACGCAAACCCAGCGCCGATAACCGTGGCAGCAAATCAACATCGGTACTGATGGCATGTACCAGAGCACGTTGGTTTAAATCTAGCTGAGAGAGAGCACGCATAGTCGCCAATCCGCAATGAGAATGATTCATAATATCACACTATATTGCTGATTTCTCGTTGATGCCGATCAACAAAGCACGATTCAAAATCCTCTCGCAACAAAAAATAAAGCGAAATGAAGCCTCGCTTTATCGCCAGAATCAATCACGCTTTACGCAGCCATCGGCGCGAATAACGCCGATTTATTTAAGTCACAAGCAGCATTTTATAGCGTAAAAAAAGCGGCCAAGGCCGCTTTTTACTTTGTATTGATCACAATACTTTATTTACGATTAATCGCTCGCCAAGCAATATCATTACGATATTGCGCGCCATCAAAATGAATATCGGCCAAAATTTCATACGCGCGTTTTTGCGCCATTTTGTAGTTTTCACCAAATGCGGTAACGCACAACACACGGCCGCCACTGGTGATTGGCTCGCCAGCTTCGTTCAGCGTAGTACCGGCATGGAACACATGACCGTCTTCTAAATCACTTGGCAAACCGGTAATCACATCGCCTTTGCGCGGGGTTTCTGGGTAATTAGCTGCGGCCATCACCACACCCAAAGCGACCCGACGATCCCATTCGCATTCAACTTGATCCAACGTGCCATTCACACCGTGTTCACACAAAGTCACAAAGTCTGACTTCAAGCGCAGCATAATCGGCTGCGTTTCCGGATCACCAAAGCGGCAGTTAAATTCCAGTGTTTTGAGTGAACCATCAGGGCTCACCATCAAACCGGCGTACAAAAACCCAGTGTATTCGATACCGTCTTTGGCCATGCCTTGCACCGTTGGCAAAATCACCTCACGCATCGCGCGTGCGTTGATTTCTGGGGTAACGACCGGTGCTGGGCTATACGCGCCCATGCCGCCAGTGTTCGGGCCTAGATCGCCGTCAAGCAAACGCTTATGGTCTTGGCTGGAGGCCATCGCCAAGACGTTTTTACCATCGACCATCACGATAAAACTGGCTTCTTCACCGGTGAGAAATTCTTCAACCACCACGCGAGCACCGGCGTCGCCAAATTGATTGTCTGACAACATCGCATCAACAGCGGCGTGGGCCTCAAGCAAATCCATCGCAACCACGACGCCTTTACCTGCCGCTAAGCCATCAGCCTTAATCACAATCGGCGCGCCTTTAGCGTCGATATAGGCATGCGCTGCTGCGGCATCGGCAAAAGTTTGGTAATCGGCAGTTGGAATGCCATGGCGCTGCATAAAGGCTTTAGCAAAATCTTTAGATGATTCCAGCTGAGCACCCGCTTGGCTTGGGCCAAAAATCTTAAGCCCAGCCAAACGAAATGCATCCACAATCCCTTGCGACAACGGCGCTTCTGGGCCAACGACGGTCAGCTGGATGTTTTCAGCTTTGGCAAATTCAATCAATTCTGGAATAGCGGTGATTGCGACATTGGTGAGATTTTTTTCGAGTGCAGTCCCTGCATTGCCTGGCGCGACAAATACTTTAGTCGAGCGCTCAGATTGGGCTAATTTCCAAGCTAATGCATGTTCACGGCCACCTGAGCCAATGACGAGGATATTCATTTCTTTCTTACTCCAAGCGCTGATTAGTAATCAAAGCGGGAAAATAAAAACAACACATTGCCATTATTACTACCACCTGGAATATAAGTCGCATACAGATTGACTTTGTCATATTTCAGAGCAACTAAAGGCAAAGCAAAAGGCAACGGGACATAACTGCCGATATCACTGCGCGAGAACAAACCCGCAGTCAAACCTGCACCCGCTTTAAGTGGTCCTAAGACATTCCAGTACCACATATAGGCATAACCAATATGGGTTTCTGGCTTGCTATGCGAATCAGAAAACATCATCGCATAAATCATTTCTTCATTATTATTGGGTAAAGCACGATAAAGGCTGAGGCCACCGCCATACGCCAGTTCGTTATAGTTATCGATTTTATCTCGATCATAGGTGCTGCGATTATGCCAAGCGTAGCCAGAGAGTAATAATCCAGTTTCGCCTTCATTCCAAATGCCACTAATATTGCTGCAGGCTTTATCAAACAGCCACCAATCGGCACAGTCTGCTGCTGATACATTGGCCGCTAACAATAGCCCGATACACATTGCCCATATTTTTTTAAATGTCATTGTTTTAATAATTCGTATAGTTAGAAATGTATTCATCTTCCCGTGAAATACGAACTCTATTGGCTCGCTAATTGGTTTTTATTATTAGTATTTTTATATCTATCACCTCGGCAACGCCTGAGCACTGCCGAGGTCGTACTTAATTAATGACGGAAGTGGCGAATGCCAGTCATTACCATCGCAATGCCGTGCTCATCGGCTGCAGCAATCACTTCTTCATCACGCAAGCTACCGCCCGGTTGAATAATCGCCGACACACCGTTTTCGGCAATCACATCCACGCCATCACGGAACGGGAAGAAAGCGTCTGACGCTGCGACCGAACCACGTAATTCCAACCCAGCGTTACGCGCTTTAATCGCGGCAATTTTAGTTGAATCCACACGGCTCATTTGGCCAGCGCCAACGCCCAGAGTTTGGCCGCCTTTGCAGAACACAATCGCGTTTGATTTAACAAACTTGGCCACATTCCACGCGAACAACAAATCTTTCAATTGTTCTGGCGTCGGTTGCAACTTAGTCACGACTTTCAAATCGGCCAACATCAAGGCATGCACATCGGGCGTTTGCACCAACAAGCCACCGCCAACACGCTTCAAATCAAAACGGTTTTCACCGCTTTCAATGGCGATTTCCAATACACGAACGTTTTGTTTTTTGGCGATCAAAGCCAATGCTTCTGCTGTGTACGATGGTGCAATCAATACTTCCAAGAATTGCGTAGACACCGCTTCAATCGTATCGGCATCAACGGTTTTATTGAAAGCAATAATGCCACCGAAGGCACTGGTGGTATCGGTCGCTAAGGCTAGGCGATATGCGCTATAGCTGTCTTTACCCACGGCAACGCCACAAGGGTTGGCGTGTTTAACAATCACGCAAGCTGGCTCGGCAAATTGCTTCACGCATTCCCACGCGGCATCCGAATCGGCGATATTGTTGTACGACAATTCTTTACCTTGGTACTGCTTGTAATTGGCCAAGCTGCCTGCTGCTGGGTCCAAATCACGGTAAAACGCCGCTGATTGGTGTGGATTTTCGCCGTAACGCATGTCTTGCACTTTTTCAAACTGCAAGTTTAAACGCGTTGGGTAAATCGCTTTTTCACCGTCGCTGGTTAAAGCGGTGAGGTAATTTGAAATCGCGCCGTCATACGCTGCGGTATGGCTAAAGGCTTTTTTCGCCAAGTTTTTGCGCGTTGCCAAAGCCAATGCGCCGCCATTGGCTTGCATTTCTTCGATCAATAAATCGTAGTCAGCGGCATCGGTCACAATCGCCACGTGCGCGTGGTTTTTGGCTGCCGAGCGCACCATGGCTGGGCCGCCGATGTCGATGTTTTCGATGGCGTCTTCATAGCTGCAATCGGGCTTGGCAATCGTCGCTTCAAACGGATACAGATTCACACAAACTAAATCAATATTACCAATGCCATGCTCGCCCATGGTGGCTACATGCGCGTCTAAATCACGACGGCCTAAAATGCCACCGTGGATTTTTGGATGCAAGGTCTTCACGCGGCCATCGAGCATTTCAGGAAAGCCGGTGTAATCGGCAACTTCAATCACGGGTAGACCGTGATCGGCAAATAATTTAGCAGTGCCACCAGTCGAAAGAATCTCGACACCTTGCTGATGCAAGGCTTGGGCAAATGCTAACACACCAGTTTTATCCGATACGCTGATCAAGGCACGGGTAATTTTGCTCATCATGCTTCCTCTGTTTGAATTGAAACTAGACCCCACAGGGGTCGATTTATAACAAATCGTAGGCTTGTAATTTTTTACGCAGGGTATTGCGATTAATGCCGAGCATTTCTGAAGCGCGCGATTGATTACCCTCAACGCGCTGCAGCACGTTCACCAAGAGCGGCTTTTCCATGCGAGCCAAAACCATTTCATACAATGCACTCGGCGGCTCACCATCTAGGTCATTAAAATACTGCGCGAGCGATTCATTAATTGCCGTTGCAATCAAGTCGGTGGGGGTAGTCATTCAATCTCCCGATTTTTCGGTGTTCGTTATTGTCTTCATCACACAGCTGTTACGCTATTCTGATTCGTTCGCTGTGTTGCGGTATTGCAGTCGCTCGCCAAAATTGAGCAAGCTTTTTAAGTAGGTATCGACCGCTAGCGCTTGTCCAGCGGTTGTTTCCTCGGCATACATCGTTTGCCTAAATTCATTACTGCCATGCAAACCCTTGGTATACCAAGCAATATGCTTACGCGCGATTCGGCAACCGGAATATTCGCCATAAAACGCATACAAATCATCCAAATGCCCGAGCAATACGCCATGAATTTCTAGCACTTCGGGCGGCGGCAAGGTTTCACCAGTCGCCAAAAAATGCGCAATTTCACGGAATAACCAAGGTCGGCCTTGTGCCGCACGGCCGATCATAATGGCATCGGCACCGGTTTCTTTCAGTACCAAAGCGGCTTTGGCCGGACTATCAATATCGCCATTGGCAATCACCGGAATCGAGATTGATTCTTTGACTGCACGAATCAATCCATATCTGGCCTGCCCTTGATACATATCTTCCCGCGTACGGCCATGAATCGCCAATGCGGCAATCCCGGCGTTCTCGGCCAACTGAGCAACGCGCAAAATGTTTTCGGCGCCATTGGCAAAACCCAAGCGCGTTTTGAGTGTTACAGGAACGTCAACGGCATTGACTACGGCATCCAAAATATCGCCAACCAATTGCTCGTTTTGCAATAAAGCCGAACCGGCCAACTTATTGCAAACCTTCTTAACTGGGCAGCCCATATTGATATCCACAATCTGCGCGCCATTGGCGACTTGAAATCGCGCCGCTTCGGCCAGCATTTTGGGATCTGATCCGGCAATCTGCGCCGAAATCGGCGCCAGTTCACCGTCAAAATTTGCGCGCAGCAAAGACTTTTGACTTGAACGCAAAGCCACATCGCTAGTCATCATTTCTGAGACCGCATGCCCTGCTCCAAACTGCTTACACAGCTGACGAAAAGGACGATCAGTCACTCCCGCCATGGGCGCAACGATCAGATTATTTTTTAACTGATACGGGCCAATCTGCATGGCATATAAATCATTCAAGGGGAAGGCGCGGATTCTACATCGTGCCTAAAAAATAGGCAACAAAAAGCGGCAAAAAGCCGCTGTTTTTGCTGCTGATTACCACTTAAAATCCAGCTATACCGCAACACTTGACTCGGCACATGCATCGGCCATCCATTCTTGCATTGCGGGCAAGGCCAACACGGCATTCATGTATAGATCTAACGGCGCAGGCACCGCAATGCCGTAAGTTACAAAGCGAGTGACCACCGGCGCAAAAAACGCATCCACCCAAGAAAAATGCCCAAATAAAAATTCGCCATATCCCGCAAAACGCGAGCGGCAGTCATGCCAAATCGCCAATACCCGATCAATATCCGCCTGCAATGCGGGGGTCATGACTACAGGGTGTTTCTGCCGAATATCCATCGGGCAAATGCTACGTAATGCCGAAAATCCAGCATGCATTTCAGCACAAACCGATCGCGCATAAGCGCGCGTCACGATGTCTTGTGGCCACAATTGTGCCGCCGGATAACGTTCGGCCAAATACTCAGCAATGGCTAAAGAATCCCAAATATGGATATCGCCATCAATTAGCACCGGCACTTTAGCGCTAGGCGAAAACTGCAAACGCTCAGCCCAGGCATTGGGCGCGTACAAATCATGCGCCACTTCGTCAAATTTTATCCCAGCGACTTTCATCCCCAACCACGGCCGCAACGACCATGAAGAGTAATTTTTATTGCCAATCACCAATTGCATACTTAACTCCATCAGCCATAAATAAAGCCCAAATGAAGTCAATCATTCAGGCTCTGCCATCAATAACAGCAACACCCACGCTTACCGCCAGCAAAGCTGGCTTAAGTAAGATCGACCGATTTTCCCTCAACTGGAATTTTTATTTGAAAACACGTGCCTTGCCCAAGCACCGAGGTACAACGAATCGAGCCTCCAAGTTTTTGCGTTACCAAATTAAAAACAATCGGCAAGCCTAAACCAATCCCGCCTTGATTACGCTTGGTGGTATAAAACGGGTCAAAAATTTTGAGCTGCTCGAGCTCTTCCATACCCTTGCCATTGTCTTGCACGCTAATTTGATACCAATTATCAATTTTCGCGACAACGATATCCACTTGCCCATTCGCCCCCGGATCAAAAGCATGAATCAAGGCATTTTTAAGTAACTGCCTTAATACTTTAATTAACACCCCAGGGTAACACAGGCAAATCCACTGCTCATCGCAATGCAAATCAATATTAATTTTATTTTGATTGTACTGATTACTCAATACGATTTCATCAACCATATACCTAATGTCTTTTTTTAAATCAATAGAAGAAAAAACATCAACATCTTGGTCTACTGCAACTTCTTTAAAATTATTAATAATTCCTGCAATTCGATGTAGATTTTTTAGTGACAATTTAATACTTTGATCAAACCTCTCTAAGTAATTTTCTAGCGATTTTTTCTTTAATGACTGATCAGAAACCATTTTGCTTAATTCATTGTTTTCTTCTTCCATATAGCTGGTAGCGGTAATACAAATCCCAACCGGCGTGTTAATTTCATGCGCCACGCCAACGACCAAAGCACCTAAGGAAGCCATTTTTTCGGTTTCAATCAGATTTTTTTGCGCCTTAGCCATCAAATCAAAAGCATGTGTTAGCTCTTGGTTTTTCTCAATAATAATGTCAGTTTGCTCGGTAACCTCTCTCTGTAGGTCAGAAATAAATTGTGCTGACAGCCGCGCCCTTAATTTAAAATTAAATATCAAGCTAATGATTAAGCCGATAAAGCTCAACACAGAAAAAGCAATCATTAAATTATTCATAGTCACTGCATAGGCAACACTGCTGTTATTTCTTGTTTCTTGCAAATGATAAAATTGATTAATCCCCCCATGATTTGGCTTTTAGCTTGTAAATAAGCCTCGCTATACAACTGGCTTACCGCCGCTGGCGTTACATAATTGCCAGCTACTTTGGGTTTATTTTGCGCCACCAATTTAAATACAGTTCTTTCTAAGTCAGCTAATTGATCCGAGCTCGCTTGTGCCGAGCGCAATTGCTGCAATTCTTGCTCAGTAAAACCATTTTTATCCAATAAATTATGCAAACTAATGGTTTGGCCATTGGCAAACGGCGGCTGCCCCTGCTGGGGCATTAAGAAATCCCAATACACGCGATGGTAATTTTCTGGTCTAGGCTGCTTGCCATTGCGAATATCTAAAATTTGATTATAAAACTGCAAGAACTTGGGATTACCCGTGGCTGCATAAGCCCGGGCCATCAATGTCAGCTGGTCTGAGCTCAGGCGCATTTGCTCAGCTAATAAAAATGATTGATAACGCCGATCGCTCGCCTCTTGCCGTTCAGCCAAAGTAAAATAGCTAAGATAAACAAAAACCGCCGCCAGCAGCGCGCATATCAACGCCAACATCGCGGACCAATCTAATTGATTAAACTGTTGCTTTGTCTCTTGCCTCATCCTGTGACTCCAGCAAACTCCATGATGACTACGCCGCAGCGCGATAACGCCCCAATACCTACCAAACCCGCCGGTAAAAAACGAGATAAATAACTGCCTTGCCTATCTCAGCTCGATGAGTGCTGAATTCAGTATCATGCATTTACAGTCATTTTGCTGACTCATTTAACAAGCAAACACAATGAAAACACAAGAATTTTGCAAGCAAAATACTTAATCAAAACACAGTCAGCACGCTTTACGATGTCGATCACTTCAGCAATCACTTCATCAATCCATTCCCAATCGAGCTGCAAAGCCAAACCATAACAACAGGGTATTTCATCCCAGCACTACGTCATCATGCCAGCGCGATCAATACCCTTCATACGCGCAAAGGCAATATCTAAGCTTTGCGCTCAACATCATCTTTCCTTGTGCTCAGCAAGACGAAGACATAAAAAAACCGCCGTAAACGGCGGTTTTTAACATCCTGACAACAGTCCAAAGCTTAATTCAATTGCACGGTATAACCGGCTTGGTTGCTTGGGTGATCTTTATTCACAAATACAGCGCGATCATTTTTCACCATTAACACTTGGAAGAACGGTTTGAAACGCTCATCGCTCACACCAAATGCCGCTTGAATCTTGGCAAACAAGGCTTGTTCTTCTGGCTCGGCTTCGCCATCAGAGAATGCTGAATCGAGCAGATTCATCAAAATGCACATTTTTTGCGCATCGGTTAACACCGGTGTCGCTTCGGCCAAGAAAGTATCAATCGAATTTTTTTGGCGATACGCCAAAGCACGATCGAGCAACTGTTTATTTTGCGCGCCAACACCGATCGCACCGCTGCTTGATTTTTGGCCGCCCAATACTGACAACAAATGGCCGACTTCTTCGTTATCCATCTCGCCATCAGCCGACATCATGTATAAAAGGCCAGTCGCAAAAGCGAAATGTGGACTCATCGTCGTGCTGGTGTCGCTCTTGAACATATCAAACAAACCCATCTCAATTCCCCTTTTTATAAATCAATCAAATGAGTACTACGATCTAGTCAATTCAGACCTTGCTCCGCGCAATGAGTTCCACATCGGCAGCAATCTATTTAACAATATGCATTGGGTATTGAGATGCAGTGATTAAATCTACTGCGCCAGCGGCCAATACGTCGACAATCTCAACGAGTGATTTGCCGCCGCATATAAAAAAACCGCTCCAATTGAATCGAGCGGCTTGGGCTGTGTTGGATGAAATCAGTGCTGCGCACGCTCCACCCAACAGGGCTACTTAAGCTTCTGGTGGTTCTGGTGGTTCTGGAATATGTAGAGTACGCGTTGGAAAGGCAATCTGCGCGTGGTGCTGCTCAATAATGGCCGCAATTTGCAATAACACATCTTGTTTCACCGCATGAAAACGCACCCAGTCGGTGGTTTTGGTAAAGGTGTACAACATAATATCCAGCGATGACGCGGCAAATTGATTGAAATTAACGATGGTGGTTTGCGTCGAATCAATTTCGGGATGAGCGTGTAGCATTTCTTTAATCTGGCTGACAATGCTATGCACTTGGGCAATATCGTCATACCGCAGACCGATGGTTTCGCGAATACGCCGATGCGTCATACGCGAAGGGTTTTCGACCACGATGGAAGTAAAAATCGCATTCGGTACGTAAATCGGATTTTTATTAAAGCCGCGAATTCGCGTATGCCGCCAAGAAATTTTTTCTACCGTGCCTTCAATCTGCTTATCGGGTGAGCGTATCCATTCACCCACGCTAAATGGTCGATCCAAATAAATCGTCAAGCCACCAAAAAAATTGGCCAGCAAATCTTTGGCGGCAAAACCCACCGCCAAACCACCAATCCCACCCGCAGCAAGCACCCCAGAGACACTAAAACCGAGCGTCTGCAAAATGCTGAGTGCGGTGGCAATAACGACGATTAACCGCCCCAATTTGGATAAGGCATCCACCGTCGTAGAATCGACACTTTCGCCGCGCTCATAGCGATCACTCAAAAAGCTTTGGCTGGTCAAAGCAATCAAGCGAAATAAAAACCAAGCCAAGCACAGCGTCACCCCAACACTGCGTAATGGCGACGTTAAACCGACGATATTGACATGCAAATACTGTGGAATCAGCGTCAAAATATAGCTAATCCCCAGCACCCAAACCAAACTACGCAAAGCCGGCCGGGCTGCATGCACCAATACATCATCCCAGCGGGTATTTGATTTTTGCGCCAGCCGCGTCACTTGACGCAGTGCAAAAGCCAGCAAGGCATTCACCGCCACAATCACCAAAATGGCTAAGAGCACGCGATGAACTTCGGGCGTGTCAAACAACAGCGTTTTAAGTTGAGTAAGCCAAGAGTCCACCGGCGGTTTCCTTATACAGTCAATTTAAATCAAGCGCCGCGGCATGCTTAGCGGCAAAGGAGCGTACTTTGGCATTGCACACCAGCCATGTCTGCGCCAAATTACCGCGCTCGCCCAATCAATATAAGGGATGATTGGCAAGTCACCACCCACCCCAAACCGCCTTGCGGACTGCATCGCCAGAATCAATCTGGCGGTTTTCTGTTGTTGTTCAAATTGTTGGCAAGCAATTAACTGACTGAAGAATGCAATTTAAACAGCATTTTTCCTATCGTACGGGTATTAAAATCGGGATGTTTAATGGGTAAATTTTGTTCATCGATATATTGGCCCATAATCCGGCGTGCCACTTCTTTATCGCCAGTTTGAACATTAAACACTTGGATTTGCGTACTGTCTCGCTGCACCACGCGATACTGACTACCATCTTTTAACTCGATCAGCAGCTCAGCCTGAATCTCACCGATATCTTCTCCCACCCGCGAGCCCTGCCCAGCAACGGGTGAAAATGCGCCGATTGCATGGCGAATAAAAGCTTTTAGCGTATGCCGCATATATTCATTAATTGGATTAATTTCACCGCTGGCCTCGGCCAATAGCACTTGGCGCAGCAAAGCGACCAGACTAGCTTGCGTAGCTGAATGCCAATATAACCAAGCTTTATGATGCTCAGGGTTTAAATCCGTCAGATTGTCATACTCGGCAACCAGCGCACTGGTTTTGGATTCTGGCGTTAGAAATACCACCATCAACTTCTGAATCGTTGGATCATCTTGCAAAATGGCTTGGTAATAATCGCGCAGCTGCTTGGGATTAGCTGCACCGACTTTAATCTTATTCTCGATAATAATTCGGTATGGCACGCTATCAGCCTTACCCAATAGAGTGAGCTCAATATCAATGTCTTTTCTCGCGCCATCAAGCTGATAAGCCACCTCAAGCTCGGTACTCGAATTAATAAATTGGCAGCTCAAGATCTCAGCAAAATGCTCGGCACCGAGTTGCTCGAGAAAAACGCGTACAAAAGCATCCCCTAAACCGTGGTCTTCCGAACTATCTAATAAATACCCCAGCATTGCCGACATACTTGGCTCATGTAATCGCGCTTTGCCTTGACTTAAAACTTGAAAAATATTCATTTAAAATTAATCCACAATTCAATCAAAAGAAAAAACCACTGTAGCTACCAAGCTGCCGTATCAGTTTACCAAGGGTATATGAATGCAGCATATATCTGGGCTTTATTTCTGGTCAATACCCATAGAAAATAGGCAATGCTCAGATTTTGTGTTGATGCTGTGCCGCGCTCGTTGAGCTGGGGCTTAAAAGCCCGTCCAAGCGCACCGAGTGAGGAGGGAGACAAACGGTTTTATCGTTTGGCTCACGACAATCGAGGGCACAGCGGAGCTGGGCGCGCACGGGTCGCCTTCTTTTGCTTACTTTTCTTGGCGAAGCAAGAAAAGTGAGTCCCCGTCGCGGACTGCGACTGTAAAACAATGTGCCGTAGGCACTTAAAATCATCAACACGTAATCTGAACAAAGCCAAAAAAATATGCCGTGAAAATAATTTACAATAAGCCGCATATTCATCCACCGGATTTTCTCGTGTCTTCACTTGCACTCATCCAACTGCTGCTAAGCAGCTATCGCCAATTGCTTGGGCATGATTTGGTGCCAGCCACCGACTCCTTAATCGATGCCGCGGCGTGGCTGCAGCATGAGGCGCCGTTTTGTGTGCTCGCGCATGATGCTAGCGACGACCCACGATTTATTTTTGCCAACGACAGCGCCCACCGCTGTTTTGACTACCCCGATGGCCAATTACTGGGGCTGCCATCACGGCTATCTGCCGCTGCACCTGATCAAGAAGAGCGCGAACAATTACTTAGCGCGGTGCGTGAACACGGTTACGCCTGCGGCTACCGCGGGCTGCGGATCGCCAAAACCGGACGGCGTTTTTGGATTGAAGACGTTACCGTATGGAATCTGATCGACGAGATGGGCGTGCGCCATGGTCAAGCGGCAACTTACCGCCGATGGTGCGATGCAAGCGATTCAACCCCCAGCAGCGCAGCCACGTAGCAACGCCCAAGCAATCACAAGATTCGCCACAATGACCGACTTAAAGCGGCGTTTGATGCTCGCTCGCTTTGACGACGCCGTCATAAAGAGTATGCTTACAACTCATAAAACAATACCAATAAGGTATGACGTCTGAGATGTGTCTGGGAAGCATATCAAGGCCAATTTGGACAGGCGAATCCCACTATGGATGGAGAGGATAATGAATAAAAAAATCAAACTCGCCGCACTGCTGGCTGCGCTATTTTTAAGCACCAGTGTGATGGCAGCCGATTGGGACAGCAAAGCCGTGTATACCGCAGGTGCCAGCGTCACCTATCAAGGTAAAAACTGGAAAGCCAAATGGTGGACTACCGGCGAAATACCCGGAGGCACGCAATGGGGACCTTGGGCAGTCGAAAGTAATCCATTACCAACAGCAAGCCCCACAGTAATACCAACTGCGACACCAACGACTAGCCCAACGGCAAAACCCACTGCAACACCAACCGCAATACCAACAGCCACCCCAACGGTAAAACCGACTGCGACCCCCACAGCAACACCGACAGCAACCCCAACAGTAAAACCAACTGCGACACCAACAGCAACGCCGACTGCAGCACCAACCGCAACACCAACCGCCACACCAACGGCGAGCCCAACACCGGGTGGCAATACTTGCGCGCCGGTGTGGAATCCGGATGAAATTTATCGTCCGAACTTAGGGCTAGTGATTCGCAGTGCCTATGGCAAAAACTACCAAGCCAATTATTACTCGAGCAATATCGAGCCTAGCGCCAACTCAGCTGTCGGCGGCGCATGGAAAGCACTTGGCGCGTGTACTGGCCCAAGCACACCGCGTGCCTCTGGCCCAGAAACCTTAGCCGAAGCGCAAGCGCACGAAACCGCAGCGATCAGCACGCCGTATATGCAAATGATCCGCGCCTCGGTCGCTACGCTCGACAATAAATTGGTTGAGCAAGTCACGCCGGGCAATCAAAGCAATCCAGCCAACGTTAAACGGGTGGAAGGCATTGTGTCGCAGCAGCAATGGAATTACTTCTTCCCAGAAGCCAATCCGGGCTACACCTACACCAACTTTTTGCGCGGCGTAGCGAAATTCCCAAGCTTCTGCGCCGACTACACCGATGGCCGCAATGCGGATCAAATTTGCCGCCGCGTTGTTGCCGCCTTTTTTGCCCATGTGGTGCAAGAAACCGGTAATCACAGCGCATCAAGCCCTAATCCAAAATGGCGCCAAGGCTTAACCGCGCTGCGTGAAGGTGGTGACGGCAAAGGCTCAGAAGCGTATTCATCCGGTTGTGGTGATGTGAACTGGCAAAAGCAGTTTGACGGCACCCTCGCTTGTGGCAAAAACCCAGATGGCACGTGGATTTCTTACTACGGCCGTGGCGCGCATCAAATCTCTTACATCTTCAACTACGCCCCACTGTCGTTGGCGATTTATGGCGACCGCGCCGTGCTACGCGACAACCCCGACCTCGTGGCATCAACATGGTTGAATATGGCCTCGGCGCTGTACTTCTTTGTGACGCCACAGCCACCTAAACCATCGGTATTGCATACGCTGGATGGCACTTGGGTACCGAACGCAGTCGATATCGCCGGCGGCTTGGGTAACGACTTCCCAACCACCAGCCAGATTATCAATGGCGAATGTATGTCCAATCCAATCAAACCAACGGCACAGGCGCGCAATAATTTCTACGTCGAATTTGCCCGCGAATTGAATTTGGACATCTCCAAAGAGTCAATGAAATGTACCGATATGAAAGCCTTTAGCGGTGGCAGCTCAGCCGCAGTGGCGATCTATTGGAATAAATCGGAAGAAACCGCCGACAACCCAGCGCCAATCAAATACCAATGTCGCCTCACCAGCGAGCAATCGGGCTTCTCGGCGCTGATCGACAATCAATACACGCAATGTGTTGAAGCCAAATGGTCAGTCAAATTGAAATAAACCCGCAGCGCTAACCCGCCGCCAAGCAACAAAAAGCCACGATATTCGTGGCTTTTTTATTCCCATCAGCCCAAAAACCTACGCGGTGCAGCCGTACAGGGCGGCGTTCTTGCACATGAAGTCGCGCTCATGCCGCGCGGCACCTACCTTTCTTTGCTTCGCCAAAGAAAGGTAGGCGAAAGAAAGTCGCCCCGAGCGCGCCCAGCTCCGCTGTGCCCTCGATTGTCGCGAGCCAAACGATAAAACTGTCTGTCTCGCTCCGCACTCGGTGCGCTTAGACGGGATCTCAAGCCCCAGACCCACGATCAAGAATATATTTAGATGTATTGCCAGAAAAGCATTGTAATTCAAAGGCTATAAGCAAATACATCCTTAGGGTGTATTCGACGCGAAGCGGCAATACACCAAGCGATATTCATGCGGCGTAATGCCTTCGGCAATTACACCCTCCTCGCTCGCATAAACAAGAGGTATTTAAATCCAGACCTTATATCGCAATGTTTAGCTGGCAATACATATACATACCTGCTTGATCGTTGGTCTGGGGCTGCTAATCCCCTGTATCCAGCCGAGTGAGGAACAAGCGGGGCGGGGTTTTTGCGCTCATTGTTTGAGGCCGCAGGCCGAGTTTTGAGCGCAACCGCCTCGATTGTCCGCAGCGAGGGCACCGACGAAGTCGGCGCAGATACCGGGGGCTGCTTTGGGGTGAAGGGGGCTTTGCAGAAGCAAAGTCCCTTTCCCGTCCGCGCGGCGGAACGCGCACCAAAAAACACGCGGCGCAGCCGCATAAAGCTAATTAATACGGTAACGAATAAAAATCGTAGACGTAAAAACCCACAAAGCTTACAATAAATTTAATTAAAATCTAATAAATAATTACTTGGACAATAGAATGTCAACTTGGAATGATTTTCTTACCGAAGTGCGAAAAGCAGAAAAAGAGCTCGGCTCTCCAGCTGAACCGTGGTATCGCGGGCATACGAATAAAGATTGGGAACTAATTCCAAGTTTGCCACGCCAAACTTCTTGGGAAGAAAAAGAAAAAAGCCTATTTTTTGAATTTACACGTACAGCATCAAGACTGTTCGAAAAAAGGACAAATGATTGGGAAACTCTATTTGATATGCAGCATCACTGGATCCCTACACGGTTGCTTGACTGGTCAACTGTAATGGGGGTAGCCATTGCATTTATTCTCCACGGAGATTACACAGATACAGAGGATAGTGCTCTTTTCATATTGAATCCACTATCATTAAATAGGTTAAGTGGCCGTACTGATGTCATAAATATCCCAGAAGACAAAACATTTGATTACAAAACTATTTATTGGGAAAAACGCCCCGTACAAATTGAAAAGCCATTAGCAATAAAACCCAGCCAACAAATTAGCGATCGAATTAGAGCTCAACAAGGTGTTTTTACCATATTTGGAACAGAAGATGCGTCATTTGAGACTGCAGGGCTTTGTTGCACAAATCAACTAGAGGGTAAGTCACCCCTAACCCCAGACGGATTTATCCCACTCTTACCGTCATTGGCGTACCCAGTTGCGTGAAGCGATTTAAGATCGCTGCACGCACTTGCAACTCAGCCACCTGACGATCAAAGTCCCGCGCCATCACTCGTTCACCCAATAGTTTGAAGCATTGCATTTTGGTTTCTACCAAGCTACGTCGATGATACCCAGACCATTTTTTCCAGATGGCCCTACCCAAGTATTTGGTCGCCCGTAAGATGTCATTCCGCGCTCTCGCTCCGGCCGTATTTTCTTTCCGAAATTGTGCATTTTTCCGTGTAGGAATAATCGCTGCCGCACCTCTTGCCGCAATGGCATTGTGGCATTCTTTGGTGTCGTAAGCGCCATCACCGTAAATCGCCGCAATCTGTTCAGACTCGGGAATCTGATTCATCAATTCCGGCAAAATGGGCGCATCACCTGTTTTGTTATCGGTGACCTCGATGGCACGAATTTCAAGGGTTTCGGCATCAATGCCGAGGTGAACTTTACGCCACTGCCTACGATATTCAGCGCCGTGTTTTTTGGTTTTCCATTCACCTTCACCGAGCATTTTGATGCCTGTGCTATCGACGAGTAAATGCAGTCCACCCTGACTTTGACGGGCCGGAATCGTGACTTTCAGCGTTTTTTGTCGACGAGAGATCGTGCTCGAATCAGGAACGTTCCAATCTAAGTTGGCGAGCCGAAGTAGGCTTTCAACCATGCCGGTTGCTTGGCGCAATGCGAGGCCAAACAGGCATTTGATGGTGAGGCAGAATTGAATGGCAGCATCGCTAAAAGTGGGGTTTCGTCCGCGCTTGCCAGTGGGCTCAGCAGCCCATTTCAGCGCTGGATCAAGCCAAATCATTAATGCGCCACGCGATTTCAAAGCTGCGTGATAGCTTGGCCAGTTGGTGGTTTTGTATTTGTGGGGTGCTGGTTTGCTCATATCGCTATTCTATATCGCTATTCTACCAGCAGCATTGCGCCGCTGATTTGTGCAACAAAGCCAGACTGCAGCCTCAGCCTGCTACCGAAAAATAATACTTCCAGCATCGGCTAAAGCAGAAGCTCGTGAATTTTTAAAATGGGCAAATTTAGATGAATACACAATCTATCCAGATATAGTTGGTATGGCACACCACATAAAGCGAAAAATTCTCTAAATAGAAGGAGAGATAATCTTGGAAATCAGTAAAAAAGACCGATTAATCCTAATTAATCAATACAGAATTCTTGCCAAACTAGACAATGAGGATGCTGAATTTTACAACGAAGCAATTGACATCCTAGAAAATGGGTATGCTATATTTTACAATCAAATAATCGGCGGAATTTCTGATGAGATGTCAGAAATAGATGGTAAATTTGTACTTAACATACTTGATTTGTATCGAGCAATCGAAGACTTAAAACGAACAACAAAAGATCATGAACTAATAAATCACAGATACTCAATTTTCCCTGGATTCGACGGGAACAATGAAACAGAGCACATGAGTTTTTGTCGCTTCCTAATACAAAAACAAAACAAATTCATTGAACAACAACAGTACATGGTAAAAAATGACAATTTAAATAGTCATATACCGATGATTGATAAATACACCCGAATGCTTGAAAAATCTAAAGAGCTAAATAATATTTGGCAAATAAACGTTGAACAAGCTCTGAATATTTTGAGCGCATAATTTTATTACTCATAAATAAAGCGGCCATTTGGCCGCTTTATTATTTGAGGATTATCACCCCACCTTCTTCTTCAACAACTCCAACGCCATCGCTGGATTGGCCTTGCCGCCGGAGCCTTTCATTACCTGCCCGACTAAGGCATTGAGTGCCTTCTCTTTACCGCTGCGATATTCTTCAATCGCTTTTGGGTTGGCTGCCAGCACGGTATCGACAATCGCTTCAATCGCGCCGGTGTCGGATTCTTGCTTCAGACCATCGCGCTCGATAATGGTGTCGGCTGAATCGCCTGATTCCCACATCTTCTTCAGCACGTCTTTGGCGGTTTTGTTGTTGATGGTGTTGTCCGAGATACGAGCAATCAACGCACCCAAAGCCGTTGCCGAAATTGGGCAATCAGCAAACACTTTATCTTCGCGGTTCAGCGTGGCCGAGATGTCGCCCATGATCCAGTTGGCGGCGAGTTTGGCATCGGCGCCAGCAGCAACGGTGGCTTCAAAGTAAGCGGCCAGTATCTTGCTGGTGGTCAACATCCGCGAATCGTAGGCGGAAATACCGTACTGCTCGATAAAGCGCGCTTGCATTGCCACTGGCAATTCTGGCAATTCGCTGCGTACGCGTTCAATCCATTCCTCACTAATCACCAGCGGTGGCAAATCTGGATCTGGGAAGTAGCGGTAATCGTGCGCGTCCTCTTTACTGCGCATCATGCGCGTTTCGCCCTTATCGGGATCGAACAGCACCGTGCCTTGCACCACGCGGCCACCGTCTTCGATGGTTTCGATTTGCCAGCGGATTTCGTAATCAATCGCTTGCTGCAAGAATTTAAACGAGTTCAGATTCTTGATTTCGCGGCGAGTGCCTAGCTCAACTTGGCCGGCTGGGCGTACCGAAACGTTAGCATCAACACGGAATGAGCCTTCCGACATATTGCCGTCGCAAATGCCGATCCATGTCACCAACTCGTACAATGCTTTGGCATACGCCACGGCTTCGGCACTGGAGCGCATTTCTGGTTCAGAGACGATTTCGAGCAATGGTGTACCGGCGCGATTTAAGTCGATGCCGGTCATGCCTTGGTAGTCTTCGTGCAGCGATTTGCCGGCATCTTCTTCTAAATGGGCGCGAGTGAGGTTGATTTTGCGTTCTTCATCGCCAACTTGAATGGTGATCACGCCACCTTCAACCACCGGCAAATCCATTTGGCTAATTTGATAGCCTTTTGGCAAATCAGGGTAAAAGTAGTTTTTACGATCAAACACTGATCTGCGTTTGACGTTGGCACCAATGGCCAGACCAAACTGAATCGCGCGCTCAACGGCGGCACGGTTCATCACTGGCAAAGCGCCCGGCAGTGCAATATCCACCACCGCCGTTTGCGTATTAGGCGCAGCGCCAAATGCCGTGCTGGCCGGTGAGAAAATTTTCGATTTTGTGGTGAGCTGAGTGTGAACCTCTAGCCCGATTACGACTTCCCATTTCATGGTTTATTCCTCTATGCCCGTGTCGTCGTACAGTTCAGTCAACGACACAGAAAAATCAATACTGGCTAGGCGTACAGTTTCATCGTTGGTATAGGCATGAAAGATCCAGTCACCTTGATCCGCACGGCGATACACCCGAACGCTCTTCATTTCCGAATCAATCAGCACATATTCTTGTAATGATTCAAGCTGGCGATAAACTGTAAATTTTTTACCCTGATCGTAGTTACTCGTCGACGCAGACAAGACTTCGACGACGACCTTAGCTGAATTAACCGTCGAACTCGATTTAGCAGTTTCAGCACAATGCACCAATAAATCGGGGTAAAAATAGCAATCGGCACTTTCAATCTGCAGGCGAACATCATTAATGAACGCTCGGCAAGGTGAGCCTTGTAAATGCGCCATCAAGCGAACGAGCAAATTCATCGCCAAAATATTGTGCGTCAATGTGCCCCCCGTCATGGCATAAACGAGACCGTCATAATATTCATGCCGTTCCTGCCGCGATTCTTCTTCAGCCAAGTACTGCTCAGGTGAAACCAAATCACTTTGCGTTAGTGCCATGCCGATCTCCTTAGAGTTGCGGTGCCTTAGTATGCCAATCAGTCACTTGCTGGTATTGATGCGCCATGCCGAGCATGCGGCTTTCACCTGCGTAGTTACCGATGATTTGCATACCGACTGGGCGACCGTTGCTGCCAAAGCCAACGGGTACGCTCATGGCAGGCAAGCCGGCCAAATTCACGCCCAGCGTATAAATGTCTTCGAGATACATCGCCACTGGGTCTGCAGTTTTTTCGCCCAAGTTCCATGCGGTACTTGGCGAAACCGGGCTAAACAATACGTCGCATTCTTTGAATACAGACTGGAAGTCATTGGCAATCATGCGGCGGATTTTTTGCGCTTGTAGGTAGTAAGCGTCGTAATAGCCGTGGCTGAGTACATACGCGCCGGTCAGAATGCGGCGTTTGACTTCATCACCAAAGCCCTCGGCACGGGTTTTTTCGTACATATCATTCAGGCCGTTGTAATCGGCGGCACGATGACCGTAGCGAACACCGTCAAAACGGCTTAAGTTGGTTGAGGCTTCGGCTGGCGCGATAACGTAATACGCTGGAATCGCCATTTTGGTGTTCGGCAGGCTCACGTCAACAATGCTGGCGCCGAGTTTTTTGAACTCAGCCACCGCGGCGTCAATTGCGGCACGCACGTCGTCGGCTAAACCATCGGCAAAATATTCGCGTGGCAGGCCAATTTTAAGTCCAGCCAAAGATTGGTTTAAATCGCGAGTATAGTCTTCGCTCGCTTGCTGCAAGCTGGTGGAATCACGCTCGTCAAAGCCAGCCATCACATTGAGCAAAATCGCGCAATCTTCAGCGGTTTGCGCCATTGCGCCACCTTGGTCAAGCGAGCTGGCGTAAGCGATCATGCCAAAACGACTCACCGTACCGTAGGTCGGTTTAATTCCCGTGATACCGCAAAATGCCGCAGGCTGTCTAATCGAACCACCGGTATCGGTGCCAGTTGCCATTGGCACTAATCGCGCGGCCACTGCCGCTGCCGAACCACCGGACGAGCCGCCAGGTACGGCAGTTAAATCCCAAGGGTTTTTAACTGCGCCGTAAAAGCTGTTTTCATTGGAAGAGCCCATCGCGAACTCATCCATATTGGTGCGACCTAGCGTCACCAAACCGGCAGCATCACAACGCTCAACGACATTGCTCGAATACGGCGCAATAAAGTTGTCGAGCATTTTGCTACCACACGATGTTTTCCAGCCTTCAGCGCAGAAAATATCTTTGTGGGCCAAAGGAACACCGAGCAACGGTCGGGTATCACCGGCAGCCCGCGCGGCATCGGCAGCAGCAGCTTGTGCGAGCGATTTTTCGCGGTCAACGGTAATAAAGGCATTGAGGTGCTGATGCGCCGCGATGCGATCTAAATATTGCGTTGCCAACGCGACAGCCGTGGTTTCACCGCTAGCGAGTTGGTCAATGATTTGTTTGATGGTGTAGTTCATAATTGTGAGGGAGTGGGGAATAGGGAGTAGGGAGTAAAAGCAAGTGAGCTTACGGCCCACTCCCCACTCCCCAATCCCCATTCCCAACCCCCTGCTCCTTATTCAATGACTTTCGGAACCAGGTAAAGGCCGTTTTCAACCGCAGGGGCAATCGCCTGAAAGGCTTCGCGGCGATTAGTCGCTGTCGCCACATCGTCACGCAAGCGCAGTAACATGTCTTGTGGGTGTGGCATTGGCTCAACACCGGTGGTATCGATGCTGCGCATTTCTTCAATCAGATTAAAGAGTTGATTGAGTTGTTTATGGCTCTCAATCACTTCATTTTCGGTCACGGCAATCCGTGCCAGACGCGCAATGCGCTGTACATCGTCTATAGATAGCGACATATTCGTATTTCCCTGTAGATACGTCCTAAATAGCTGAGCAGTCATGTTGGTCAACACAACAACTTTAATCGGAACGTGGCTAGACTCTATCAACATTGCATTTGCCGCGAAAATTGTGCCCGCACGGCGCAAAACCAACATCAACTAAGCTTAAATTTACCGCGTTTTTTCATCCTGAAACCACGGTATCACCTTGCTGACCAAGTACGGCGTACTTTAATCGGAACGTGGTCGTATTTACCGCGTTAAAGCTACTTAAACAACAACGCAATAGGGTATCATATCGGGTTTGTTTCTCCCACCTACGGCGAAGGCTCGCGGTAGCATTTACAGTGGACGCGAAATTAAAAATAAATGCGAAGCTTGATTCCTTGCAATACAGCATAATACGAGCATTCGCCCAATTTACAGTGGGCTGAACTGAAGTTTGGCTTGCCATCACACAACATCATTGCGGGATTATTAATGTTTGGACTTCTCTCTGGCTACTTTGCCAACGACATCGCTATCGACTTGGGTACAGCTAACACCTTGATTTATATGCAAGGTAAAGGGATTGTATTGGACGAACCGTCGGTCGTCGCCATTCAACAAGAAGGCGGCCCTTCAGGCAAGAAAACCATTTTATCGGTCGGTACAGAAGCCAAAAAAATGCTCGGCCGCACCCCCGGCAATATCAACGCCGTGCGCCCAATGAAAGACGGTGTAATTGCCGACTTCACTATCACCGAACAAATGCTCAAACAGTTCATTAAAAAAGTGAACCCAAGCCGCATGTTTTCATCGCCACCGCGCATCGTCATTTGCGTGCCTTGCGGCTCAACGCAAGTTGAGCGCCGTGCGATTCGTGAATCAGCACTAGGCGCTGGTGCGCGCAAGGTTGAATTAATCGAAGAACCAATGGCTGCCGCAATCGGCGCCGGTCTGCCGGTTGAAGAAGCAACGGGCTCAATGGTGGTGGATATCGGTGGCGGCACGACCGAAGTCGGCGTGATTTCGCTCGGCGGTATCGTTTATGCGTCTAGCGTGCGTGTAGGTGGCGATAAATTTGATGAATCAATCATCAACTACATCCGTCGTAACTACGGCATGTTGATCGGCGAAACCACTGCTGAAGAAATCAAAAAACGCATCGGTTCGGCCTTCCCGGGCGCCGAAGTTCGCGAAATGGAAGTCAAAGGTCGCAATTTAGCCGAAGGCATTCCACGCTCGTTCACGATCTCTAGCAACGAAATTCTCGAAGCCTTGACTGACCCACTCAATCAAATCGTTTCAGCAGTCAAACAAGCGCTCGAACAAACTCCACCAGAACTCGGTGCTGATATTGCCGAAAAAGGCATGGTACTAACTGGCGGTGGCGCATTATTGCGCGATTTGGATCGCTTATTGATGGAAGAAACTGGCCTGCCAGTGATTGTGGCCGAAGATCCACTCACTTGCGTCGTACGCGGTTCAGGTAAAGCACTTGAAAAGCTCGATAAAGGCGGCATTGGCATTTTTGCTAATGACTGATTAGATCGGCGGTAAGGCAAGCAAATAGGGCTTGGCGTATGCCAAGCCTTTGCTAGTTTGGGCAGCTGTCACCCTACCGCCATCCTCACACCTTCACTACTTCGCAGATCCAATGCAAGCTAATCAACCTGCCTTTTTTAAACAAGGCCCGAAACCGCTGACGCGTGTTTTGATTTTTTCTGCACTCTCGCTTGCGCTGATTTTCGGCGATGCCAACTATCAATGGTTGGGGCTCGCCCGCGATAAGCTGTCTTTGGCGCTATATCCCTTGCAATGGCTGGCCACTACGCCCATCAATGCGGTGATTGAAGGTGGCGATTTTCTGCAGCAACAAGCCCAATTAGTTAGCGAAAACAAAGCACTCAATAACGATAAGCTCGCCGCCAAAGGCATGGCCATGCGTTTGCAGGCTTTAGAGATTGAAAATGCCAATTTACGCTCGCTCAGCATTGCCAGTGAAAACACGCCGCGCCGCTCGCAGCTCACCAAAATTCTTTACAATAGCCGCGATCCTTTTGCCGCAAAATTAGTCCTTGATAAAGGCCAGCAAAATCAAATTAGTGCTGGGCAAATCGTGCTCGACGCCAGTGGTGTGGTTGGACAAATTGTTCGCGTGCAACCGCTCACCAGTGAAGTGCGGTTGTTATCTGATCGCAATCACATGGTGCCAGTCATCGTGGCGCGCAATCAATTGCGAACCGTGGTGTATGGCACAGGCCGGCATGCGCCGCTCGAAGTGCGCAATATGGCACAAAATGTTGACGTTCAAGTGGGCGACCAACTGCTTACATCCGGCATTGATAGTATTTATCCGGCGGGTTTACCAGTGGCTCGAGTGACTCGGGTTGAACGCACCACCGGCAACGCCTTTGCCCGCATTTATAGCGAGCCTTTAGCCAAAATTGATCAGCATCGTTATTTCTTAATTTTGGATGCGCCAGCGGCGCCGCCACCTTATCCAACAGAAGCCTCAGCACCGAAGGCCAAGACTAAATAATGTGTATTTTTTATCCTTTTTGCGCACTCTCTGCGCGAGTGGCTGGAGATTGAGCCATGCCAATTAGCCGCCAATTACTTCGTCCTGCCGGTGTGGGCTTTATTTTTTGCTCGTTTGTACTGGCTATTTTGATTAATTTATTGCCATGGCAAGCCACGGCGATGAATTTTTCTCCTGATTTTGTCGCGCTATTGATTATTTATTGGGCACTCAATCAGCCGCGCCGTGTCGGTGTGGCTTGCGCCTTCTTTTTAGGGGTGCTGATGGATGTCGCCAATGGCAATATTCTGGGGCAACACGCGCTGGCCTATTCCATCATTGCTTATTTAGCTTTGGTGCGGCAGCGGCAATTGGCGATTTTCCCTTTTTGGCAACAAGCACTGATTGCTTGCGCGCTACTGCTACTTTCGCAAGCCATTATGGTGAGTATTCGCAGCATCATGGGTGAGCCTTTTGTGGGCTGGGGCTATTTTACTGGCAGTTTATTTGCCGCTATTTTATGGCCACCTTTTTCAAATTTGATGCTGATGTATCAACGTAAAGACGCGCCCGACGAATTATGAGTTTGCATGAATGCGCTTGTTTTCGCTCGGTGCAGCCTATTTGTATTTTTTTCGCTATTTCGCCAATAATCGGTCGTGGTTGTTTGGCAGGCCGCAATGGTGTTTGCCATGAGTAAGAATGTTGTTATCAATCCTAAAGGCGAGCGTTTTGCATTTCAAATCCGCCTGATTGTTGCTGTGCTATTTATTTTTCTGATGTTTGGCGTGTTATTTGCGCGCTTTTTTTGGTTACAAGTAGTTGAGCACGACCGCTACCTGACATTAGCCGAACAAAATCGTATTTCTTTAGTACCTATTCCGCCATCGCGCGGCATTATTCGCGACCGTAACGGGGTGATTCTGGCGCACAATTTTTCGGCCTACACCTTAGAAATCACGCCATCCAAAGTCGCTAACTTAGATGAAACCATTGCCAGCTTAAAAGGCATTGTCGACATTACGCCGCGTGATCGCCGTCGCTTTAAAAGCTACAAGACGAAACTAAAGACTTTGAAACGCTACCGATTCGTACCCGCTTAAGTGACGAAGAGGTGGCGCGCTTTGCTTCGCAAAGTTATTTATTTCCCGGCGTTGAGCTCAAAGCGCGCTTGTTCCGCCAATATCCCTTGGGTGAAGTGGGCAGTCATTTGATCGGCTATATCGGCCGAATTAATGATCGAGACATTAAAACCTCAAAGACGACGATGTATATGCCAACTATCGCGGCACCGATTACATCGGCAAGTTAGGCATAGAAAGCAGTTATGAAAAACAACTGCACGGCCAAACTGGCTTTGAACAAGTTGAAATCGATTCTGGTGGCCGTGCTGTGCGAACGCTCAAGCGCACCGCGCCACAATCGGGCAAAGACTTAACGTTGTCGATTGATATCAAGCTGCAAGAAATGATCGAAAAGCAATTTGGTGAACGCCGTGGCTCATTGGTAGCGATCGACCCGCAAACCGGCGGTATTTTGGCACTGGTGTCTAAACCTGGATTTGACCCGAATTTATTTGTCGATGGCATTGATCCGGTGAGCTGGAATGAGCTCAATACCTCGATCGACAAACCCTTACTTAATCGCGCAATTCGCGGCGAATACCCGCCCGGATCAACGTATAAGCCATTTATGGCCATGGCGGCGCTCGAACAAAACTTACCTTTAGTGCATCAAACGATTTCTGACCCCGGCTATTTTATTTACGGCGGACATCGGTTTAATGATTCCAAAAAAGGCGGTTATGGCTCGATGAGTTTTGATCGCTCGATTGCATTATCCAGTGATACTTATTTCTACCAACTCGCCGTGCAAATGGGCATCGACAATATCGCCAAGTTTATGGGCACCTTAGATTTTGGCCGCCCAACAGGCGTGGATTTACCTGGCGAGCGTCCGGGGATTTTACCGAGCCCCGAGTGGAAAAAATCCCGTTTTAAAAATCCAGCACAACAAAAATGGTATTCGGGCGAAACGGTGTCCATCGGGATTGGTCAAGGTTATAACGCCTTTACCCCAATGCAAATGGCGCATGCCACTGCAACATTGGCCAATCGCGGTTTAGCATTTCGTCCACACGTTGTTGCCACATTAACCGATCCGCGCAGCGGTGCCAAAACCTTGGTCGAGCCCAAACCCTCAAAACCATGGACTGGAAACCCGCCAATATTGAACGTGTTATCCGTGGTATGGAAGGCGTAATGACCATTGGTACTGGCGCCAATGTATTTCGTGGCGCGCAATATGTATCGGCCGGCAAAACCGGTACGGCGCAGGTGTATAGCTTAAAAGGCGCCAAATATAACGCACATACAGTCAAAGAGCGTTTACGTGATCACTCATGGTTTATTGCTTTTGCGCCGTCAGACAAACCAACAATTGCGCTGGCCGTGATTGTTGAAAATGGCGGTTTTGGTGCACAAGCAGCAGCACCGATTGCGCGTAAAGTGCTCGATTATTACATCACGGGCAAAATGCCTGAAGATCCACCGAGCAAAACGGCATCGGCCGTACCCGCCATCGTCGAGGAAGTGACCGGTGATTAGCTATATCTGGGATCGTATCAAGCGCCCAATTGATCCTGCGCTATTTATTTTGATTTTACTGGTGTTTGCCGTTTCGGCGGGTGTCTTGTATTCCGCATCCAATCGCGATTTAGAACGCGTGACCGATAAAGTGGTCTTTATGGGCATCTCGCTGGGCATCTTGTGGTTTGTCGCCAATATTCAGCAAAGAACCTTAATGCAACTGGCTTTACCCGCTTATGTTGGTGGGGTCATTTTGCTGATTTTGGTGGAGTTTTTTGGTATTACCAGCCACGGTGCAACCCGTTGGCTCAATATTGGGATTACCCGAATTCAGCCATCAGAAATCATGCGGATTGCCTTACCGCTAATGGTGGCGTGGTATTTCAATCATTTCCAAGCCAGCCTTGGTAAACGCCATTATGTTGCTGGCGCATTCATTATTATCATTCCGGTGCTGTTAATTATGAAGCAGCCCGATTTAGGCACCAGTTTGCTGGTTGCATCATCGGGCTTTTATATCTTATTTTTTGCCGGCCTACCTTGGGCAGTATTGGCAGTGATGAGTGCGGCGATTGCCGTTATCGCCTACATCGTTACCCATTGGGACTTGTGCATTAATATTTTGCACGAATACCAATGCCGCCGAATCGCCACCATGCTCAACCCAATGGAAGATCCACTTGGCGCGGGCTACCACATTATTCAAGGCACGATTGCCATTGGCTCGGGTGGTTTATTTGGTAAAGGCTGGCTAGCTGGCACGCAAACCCATCTGGATTTTATCCCTGAGCGCACCACTGACTTTATTTTCGCAGTGTATGGTGAAGAATTTGGTTTGCTGGGCAATGGTTTGTTATTAGTGCTGTATTTGGCGGTGATTTTCCGTGGCTTAATGATTGCCAATAGTGCTTCAACCTTGTTTGGTCGCCTATTGGCAGGTGCAATTTCGATGAATTTCTTTACCTATGCACTGGTAAATATGGGCATGGTCACTGGCATGCTGCCGGTGGTTGGCGTGCCTTTACCGCTGATTTCCTATGGTGGCACGTCAATGGTTTCGATTTTGGCCGGTTTCGGTATTTTAATGAGCATCCAGCGTGATCGCCCACTGATGAAGGCTTAATATGAAACTCACTCACTCGGCTACGCTAGTGTGCGCCAGTTTATTACTGGCCGCTTGTAGCAGCACGCCTGAAAAACCCACACCACGACCGGTAGTTCCTGCACCGACTCAACCGTCAACCATTACCGGCACCCCATCGCCGTATAACTGCAGCTATAAGGCCAGCTCCGGCAACGGGGCTTTTATAAAGACGACGGCCCGATGGCGGATTTTCCCGCCAATTTAGATCAAGTGCTCGAACCGATTCCACGCTGGGAAACGCCGCATAAATGGGCCAATCGCCCGTATACCGTACTCGGACTGTCGTTTACCCCGCATAGCCAAATTGATGGCTACAAAGAGCAAGGCATTGCCAGCTGGTATGGGCGTAAATTTCATGGGCAAAAAACCAGTATTGGCGAAACCTACGATATGTTTCAATGACGGCAGCGCATCCAACGCTGTCGATCCCCAGCTATGCCCGCGTGACCAATGTTAAAAATGGCCGTAGCGTGATTGTTCGGGTGAATGATCGCGGGCCATTTCATAAAGGCCGAGTGATGGATTTGTCTTTTTTGGCCGCTTGCCGTTTGGGCTACGCCAATAATGGCAGCGCCGAAGTCATTGTAGAAAGCTTGATGCTAGCGACGCGCCGAGCGACATTATTGCCAACGCCAAAGTCGCCGTTCATAGCACACCGGCGCCGGTAAACAATAAGCCACGGCCCATCCCTGTCGCCGAAAGCAATGGCAAAGTGTTTGTGCAACTCGGTGCGTTTTCGACGCAAAGCAACGCCGAAAGCTTTAAAGCGCACGTCGCGAGAGAGCTTGATCAAGACAGCGATAAACTCAGCATCCAAAGCAGCAGCAACCTTTACCGCGTTCGACTCGGGCCTTTTGCCAGCCGCAGCGAGGCAATGAATACCATCAGCCGAGTGACCGGTGAAAAAACATCCAAGCGGTGATTAGCCAATAAGCGATTGAAGAGGATGGATCTGCAACTAGGTCTTAGTTGCAGATCAGTAGAAGACCAAATCATAGATGCATATTGTTGCAGGCCTTTATTATCAATACCTGCAGCGACATACTACTTAAGGCCAGGGTGGTTTTTTTGCGGTTGATCGAGCCAATCCTTGGACTTGATCCACACCAAATTCAAGTAACATATTAAAAATCGTTTCGCTTTCGACAAACTCAGCAATCGTCGTTTTGCCCATATCATGCGCAATACTGACCATGCCACGAACAAAAATCTGGCTGTCTCTATCATTGGGCAAATCACGAATAAACAGCCCGTCGATTTTTAACACGTCGGCTTTGAGCTGCTTCAAATACGCAAACGACGCAAAACCCACGCCAAAGTCATCCAAACACACCACACAACCGGTTGAGCGTAGCGCGTCAATAAATCGCTGGGCGTCGGATAAATCAGATACTGCCGATGTTTCGGTTAATTCAACCAATAAGCGTTTTGGATCTACCGCGTATTGCGTGAGCAAGCTGGCGATATACAGCGGCAATTCGGGCTCATCAAATGATCGTCCCGACACATTGACCGCAATCGACGGGCAATCTGGATATTGGGCTAATAGTCGAATCACTTCTTTAATCACCCAGCGATCTAAATCGATGATTTTGCCGGTTTTTTCCGCATGGCCAATAAAGTTGCCCGGCATAATACAACCGCCCTCGACATCGGGATCTTTCATTCGCACCAAGGCTTCTAAATGCGCTAATTGCCGATTGTGGGTGTAATAAATACCTTGGTAATGCAGCTCAAAACCATCGTTTTCTAAGGCATCAACAATGCGCTCTTTCCACGACAATCGGCTTAACTCATTGCGTGAGTGATCGGCGTCCGGTCGATAAATACGCCAAGTATTCTTGCCTGCAGCTTTTGCTTGATACATTGCCGTATCGGCGTGGGCGACCAATTGATCCGCAGAATTAGCGTGCAATGGATAAATCGCTACGCCGACCGATGCCGAAGGACGCATTAAATGATTGCCAGCGGCAAATTGAATCTGCATTACCGTTTGCACAATGCGATCGGCCAGTTTACTCACTTCAAACTCATCGCAAGTGGGTAGTAGCACCGCAAATTCATCGCCACCCAGACGCGCAAAGACTTCATGTCGACGCACTTGCTTATTGACTTCACGCGCAATATTTTTAAGCAATTCATCGCCAACGGTATGCCAAAACTATCGTTAACCAGCTTAAATTCGTCTAAATCAAAAAACACCAAGGCCATTTGCTGGTCGCGCCGATTGGCTTCGCTGACCATGCGCTCTAATTCTTGCTGAAAGCGATGGCGGTTAAATAAACCGGTTAATGCGTCACGCTCGGCCAAGTTCACCATCCGCTCAGCGATTAAACGCTGCTGCGTAACGTCTTCATACACCCACATTCGACCATTGGTCACGCCTTGTGGGTCGGTTACGCGGTAGCAGTTTTGTACGATGACTCGGCGATCATTGAGCGTAACCTCACCAAAATCAACCCGATCTTCCAACGCAGTGTGCTCTTCCAAATAACAAGACAGCACATCACTGAGTGCCGGGCGATTATCGGCCAATTGCAAAACCTGCCCAACTGGGCGGCCAATCATGGCTTGCGACGACGACAAACCCCATATTTCACAAAAGGCGGGATTAAAAAAAACAATCCGATGGTCATTATCAACAAACAACACCCCAAAGCGCATTGCGGCCAACAAAGCCAGCATACGCGCGCGCTCTGATTCGGCGTGCTGTAAATAGCTTTTGCCCAAGGACTGAATCTGACGTAATTCAATCACCGATTTACGTAATGCTAAACGCTCATTTGATTTCAGTATTGTCACGCAGGCTGATTCTGAGGCCTAAATAGCGTTGTTCGGCATTGAACATCGGCTGCCAACTCACCGACACCCAAAATAAACTGCCATCGCGGCGCATGGCGCGAAATTCGTAATCTTGCTCAGTGGATTTATTATTAACGGCCTGTAAAAAGGTGTCTTCAACGCGCAAGCGCTCTTCTGGCGTGGCAATGGTTAATGGAAAATCCGGTAGCAATAAGCATTCATTCACCGAATATCCGGTAATGCGTACCACCATGGCATTGGCCCAAACCAATTGCCCTGCCGGATTGATCCACAGCTCGGCGCTATTGCTGGCGTCAGCGATGGTTTGATATTGCGCTTCGCTGTCTTTTAATGCCATCACGTGCGCCTTAATCGCGCGCGCCATATCATTAAAGCGCTGCGATATTTTAGCGATTTCACCGGAACCATTGGCGGCCAAGACCGGCTCAAAATAACCCGTTGCAGCGGTTTCAGTGGCTTGAATTAGGCGATATAGATGCCGCGAAATCCACCACGCCGCCAACAGCATTAAACCCATGATGGCCATAAAACCCAGCATCACAATCAGGCCATTTTGCCAAATTAAATACTGGAAGCTGCGATAAGCACTAACATTGCTCAGCCCAAAACTGAGCTCGCCCAATTGCACGCCATTGACGACCAAAGGCGCGCGTACATGCTCTAACGTTGGGCGATCCCACAATGAATACGAATGGTGATTGCTACTGGCGGGCAGTTTTTTTGAAATATCCCAGCCACGCGCGGCAATCATTTGTTGCTGCTCATCGAGCAACACCAAATAATCGATTTCGTCCCCAGCTGAAGATGATTGAGAATATCGGCCGCTTTAACTCGATCGCCTTCGATCATCGAGGGTAAGAACACCGCATTCAATAAGCTAGAGAGTGCCTGTATATGCGCAGTCTCTTGCTCTTGCGCCATCTCCGACCAAATACGGTGGGTATTGAACAATAATGCGAGCAATAATAGCGCCTGTACCGCAATACAGGCCAAAATAAAACGCGAACGCAAAGAAAGGGAAGATAAAGACATACTAAAGCTTACTATCCCTCAAAATGCAATATAAGTAAAACCGCATATTAGCGAACGAAACGCGACACAATCAGCGATTATGTACCGAGACTAGCGCTGCAAAACTTTAATAAACACCTTCGATCGCCGCTGATAGTTGTACAACTCTTTTTTCTCCATTGGCAAATCATCCACCGAAGCTTGCTTAAAGCCACGCTCGACAAACCAATGGCTGGTGCGGGTGGTTAAAGCAAATAGCTTTTCGATGCCCAATCCACGGCCTGTTGCTCAACGTGGCGTAGCAAATCAGCTCCACGATCTTCATCGCGATAATCTGGATGAATCACGAGGCAAGCCAACTCGCCATTTTGCTATTGGGGAATGGATGAATCGCCACAATCCCGATGGTTTTACCATCATGCTCAAGCACCGAATAACGATGCACTTCGCGCTCAAGTAATTCACGGCCGCGTTTAACCAACACACCTTGATCTTCTAGCGGCTCGATTAGCGCTAGCATTCGACCAATATCGTCAATCGTTGCTTGGCGCAAGGTTTCGAGTGGCTCACGCGAAATCATCGTGCCAATGCCATCGTGGGTAAACAATTCCATCAACAAACTGCCGTCGACATTATTGCTAATCAAATGCGCCCGCTGCACGCCATTGCGCACTGAACGAATCGCACACGGTAGATACAAAGACACATCGTCGTTGGCATCAGGATGTTCGGCCAAAAACTGCTCGGCAGCTAAAGCGGTCAACTCGGTTTGCAACTCACCGGCATCATTAATCACCCCATCTTGGCCAAATAAAAACAGCAATTTATCGGCTTTTAAGGCTATCGCCGTCGAGGTAGCAACGTCTTCTAAGGTCAGATTAAAAATCTCGCCGGTTGGCGAATAACCGATGGTTGAAATCAATACCAGCTCGCCATCGTCCATGCGGTAATTAATCGCCGTGGTATCGACTTTACGCACTTCACCGGTGTATTGCAGATCAACGCATCGCGTACACCCATCGGCTGCGCGGTAATAAAATTACCTGCCGAAACGCGAATATCGGCATTGGCCATCGGCGAATTAGGCAGCCCCATCGAGAGCCAAGATTCGATTTCAACGCGCACATGGCCTGCCGCTTGAATCACGCATTCCAGTGATGGCTGATCAGTTACCCGAATGCCGTTTAAATAACGGCCTTCCAAACCGCGCTCGGCAATTCGTGCCTCAATTTGTGGACGCGCACCGTGCACCACAATTAAGCGCACCCCAAGGCTGGTCAACAAATTAATGTCATGCGTTAGCGTGGCAAACTTGCCATCACGAACCACTTCGCCGCCTAAGGCAATCACAAACGTGCGACCACGAAATGCGTGAATATACGGCGCAGCTTGACGGAACCATTGAACAAAATCTTGCATCAACTCAACCTCTTAAAATCAGGGAGTGGGGAGTTGGGAATAAGGAATAAAGTCAAAAACACATGACTCACCCGCCCTTAATCCCCAATCCCTACTCCCTATTCCCCGCTTTTAATAAGCACCACGTCCACTGACCACGGTTTTAATCGTTTTGCAGACAATCGCAATGTCGTACCACAAATTCCAATTTTTGACATACCACGCATCGAGCGCCACGCGCTCGGCGTAAGTGGTGTCGTTGCGACCAGAAACCTGCCACAAGCCAGTTAAACCCGGACGAGCTTCAAGATAAAAATCAACTTTATCGCCATAGCGCTCAAGTTCAGCATCGATAATCGGGCGAGGCCCAACCAAGGACATCTCACCGCAAATTACGTTCCACAATTGCGGGATTTCATCGAGACTGGTTTTGCGTAAAAATGCGCCAATTTTGGTAATCCGCGGATCATTTTTCAGCTTGAAATCCGTGTCCCATTCAGCTCGCGCTTGCGGATCGCTCGCCAATAAATGCTCGAGCACTTCTTGCGAATTGTGCACCATGGTGCGGAATTTCCAGCACTTAAATGGCACGCCATTCATTCCCACCCGCACATGACCAAAGAAAATAGCCCCTGGCCCGCCTTCGCACTTAATTCGCCACATTACATAGGCCAGCAAAGGACTCAGCAGCAAAATACCGCACACCGCACCGAATAAATCAAAAGCGCGTTTTAACACAATCAGCGGTTTAACCAATAGATTATTGCGAACACGCAGCAGCAAGACTTCATGACTAAAAAAATGATGCGGCACGACGCCAAACAAAGGCAAACCGGCAATTGGCGGAATAATATGGATGTCTTTATACCGCAGCGAAAGTTGCTCGATTTGCGTTTCTAACTGGCGCAATTCATCTTCATTCACCGCAATCACCACGTGCGGGCGACCATTGCTACTGAGCCAAGCCAATAGCGCTTCGCGCTCTAAACGCACCACCGGCAAACGCTCGCCATTAATCTGTAATTCATCGGGCGCGTCTTGATCGACTGACAAAAACGCCTGCACTTCAAAGCCCAACTGGCGCTCGCTATACATCGCCCGATACGCTTCAACCGCATTGGCTCCAGCGCCAATAATTACCGTGGGCAATTGCCAAATCCGTTTTTTTAATAAGCAATCGCGCATTAAGCTGCGAAAATACGGCAGCAACACAGCGCCACACCCCAAGACACCGGCCACAAAAAACGCGACACGGTAAATTTACCCAGCAAGACCAACATGCCATTGAGTAAGGCCGCCAACAACAAGGCGCAAAATTTCGAGCAATTCATCCCAAAAAGGCAGGCGCAAACTGTAATGCCCACGCCACCAAAAACTGGCAATGGTAATCAAGGCCAAACCTAAAAATGCCAAGCCTTGTTGCTGCCCTTCCCAAGCCCACCACAGACCAAAACTGGCTGAAATGCGGTCATAGCGAAAAATCCACAACAGCAGCATCGCCACGCCAAACGACACCGCCAAGGCCATAAAATCAGCCAGCGCCAACCAAGGTTTGGCGCGCTCAGCTTGTAAGTGTTTTTCTTGAATCATTGCGTCTCTTTCTGCGCCTTATCTGCCGTTGGCGCAATGCCATACGCGGCATATAAGCTCGCCATCATGGGTGTTAAAGAATAAAACTCCAGCGCAAAAGCCTGCGCTTGTTGCCCCAACTGCCGGCGTAATGCCGGCTCGGCGACCAAAGTCTGTAAATGCGCGACAAACTCATCTGGCGTATGCGCCAAATAACCGTTTTCGCCATTTTTTACTAAATCACGATTGCCAACGACATCGGTCGCAACCACCGGTAAACCGGCCGCCATCGCTTCAATCGCCGCCACTGGCAAGCCTTCCCAGCGACTAGTTTGAATATAAATATCCAACGTTGCCAATTGCGCCAATGCCGCAGCACGATCACACCAGCCCGACACAGCAACGCCTGCTGCGCGCAGTGCGGCCTCGCCACTGACCTCGCCACCTCCCACCCAGACAAACTCCAGCTCGTCGCTGGTCATTTTGCTAGCCACTTCGGCAAAAAACTCCGGATTACGCGCCAAACAAACGCGACCCACCGTGCCAATGCGCAAACGGCGAGACGTGGAAAGTGCGGAATCGGCAGTCAAACAATGCGCCTCTGGAATCGGCTAAATCGACCGCGTTATTTACCACCACCACATTGCCGGATAAATGCTGGCGAATTTCTTCACCCTCCGACTTTGAACAGGCAATAAAGGTCACCGGCACCCGGCGAGGAGTTTTTCAATCGTTAAGAAAATGCCGTTTTTCAAACGACCTTCAGCGCGCTGCAAAAAAGACAAGCCATGCGGAGAAAAAAACCAGCGCGGCCCATCTGAGCGTAAAGCCCACGCCAAACTCACCAAGCGCCCAAGCGCCCCAGCTTTGCTGGAATGCAAATGCACCACATCGGGCGCAATCGAATCAATCCATTTAAATAAAGCGCGGCCAGTGCGAAAATCATTCAAAGGATGAATCGATCGCTGCATCGGCAAATGAATACAATTGACCGCTGGCACAAATAAATCCCGCCATCCTGCTGGCGTTTCCTCGCGCACCGAATGAATCACCGTCACTTGATGCCCGTCTTGCGACTGGCTGTTGGCGATGGCCGACACCATAGACAAAGTGCCAGCGCCAAATGACTCAACCACGTGGATAATTTTACTCATCAAATCAATTCCATCAGATACTCGTAGGAGCGGGCTTGCCCGCGAAAGCACATTTACAGCCAACACACATCCCAAAATGAGAAATTAGACAAATTCTTAACTAAACCTGCACGAATAGGATTTGCCACTATGTATCTTGCTACGGCCTTCACATCTTCATCAGCACGAATTGCATGATCGTAATAAGCTTTTTGCCAAAATTTGTCGCCCAGTTTGCTGGTTCATTTTATTCAGCTCAATGGCCGTTGTTGACTTTAGTCGCCTTAACAACGAATCGAGACCACCTTCCTTTAATATTAACAACCAATGAAAATGATCCGGCATCACCACAAACGCCAAGGTTTGACTCAAACCCATATCATCACAAGATCGAAATCCATTGACCACACAACGAGCCTCATACAAGCCAGACAATAGCGCCAGTCTTTGATGACATACCGCAGTAATCACATATGCACAATCTGCGATAGCAACGCGCCCCTTGCGCAAATTTACCGCGTGCGCCCTTTCAGGCATGGTCTTCGCGGGCAAGCCCGCTCCTACGTTTGAATTTGGCTTTGATTTTAAACGCCAACTCATACGGCATGGCCAGCAGTGCCAATGTGCGGGCCATGCCAGCCATTGCCGCAGCACTGCCATCAAAGTATTTC